>NZ_JAHBCX010000049.1:0-39409 GCF_019955895.1 Pseudomonas sp. GL-B-12
TATCAATGTTGAATGACGCACCGCCTTCGCGAGCAAGCCCGCTCCCACAGGGTTCACCTTCAAAGACCGGTGATTTCAGATCAACGGCCCGCAAATCCCCCAAACACTGATCCAGAGCAGTCTCCCTGTAACAATTGGCAACGATTATCACTGATACACCTCCCTCCTCAGGAATGTCAGTGATGGCTACGCCCTCCTTCACCGCCACCCCCGCCAGTAGCGCCAAACCGCAATTCGACAAAAAACCCGGCCTGCTCACCATCGTGGTGTTTTTCGCCGTGCTGGCCATCGGCTTGTTGTTTACCGCTTACAGCCTGATGCACGACATGAACGAACTCGGCACGGTGGTGACCACCTGGACGCCGTTCCTGCTGTTGGGCGTGGCGCTTTTGATTGCCCTGGGCTTTGAGTTCGTCAACGGCTTCCATGACACCGCCAACGCAGTGGCCACGGTGATTTACACCAACTCGCTGCCGCCGAACGTTGCGGTGGTCTGGTCCGGTTTCTTCAACTTCCTCGGGGTGCTGCTGTCCAGCGGCGCGGTGGCATTCGGCATTATCGCCCTGCTGCCGGTGGAGCTGATCCTGCAAGTCGGTTCGTCCGCCGGTTTCGCGATGATCTTCGCCCTGCTGATCGCCGCGATCCTGTGGAACCTCGGCACCTGGTGGCTGGGGCTGCCGGCGTCGTCCTCGCACACCCTGATCGGTTCGATCATCGGGGTCGGCGTGGCCAACGCCCTGATGCACGGCCACGACGGCACCAGCGGTGTGGACTGGGCCCAGGCCACCAAGATCGGTTACGCGCTGCTGCTCTCGCCACTGGTGGGCTTCGGCTTCGCGGCGCTGCTGTTGCTGGCCCTGCGCGCGTTCGTCAAGAATCGTGCGCTGTACAAGGAGCCAAAGGGCGAGACCCCGCCGCCGTGGTGGATTCGCGGCCTGTTGATCGTGACCTGCACCGGCGTGTCGTTTGCCCACGGCTCGAACGACGGCCAGAAAGGCATGGGCCTGATCATGCTGATTCTGGTGGGCACGCTGCCAATGGCCTACGCACTGAACCGCACCATGCCGGCCGATCAAGCCTTGCAGTTCGCGGCCGTCGCCGAAGTGACCCAGCAAGCGCTGGTCAAGGCGGCACCGCTACCGGCCCCCGCCGACCCACGCGCAGTGCTGTCCGAATACGTGCGCAGCAAGGAAGCCACCCCGCAACTGGTGCCAGCGCTGGCTGCGCTGACCGGTAGCATCGGCGCCCAGGTCAAGGGTTATGGCTCGCTATCGAAAGTCCCGGCCGAGGCCGTGGGCAACGTGCGTAACGACATGTACTTGAGCAGCGAAACCATTCGCCTGATGGACAAGAACAAGGTCGGTAATTTCGACGCCGACACCAATGGCAAGCTGCAACTGTTCAAGCAACAGATCGACAACTCCACGCGGTTCATTCCGTTGTGGGTGAAGATCGCCGTGGCCATCGCCCTCGGCCTGGGCACCATGGTCGGCTGGAAGCGCATCGTGGTGACCGTCGGCGAGAAAATCGGCAAGACCCACCTGACCTACGCCCAAGGCGCCTCGGCAGAAACCGTGGCGATGCTGACCATCGGCGCCGCCGACATGTTCGGCCTGCCGGTGTCGACCACTCACGTATTGTCCTCGGGCGTGGCCGGAACCATGGTCGCCAACGGCGGCGGCTTGCAGATGAAGACCATCCGCAACCTGCTGATGGCCTGGGTGCTGACCCTACCGGCGGCGATCCTGCTGTCGGGTAGCCTGTACTGGTTGTTCACCCAACTGTTCTGATCACTCCCGCCGGTACTCACATCCCGCCGCGAGCAATCGCGGCGGGATGTTTGCTTTCAGCCCGGCGCAAAGCCGCGCATTTCATCGCCAAATCAAGGTATTGATCGCTTCGTTCGAGGATGGCGCTTCAGTTTGTCAGTCTGTTGCCGACTCTTATGAGAGCCAAAGTATTCCTGGGTGAGAACCGTGAACTTATTCATCAATCAGTTGCACAAGCACGCTGATTTCAGAAGTGCGATCTACGCTGGCGACATCTTCCTCAACACCGAACTGAACGCGGCAAAGGAACTCTGTGCCTTTGCCCAGGAAAGCATCACCGCCGCCTTCGATGGCGAGACCAATCACCAGGCGCTGCACACACTGATGCCGGTGGAAGAGTTCGTGGTGCTGGTGACTCGCCTCAAGGGCCAGTTCACCAACAGCCTGCGTGCCAAGGAGCTGATCCGCAGCTTCACCGACGAAATCGGTGGCGCTGCGCAGGAGTTCATTTTCGACGTACCGCGCATCCGCGTCGTGCCCAACTACGACTACCTGCACGCTGGCGTCAGCTACGCCTACAAGCCCCATCGCGATACCTGGTACGGCGGTGTCGACTGCCAGATCAATACCTGGATGCCGGTCTACACGATCCAGCCTGAGCAGACCATGATGATCAACCCGGCCTACTTCGACGTCCCGGTGAAAAACACCTCGGCGCAGTGGAGCCTGTCTGACTGGATCGACGTGCAACGCCAGCGCGCCAAGGACAACGTCAAGGAAGAGGCGCGCCAGCACCCGGTGCCCACCGAAGCGATCAACAGCGCCTCTGAACTGCGCATTGCCGGCAACACCGCCGAGATGCTGGTGTTCTCGGGTTCGCACCTGCACGGCACCGTGCCCAATTACACGCAACACACCCGCTTCAGTGTGGACTTTCGCCTGATGCACCTCGACGACCTCAAGCAGCAGCGCGGCGCGATCAACGTCGACAGCGCCTGCCCGGATGTCGGCGCCGGTTTCAAAGACTACTTCCACGTCCACGACTTTTCGAATTTCCGAGGAATCCCGCAATGACCAAGCGTCGCATCACGCCCGCCGAGGCCCAGTACAACGAAACCCGCACCAACGTCCTGAAACGGGTCGATGCCGAATACGTGGCCGACGCTCCGTTCGTCTTCGCCAACCGCATTGGCGTGACCGCCGCATTGTCGCGTATGGAACTGTTCAAGAAGGTCGCAGAAGTGCCGGGCGCGATCATTGAGTGTGGCGTGTACAAGGGCAACTCGTTGATGCTCTACATGCACCTGTCGATGATCCTCGAACCGTATGCGATCAACCGCTCGATCGTGGGTTTCGACACCTTCGAAGGCTTCCAGAGCATCGACAAGAAAGAAGACCCGGCCGACGTCAACGAGACCATGTTCGCCGACACCGACCAGTCGCTGATCCAGGACATGATCGACGCCAACGACCTGTTGCGCCCGGTCAACCGCATTCCGCGTTGCGAACTGGTCAAGGGCGATATCGTCAAGACCGTGCCGGAGTGGGTCAAGACCCGTCCGGACCTGGTCGTGGCCATGCTGATCCTCGACACCGACCTGTACGAATCGACCAAAGTCGCGCTGGAAACCTTCCTGCCGTACATGCCCAAAGGCGCGATCGTGGTGCTCGACGAAGTCGCCTACCGCAACTTCCCGGGCGAAACCAAGGCCCTGCGTGAAGTGCTCGACCTGAACAAGATCGAACTCAAGCGCCTGCCGTTCGATTCGTGCGTGGGTTACTTCCACGTCTGATCCAAAGTCCTGGAATCTGGTGCAAAACCTGTGGGAGCGAGCCTGCTCGCGAAAGCGGTCTGACATTCAGCAATGATGTTGACTGACACGCCGCCATCGCGAGCAGGCTCGCTCCCACAAGGACCGGTTTCAGATCTCTAAGCCAACGGGCCCCCTCGCCACAAAAACCGGTTCAAACACGACTCAACAAACCTCACGAGTCACCAGCATCCGCTCCCGAACCACGTCATACATCCAGTGGTAGACGTAGGTGTACGGCAGGAAGAACAGCAACACACCGATATCCAGCACGAACGCTTGCCACAGGCTGACATTCAGCCACCAGGCGATCAGTGGCACGCCGAGGGCGACCAGACCGCCTTCGAACAACAGCGCATGCACCACGCGGACCCAGGCGTTGTGCACGATCGCCCAGCGCATCAGCAGGCGATCAAACATACCGTTGAACACCACGTTCCAGGCGAGGGCCAGTGCAGCCATGGCGATGGTCACAGCACCCATGTCCAACATCGGTTTGTCCATGATCCAGGCCAGCAACGGGGTACAGATCAGGATGGCCAGCAGTTCGAAGCCGATGGCTTGAAAAATACGTTCAGTAATGGATTTGTTGGCGCTCATGGCCGAACTCCCTTGAGTGACTGTGGTTGCCATGATCTGTCATCACGCCGATACTTCATAACCAATAACCATCGATCAAGGCGATAGTTCATGGCCTCTCACGAAGTGTTGCTGGCGTTTGTCGAAGCCGCGACCCAAGGCTCGTTTTCCGCCGCGGCACGCAAGCTCGGCCGCAGTCAGTCGACCATCAGCGCAGCGGTGGCCAGCCTGGAAATCGACCTGAACCTGACGCTGTTCGACCGCAGCAGCCGCAAGCCCGGCCTGACCCCGGCCGGGCACGTCATGCTGCAACGGGCCGAAGACATCCTGGCCGCCACCAGTCGCCTGGAAATAGCCGCCAGCCAACTGTCCCAAGGGGTGGAAGCGAAGCTGACGGTGGCGCTGTCCGATACCTATCAGTCGGACCGCTTCGAAGCTGCCCTGAGTGCCTTCGAGCAGCGTTACCCGGACCTGGAACTCGAATGCCTGATCGCCGAATGCGATGACCTGATGTCCCTGGTACAAAGCGGCCGGGCACAGATTGCCTTCGCCGAAATGCAGGACAGCTACCCGCCGGACCTGGTCAGCTCGACGGTGGACGAGCGCACGGAAATCGCCTTGTTCGTGTCCCCGGCACACTCGTTGGCGACGTTGGACTACGTCGACCGGGACGTACTGCAGCAGCACCGCGAACTGCGTCTGGCCACCATCATCAATCCCTATGAAAGTCGGGCGAAGGGCCGCGTCTGGTCGGCGCCGAGTTATCTGATGCTGTTGGAAATGGCCCAGGGCGGATTCGGCTGGGCGCCGCTGCCCCGCTGGCTGGTCGAGCGGTTCGGGCCCGGCACGTTGCAGGAACTGGTGGTGCGCGGCTGGCCGAAAACGGTGTCGGTGGATGCGTTGTGGTCGCGGCTGAATCCGCCGGGGCCGGCGGGGAGTTGGTTGCTGGGCAAGATGCTGGAATAGCGGCGCGGCGATCCGACTTGCTCGCGAAGAGGCCAGAACTGCCGCATCAATCCAACGCCTTGAGCCGCTCTTCGATAAACCGCCGCTCCGGCTCTTGCCGGGTCAACGCCAGAGCCCGCTTCCATGCCGCCCGCGCCTCTTGCTTGCGGCCCAGTTGCCGACAAAACTCCGCCCGCGCCGAATGCGCCAGGTGGTAGTCGAGCAGTTCTCCCCGCTCCAGAATGGCGTCGACCAGCGTCAGCCCCGCCAGTGGACCATCGCGTTGCGAAATCGCCGCCGCACGATTCAACTCGATCACCGGTGACGGCACCGCCCGCAGCAGGACGTCATACAGGCCGACAATCTGTGGCCAATCGGTTTCCCCCGCCGTCGGGGCTTCGGCGTGTACCGCCGCGATCGCCGCTTGCAGGCAATAAGGTCCGAATCGTCCCATGGTCAGCGCCTGTTCGATCAGCGTGCAGCCTTCGCTGATCAACCCGGCGTCCCACAGCGAACGGTCCTGTTCGTCCAGCACAATCAGCTCGCCGCTCGCCGAGGTCCTGGCCGGGCGGCGCGACTCGTGCAACAGCATCAACGCCAGCAAGCCCATCACCTCCGGCTCCGGCAAAAGCTCCACCAGCAACCGGCCGAGACGGATCGCTTCGCGGGTCAAATCCTCGCGGATCAGTTCGGCCCCGATGGACGCCGAGTACCCCTCGTTGAACACCAGGTAAATCACCCGCAATACGCTGTCCAGACGCTCGGGTAACTCAGCGAGTGTCGGCACTTGATAGGGGATTTTCGCATCGCGAATCTTCGCCTTGGCGCGCACGATGCGCTGGGCGATGGTGGCCGGGGCCGAGAGAAAGGCCCGGGCGATTTCTTCCGTGGTCAGGTCGCAGACTTCCCGCAGCGTCAGCGGCACTTGCGCGTCCGCCGCCAAGGCCGGGTGGCAGCAAGTGAAGATCAGCCGCAGGCGATCGTCTTCCACGTCTTCATCACTCCAGTCGGCCTGCTCCAGCGCCTCCAGTTGCGCGATCAGCAAGGGCTGCGACGCGGCAAAACGTGCGCGCCGACGCAAGGCATCGATGGCCTTGAAGCGCCCGGTGGACACCAGCCAGGCCCGCGGATTGTTCGGCACGCCGTCACGCTGCCAGCGTTCGACGGCGATGAAAAACGCTTCATGCAAGGCCTCTTCGGCGAGGTCGAAATCCCCCAGCAAGCGAATCAAGGTCGCAAGAATCCGCCGCGAGTCTTCGCGATAGACCCGCTCGACCTGCGCCTGAACCGGCAGCCCCGGCATCTTAAGGATTCAACTGCCGGACGGGGCGCACTTCGACACTGCCAACCCGGGCCGCCGGAATGTTCCCGGCGACCTGGATGGCTTCGTTGAGGTCCCTGGCATCGATCAGATAAAAACCGGCCAACTGCTCCTTGGTTTCAGCGAATGGCCCGTCGGTGATCGACATCTTGCCGTTGCGCATGCGCACCGTGGTGGCGGTCTGCACCGACTCCAGCGCCTCGGCGGCGACCATCCGGCCGCTGCCCTGGATCGACTCGGCATAGGCCATGCACTCTTCGTCCTTCGGGCTTTCCGGTAGCGAATGCAGCAGGCGCTCATCGCTGTAGACCAAGCATAAATACTTCATGAACGTCTCCTGATTCGAACGGATCAACTATGGCCGTGGATTGGCCATTTGACGCGGCGCCCCGACAAATAACATCGATCAGGGTTTCAGATCGAACAGGACGGTGCCGCTCATCATGTCGAACGGCGCCGACCAGTGCTCATGGACGATCTGCCACAACCCGTCTTCCTGGCGATAGCACGCACTGCCGCGCATCCAGCAGGCCTGGGTTTCGCCCTTGTCGTTGGTGCCGCCGCAATGGGCCAGCCAATGGGCGAAGGCGATCTCCTGGGACGCCTCGATGCGGATGTCCTGGAACTCGAAAATGTGCGGGCCGGGGCACATTTTCATGCAATCTTCCCAATGCGCGCGGTACGCCTCCTTGCCCTTGAATTGCAGGGCCTTGACCGCGTCGAACGAGACGATGTCGTCGGCGTACAGGGTCATGACCTTATCCACGTCCTTGGCCATCACGGCCTGGCGATAGGTTTCGATGAGGTTCTGGATCTGGGTTTGTGCATTCATGGTGGTTCTCCGTGGTTTTTACTAAGAAGACACCCTTAGTCGTCTGGCGATCCGGCAAATCGACAGACGAAATAAAAATAATCCATAACGCCAAACTCGCTAGAATCCGAGGTTCATTTTCAGTTGGAAACAGGACACTCCAGTGACAGCCCGACTCGTGCCTTATGAAAGCCTGAACACGCTGCAGCGCCAACAGGTCGAGGCCATCGAAGTGCATTCGGAGCAAATCAGGTTCTCGGGTGACATTCACGGCGCATTGCACACGTTGTTGTCCAAGCCCGGACCCGGCGTCAAGGGATTTGCCCTGCTGGCCGAGGATGTGCCCGTCGCGTTCCTGCTGCTAAAGCGCCCGCCGGTGTTGCCGGCCTGGGCCGATGAACACAGCGCCACGCTGCATGCGCTACAGGTCGATCAGCGCGCCCAGGGCAAGGGCTACGGCAAGGCCTGCCTGCAAGCGCTGCCCGAGGCGGCACGCCTGGCCTGGCCGGAAATCAGGGGGCTGGAGCTGTCGGTGGATGCCGACAACGAAGCCGCCATCGCCCTGTACACCAGGTTTGGCTTTGTCGACAGTGGCGAGGCGTACAAGGGCCGGATCGGTTATGAGCGGCGGATGGGGTTGGTGTTTTGACTGCTCAATAGCCGCTACAGATATTGCTGACACAACTGCGCCCCTGTGGGAGCGGGCTTGCTCGCGAAAGCGGTGTATCAGTCAATAGTGATGTTGAATGTACCGGCCTCTTCGCGAGCAAGCCCGCTCCCACAGGGGTTCTTCAGTGTGGCTTACAACGCCAGCACCATCTCATGCCACGCCATGCCGCCATGGTCGGACGCCGAAGGCTTGATATAGGCAAAGCCGAAACCGGCATACAACGGAATATGCCGTTCCTTGCACATCAGATTGATGGTGACCTTGCCCATCCCACGCATACGCTCGATGAATTCGCCCATCAGGCGCTTGGCCAGGCCTTGGCCCTGATAATCCGGGTGCACCACCACCGACATGATCACCACGTGCGGCCCCGCCGGGTCGTGGCCGATCAGTTCCTTGAACGCCTCGTCCGACATTTCCACCTGAAGCGCCGCACCGGAGTTGATGAATCCGGCGACAACCCCGTCCACTTCCGCGACGATAAACCCCTCGGGCCAGGTGGCGATGCGGGTAGCGATCTTCTCGCGGGTCGCGGCTTCGTCACCTTCGTAGGCAACAGTTTCGATGGCATAGCAGCGGTCCAGATCGGCGGGGGTGACGTTGCGGATGACGGTGTTCATGGCAGCTCGGAATCAGCGTGGGAAAGGCTGGGGATGATAAATCAGCCGCCGTGGGACATCGAGAGACGAATCGGCTGATCCGCCTCTCGATACACGTGTCACGCCTTGATCGGCAGCCAGATTTCCAGCTTGCCAGTGTTGAGCTTGGGGTTGAAGTCTTCGCTGTAGCGTTCGAATTCCGGGGCGTCCAGCGCCTGGTGTCCGGACTGTGGCAGCCAGGTGTCGAAGATGTAGCGAAAGGTCTGCGGCAAAGTATCCAGCGCCCCCTTGTGCTCGAACACCGCGTAATACTGGGGTTGCACTTCAACCCAGCGGTAGGTTTCCGGCAAGTCGTCGAGCTTGCTGATCTCGACCCCTGCGATGTAATCGAAGCCGCCCTTGCCGTCGAAATTGCAGCAGACACCGTAAGTGACTTCGCCTTTTTGACCCGGAATTTGGCCCAGATGCGGGTTGAACTTCTCCCAGAGTTCGGGAATGTCTTGAACGGTTTGTTGGGTAAATGTTCCGCCCAGCCCTGCAATCAGCAGGAAGTGCCCGTGTTCAAAGCGTGGCTGCGTCAGTTCGACGCGTGCTAACTCATCCATGACTCGACTCCTGACGCATAAAAATGGGTTCGGCTGGGAGTATAGAAGCCAAACCCGATTCGCCCAATTACAGTGCGTGCAATTGCTCGACGGCAGCGGCGCCAACGAACTCGTTGTAACCCGATAGGATCACGTAGACCGCGAAATAGCAGAAGATCGCCGCCGATGCCATATAGGAATAACGCAGCAATTTGTCGCCCAGCAACTTGCCGCCATGGCTCGCGGCGAAGCACAAGCATGTCGACCAGAGCAGCCCGGCACAGAGGAAGCCGCCGAGAAACAGTGCCGAACTGAGCGGGCCACCGCCACCGGAACGGGCGATCAGGGTGCCGCCCACTGCGGCGAACCAGAGAATGGCGCTGGGCGAAGACATGGCGAGAAAGATCCCGCGCAAGAACTCCTTGCGGTGGGAGTTGTTCCCGACCTCCGCCGTCTCGGCCAGCAGCGACTCGTGGTGAATCGCCGAATAGATCATCTTCGCCGCGAAGTACACCAGCAGCGCCGAGCCACCGATCCACAACACCCAACGCACGCTTTCGTACTGCAGCAACACGGTCATGCCGGCCAGCGCCAGTACCGCGTAGATCAGGTCGCCGACACAGGTCCCGAGCCCCAGCGCAAAGCCCTGGAAATAGCCGCGTTGCATGGCCAGGGTGATCATCGCGATATTGGCCACGCCGATGTCCAGGCACAGCGAGATGCTCAGCAAGAAGCCGCTGGTAAATTCCATCGAACCCTATCCTTCGGACAAATTTGTTTACATTGAGGCTGGACAGTCTGCCACAGCTGCCCTTACATTCCGCCACAGGTCACCGCAGACCTGCGTCGCTCGGACGGTTCCGGGCGCTTACGTTATCCGAGGCAACAATGGCCGAACAAGGTTCGCCGCGCCGCTTTGCGCGCATAGATCGACTCCCCCCTTACGTTTTCAACATCACCGCCGAATTGAAGATGGCCGCCCGTCGTCGTGGCGAAGACATCATCGACTTGAGCATGGGCAACCCCGACGGCGCCACGCCGCCGCACATCGTCGAAAAACTCGTCACGGTGGCCCAGCGCGAAGACACCCACGGTTACTCCACCTCCAAGGGTATTCCACGCCTGCGCCGGGCGATTTCCAACTGGTATAAGGATCGCTACAAGGTCGACATCGACCCGGAAAGCGAAGCCATCGTCACCATCGGCTCCAAGGAAGGCCTGGCGCACTTGATGCTGGCGACCCTGGATCAGGGCGACACCGTGCTGGTGCCGAACCCGAGCTACCCGATTCACATCTACGGCGCGGTGATTGCCGGCGCCCAGGTGCGGTCGGTGCCGCTGGTGCCGGGCGTGGATTTCTTCGCTGAACTGGAGCAGGCCATTCGCGGCTCGATTCCGAAGCCGAAGATGATGATCCTCGGTTTCCCGTCCAACCCCACCGCGCAGTGCGTGGAGCTGGATTTCTTCGAGCGCGTCATTGCCCTCGCCAAGCAGTACGACGTGCTGGTAGTGCACGACCTGGCCTACGCCGACATCGTCTACGACGGCTGGAAAGCCCCGTCGATCATGCAGGTGCCGGGAGCCAAGGACATTGCGGTGGAGTTTTTCACCCTGTCCAAGAGCTACAACATGGCCGGCTGGCGCATTGGCTTCATGGTCGGCAACCCGGAACTGGTCAACGCCCTGGCGCGGATCAAGAGCTACCACGACTACGGCACCTTCACCCCGCTGCAAGTGGCGGCCATCGCTGCGCTTGAAGGCGACCAGCAATGCGTGCGCGACATCGCCGAGCAGTATCGGCAGCGACGCAACGTGCTGGTCAAGGGCCTGCATGAACTGGGCTGGATGGTGGAAAACCCGAAAGCCTCGATGTACGTCTGGGCGAAGATTCCCGAGGCTTATGCGCACCTGGGCTCGCTGGAGTTCGCCAAGAAACTGCTGGCCGAAGCCAAGGTGTGTGTCTCGCCGGGTGTCGGGTTTGGCGAGTACGGCGATGATCACGTGCGCTTTGCCCTGATCGAAAACCAGGACCGGATTCGTCAGGCTGTACGCGGGATTCGCGGGATGTTCCGGGCGGATGGGTTGGCACAGAAAACCAACGCCTGACACATAGCTCTGTGAAACTCACAAACTGTGGCGAGGGGGCTTGCCCCCGTTCGGCGGCGAAGCCGTCGTAATTCCTGAAACCGCGTCTTACCTGAAGAACTGCGATGACTGGATTTGGGGCCGCTTCGCAGCCCAACGGGGGCAAGCCCCCTCGCCACAAAGAACAGGGTCAACCTTTCACCCACAAAAAAACCGCATCGCTGCGGTTTTTTTGTGCCTGCCGAATCGCTTAAACGAACAGCGACAACAACAGGATAAAGCCCAGGCCAACCACGGAGAGGATGGTTTCCATCGCGGTCCAGGTCTTGAAGGTTTCAGCCACGGTCATGTTGAAGTACTGCTTGACCAGCCAGAAACCGGCGTCGTTAACGTGGGACAGGATCAACGAACCGGCACCAGTGGCCAGCACCAGCAGCTCGCGGTTCACGCCCGGAATCATCCCCACCACCGGCACTACGATACCGGCACCGGTAATGGTCGCCACGGTCGCCGAACCGGTCGCGATACGAATCACCGCTGCCACCAGCCAGGCCAGCAGGATCGGCGAGATCTGTGCAGCCACCGCCATGTGACCGATCACATCACCTACACCGCTGGTTACCAGCATCTGCTTGAAGCCACCACCGGCACCGATGATCAGGATGATCGCGGCGGTCGGCGCAAGGCTCGCATCCAGCCATTTGAGCATCTGTTGCGAACCGATGCCCTGCTTGTAGCCGAAGGTGTATAGCGACAGCAGCAACGCCAGCAGGAGAGCCGAGATCGGGTGACCGATCAGGTCCATGAAGGTGCGAAAGAAGTTGCCGTCTGGCAGCACCACATCGGCAAAGGTCTTGAGCAACATCAGGAACACGGGTGACAGCACAGTGATCAGGGTAATGCCGAAGCTAGGCAGATCGCCTGCATCCTCATCGCGCACCAGTTGATCCACCAGTTCCTGATTCGGATGACCAGGAATGTGCTTGGCAATGAACGTACCGAAGATCGGGCCAGCGATGATGGCGGTTGGCAGCGCAACGATCAGACCATAAAGAATGGTTTTACCGATGTCGGCACCGAACACGCCGATGGCCAGCAGCGGACCCGGGTGCGGCGGCACCAGGCCGTGTACCGCGGACAGACCGGCCAGCAGCGGGATACCGATCTTGATGATCGACACGCCGGTGCGGCGGGCCACGATGAACACCAGCGGAATCAGCAACACGAAGCCGATTTCGAAGAACAGCGGAATGCCGACCAGGAACGCGGCGAACATCATCGCCCACTGCACCTTGTCCTTGCCGAAGGCGCGGATCAACGTCTGCGCAATTTGATCCGCACCGCCTGATTCGGCCATCATTTTGCCGAGCATCGTGCCCAGCGCGAGGATGATGCCGACAAAGCCAAGCACGCCACCGAAGCCGTCCTGGAACGCCTTGATGATGGTGCCGATCGGCATGCCGGAGGTCAGCCCGAGGAAGGCTGCGGCGATGATCAGTGCGAGGAATGGGTGCAACTTGAACTTGGTGATCAGGACGATAAGCCCGATCACCGTGACCACTGCATCGAGCAGCAGGAACGTCTCGTGGGACATGCCAAACATTAGGGGTGTCTCCTGGTTGTTGTTGTTATTAAAGCGGGTTGATCAGAAGTCGTGAGGACAGCGCTGTCTTTGCAAACACAGTCATACCGCCTGCTTCAGGCCGTTCGCCTGCCACCAGGCATGAGCCTGCGCCGCCAGTTGCTCGACGCTATGGGTCGAAGCATCCAGCGCCAGGGTCAACGGCTCGCCGACGGGCGATTCGAGGGTGGCGAACTGGCTGTCGATCAGGGTCGACGGCATGAAGTGGCCTGGCCGATGGGACACACGGTCGGCGGCCACTTCGGGGGTCAACTCAAGGAACACGAAACCCAGGCCCGGCAAGGCACTGCGCAGACGTTCGCGATAGACGTGCTTGAGCGCCGAACAGGTCAGCACCGGGCGCTGGCCCTTGGCGTCGACACGGCGCAGTTCATCGCACAGGCTGTCGAGCCAGCCGGCACGGTCTTCATCGTTCAGGGGAATACCCGCGCTCATCTTTTCGATGTTGGCGGCAGGGTGAAAAGAGTCGCCTTCAATGGCCGTGGCGCCGCTCAAATGGCACAGGGCCTCGCTGACGCACGTCTTGCCGCAACCGGCAACGCCCATGATGACCAGGGCGGTGATGGGATGATTCATGTAACACCTCAGCGCGCAGACAGCGCTACCTTTGCCAGTTATGACACTAGATCAAAAGCAGATGTTGCCGACGCCTTTCTTGTCATTTTGTGGGTTGCAGCAGGTTAGGTCTCAACACCAAAAAGCGAGGATCAGGCGAACCCTCGCTCACGCATTTGCAGCTGCATCGAGACAGCGCTACCTTAGTGCCTTGAATTTTGTTTGGCAAGCCGTCGATGAATCCAACTAAAAACGATAAAAATACCCGCACCACTGGCCGCCCTACCCTGAACGAAGTGGCCCGACTGGCCGGCGTCAGCCCGATCACCGCCTCCCGCGCCTTGCGCGGCGTCAGCACCGTGGCCACCGAGCTGGTGGAAAAAGTGCAGAAAGCCGCGCTGGAACTCAACTATGTGGTCAACCCTGCCGCCCGCGCCCTGGCCTCGGCCCAGAGCCAATCGGTGGTGGTGTTGGTGCCGTCGTTGTCGAACCTTTTGTTCATCGACACCCTGGAAGCCATCCATCAGGTTTTGCGCCCCAAGGGCTTCGAAGTGCTGATCGGCAACTTCCATTACTCCCGTGATGAAGAAGAAAACCTGCTGCGCAACTACATGGCCTATCAGCCGCGCGGCTTGTTACTGACCGGTTTCGACCGCACCGAAAGTTCGCGGCGGATGATCGAGGCCAGCAATATTCCGTGTGTGTACATGATGGAGCTGGACAGCGCCGCCGGGCTCAATTGCGTTGGCTTTTCGCAACTGGCGGCCGGTGAAACAGCTGCCGAACACTTGCTGTCCCGCGGCCGCAAACGCCTGGCCTACATCGGCGCGCAACTGGATCAGCGCACCTTGCTGCGCGGCGAAGGCTTCCGCAAAGCCCTGCAAAAGGCCGGTCTGTATGACCCGGACCTGGAAGTGCTGACGCCCCGCTCATCCTCCGTCGGCCTCGGCGGCGAACTGTTCCTGCAACTGCTGGCCAGTCATCCGGATGTCGATGCGATCTTCTTCGGTAACGACGACCTGGCCCAGGGCGCCTTGCTCGAAGCCATGCGCAATGGGGTCAAGATCCCCGAGCAGGTGGCGATCCTCGGCTTCAACGACTTGCCCATGTCCGAACACATGGTCCCGCGCCTGAGCAGCATCAACACCCCGCGCGAAGCCATCGGCCGCCGCGCGGCGGAGCAGATGCTGACGCTGATGGCCGGCAACACCGTGGCCAAGCCGGTGCAGGACATGGGGTTTGAGTTGAAGGTGCGGGAGAGTACGTAGACGCGACACAAACCACTGTGGCGAGGGGGCTTGCCCCCGTTGGGTTGCGAAGCAGCCCCAAAAACAGACGCCGCGGTCATACAGGTAAAACCCATAAACTGGATTACGACTGCTTCGCAGCCGAACGGGGCGGTGCGGCGTTCCGACAAGCCCCCTCGCCACAGGGAAAGCCTCTCGCCCTCGCTCTGTGTTTAGTCCTGCGGATCGAGGTTATCCAGTACCCGGTTCACCGCCAACTCGGCCAGCATGATGATCTGTGCGATCGCCAATGCCGTATTGCGCTGGCTACCTTCCAGAAAAGCAGCAAAGTCATTGGTCATGACGCTCGCCGAGGCCAACGACTCGCAGGCGTGCGCCAACAGAGTTTCGTTATTGATGCCGGGTGAGATGGAGAACATTGGGCTGGGATTGCGTGGGGGGTTCGGCGTGGGTTTGAACATGGTGATGCTCCTAGAGTGATGGAGCTGCCACGATTCGCTGCTAGACGAAAATAAGGTGGCAGCCATGCGCGGGCTAGCAGACCAGGACTCTAGAACCCGGTAGACCCGAAGGTCTTCCCGCGCACAGCCGCCATAACATGAACTGACAGGCATAAAAAACACCTGTTCATGAGTGGTGGACGCTATGCGCCTAAAGTATCCAGGCTGCTAGACCCGATCGCTGAATTTGCAGCGACGCGGAACGATAGAGTCCGGATACCAGGCGCACAAGCCGGCGGATTCTGGCGTAGTTGTAGGCAATGACGCAATAAATCGTAGGCAGCGGAAACCTGCCGAAACGCCTTTCCTACAGACCACTCCTACAATTACACCTACGCCATACGCGATGGAGCAGCTCAAATGGAACACACACTGAAGATTCTCGGCAAAGCCTCGTCCATCAACGTCCGAAAAGTCCTGTGGACCTGTGAGGAGCTGGGCATAACCTACGAACGCGAGGACTGGGGCAGTGGCTTCGCGTCCACCCACAGCCCCGAGTTCCTGCGCTTCAATCCCAACGCACAGGTGCCGGTGATCATCGATGAAGCCGGCGTGTTGTGGGAATCCAATACCATCTGCCGCTATCTGGCCGGCAAACACCAACACCACCACGAGCTGCTGCCTGGTGAACCGGCGGCACGCGCCCGGGTGGAACAGTGGATGGACTGGCAAGCCACCGAGCTCAATCCGTCGTGGAGTTATGCGTTCATGGCGCTGGTGCGCAAGGACCCGGAGTTCCAGGACGCGCATCGCCTCGAAGTCGGCATCCGCGGCTGGAACCAGAAGATGGGCATCCTCGAACATCAACTCGCGACCACCAAGGCGTATGTCGCCGGACCACAGTTTACTTTGGCCGACGTTGTCATCGGTTTGTCGGTCAATCGCTGGCTGATGACGCCGATCGACCGTCCTGACTACCCCGCCGTCGATGAATATTTCAAACGCCTGGCGCAACACCCCGGTTTCCTGAAGCATTGCTGCAATGGCTTGCCTTGAATGGCCGCAGGTTGCCGCCTGGATCGCCACACAGCAAGGCAACCTCAGGTTTGCAAGGCCACTAGTCGGCCAGCATTGAGGACGAAATCAGTCCAGCGGCTTGTCGGGGGTTACCGTCCGTCGAGCATGTCCAGCAGCGCCTGCACCGCCGCCGACGGCGGTTTGTTCGTCGCGACCACCAAGGCAAACTCGCGCTCGATCCGCGGCAACACCGGTACGACGCGCAAACCTTGCCGATTGCCCGGCAGCGTCATCTCCGGCACCAGGCTCACGCCGATGTTTTCCCGCACCAGGGTGAACGCACTGCTCCATTCGCGGACCTCGACGCGCACATCCTGCAGTTGCAGCCCCGCATCGGCAGCCAGGCTTCGCGCATTGGTCGAACAACCGCCCGTGGCCAGTACAAAAGGTTGCGTCACCAACTCTTCGAGGCAGACGCCTTCTTCATGGGAACGCCGCGCCAGCGGATGGCCCCCGGGCAATACCGCCATCCAGGCATCGCGTCCCAAAGGACTGGCCTTGCGCTCGGCAGACGGATTGAGCACCACGCCAACATCCACCAACCCCGCGCCGAGCAGGGTTTCCACTTCGTCATCGCTGACCTCCAGTGCGACCACCTCAATGCCGGGGTAAAGCCGATTGAACTGACGCAGCAACGGCGGCAGAAAGGTCGCCAGTACCATGGGAAAACTGGCCAGGCGAATCGTCCCGCGTTCAACACCTTTTGCGGCCTCGACGGTGCTGCGAATGGCTTGTAGCGCACCGAGCATGGTCCGTGCCTGCTCGATAACCGGCAGGCCGATGGCTGTCGGCAACGTCTGGCGGTTTTCCCGGGTGAACAATTGAACACCGAGGGTTTCCTCGATCAAGGCCAGGGCCTGGCTGGCGCCTGACTGGGTCATGCCGACCCGTTCGGCGGCTCGGGTGATGTTGCCGGTATCCGCCACGGCCACCACCATTCGCCAGTGCATCAGGTTCATCATGGCAGTAGCTTTCCTTATGGCAGCTTTCTGAAAGATTAATTTTACCGGGGGCGCCGCGCACTATGACACTGGCGTAAATCCACAACCAGAGCCCGCCCGATGAAGCTGTATTACGCCCCCCAAGCCTGCTCGCTGGCGCCGCATATCGTGCTGCGTGAACTGGAACTGCCTTTCCAATTGATCCGCGTCGACAACATCAGCAAAACCACGGCCAACGGCGACGACTTTCTCGCCATCAACCCCAAGGGTTACGTCGCTGCCTTGCAACTGGATAACGGCGAAGTGCTGACCGAAGGGCCGGCGATTCTGCAATTCCTGGCTGATCTGCGGCCGCAAGCGAAACTGGCCGCAGTGCAGGGGACATTCGAGCGAGTACGGTTGCAGGAATGCCTGAACTTCATCTCGACGGAGATTCACGGCGGGCTCGGCTGGCTGTTCAACGCTCGATTTACCGAAGAGGTGAAAGCGCTGATCAAGGAGAAACTGTTCAAGCGTTTTGCCGTGTTGAACCAGACGCTGGAGCGGCAGGATTACTTGATGGCGGGCGGGTTGAGCATTGCTGATGTGTATTTGTTTACGGTGCTGCGTTGGGCTCGGTTGTTCGACATTGAATTGAATGAGTGGCCGGCGTTGGCAAGGTTTCAAGCCAGGGTGGATCAGCGGCCGGCGGTGAAAGCGGCGTTGGCCGCCGAGTTGGCGTAAGACTTGAGATCAATCGCGAGCAGGCTCGCTCCTACAGGGTATCTTTGTTGACCACGGGATTTGTGGGCACAACCGACCCAATGTGGGAGCGAGCCTGCTCGCGATGGCTACCTTCCAGACACTACAAAACTACAGGTTGGCACTCACCTTGATGGCCACCTCCCCCGGCACCCAGCCCTTCCACACCTGCGGCTGTTCACGCAAAAACGCTTCGGCGACTTCACGGGGTTTCTGCCGCTTTTCACTCATCTGGCCCAAGGTCTGGTTCAACAGATCGATCGGCAAATCGACCTTTTCAAAGAACGTCACCAGGTCCGGGTATTGCGCCTTGAACGGTGCCGATACGCCGATGGCCAGGCTCGCCGGCATCGAGCGCGTGCCTTTGGGGTTCGGGTTGTTGGCGTCGGCCAAGGTTTTCCAGGCTTCAGCGTCGAACGGCGGTTCGTCGAGTTTCACCAGTTTGAAACGCCCCAACAGCGGTGTCGGCGACCAGTAGTAGAACAGCACCGGTTTGCCACGACGGATCGACGACGCCACCTCGGCATCCAGTGCGGCACCGGACCCTGTGCGGAAATTGACGTAGCTGGCAGTCAGGTCATAGGCCTTGAGTTTCTGGCTGTTGACGATTTCCGAGGTCCAGCCAGTCGGGCTGTTGAGGAAACGTCCACGGCTCGGGTCTTCAGGGTCACGGAACACGTCCTTGTACTTCGCCAGATCAGCAACGGATTTCAGCTCCGGAGCCAAGGGCTTGATGCCGCGCTCGGGATCGCCCTTGATCACGTACTCCGGCACCCACCAGCCTTCAGTGGCGCCTTTGACCGTATCGCCGAGGCCGAACACCTTGCCCTCCGCCGCCGCCTTGACCCAGGCGGGACTGCGTCCGGCCCACTCTTCACCGATGACCTGAATATCGTTTTTCGCCAGCGCCGCTTCAAGGCTGACGGTGCTGCCCGGCAGCGTGTCGGTCGGGTAGCCGTAACCTTTTTCAACGATCAGGCGCAGGATTTCCGTGATGAAACTGCCGCTTTCCCAGGTGATATCGCCAAAGTGGATAGGTGCCACTTTTTCCGTGGCCGATGCCGGGTGGGACAACAGGCTCAGGGCCAGCAGCGAACTGCCGAGCAGGGTTTTGATCGATCTCATGCGGACCTCTTGTTCTGGAGTGGGCTGTTCAGGAATTGATTGGCGCTGTGCCGGTCGCACAGGGCCTGGGAACGGGTCATGTAGTCGCTGACCGAACGCAGCGAGATGCCCAGCACCGCGGCGATTTGCGGATAGGTCAGGCCGTCGATCCGCGACAGCAGGAAGGTCGAGCGGACTTTGCCTGGCAGCCGTTGAAGACTGCGATCCACACGGCTCAGGGTCTGGGACACCTGAGCCAGTACCTCCGGCGATTCGGCGTGGATCGGCTCGGCCTGTTGCAGTTGCTGAAGATACCGGCGCTCCAGCCCCCCTCGGCGCCAACGCTGATAGAGCAGGCGCTGGGCGATGGTGGTGAGCAAGGCACGGGGTTCACGGATTGCCGTCAGGCCAGGGGCCTGGAGCAGTTGCACGAAGGTTTCGCCGGCAATGTCTTCGACAGCGGCGGCATCGTTCAGAGACTGACGCAGGCGTTTGCAGAGCCAGTGGTAGTGTGCGCGGAACAGGCCGTCCACGTGTTTGCGATGAAGAATATCGGCGCCGGACATAGGGGCTCCTGGGTTAGGGGTCGCTGAATGTCCGGTGGTCCGGTGAGGCGAATCCTAGCAAGGAGCCTTATTCATTAATAATACTTAAAACTTATTTTTATATTCTATTTTGAAATTAAAGCTTTATTGCGTCCTATCGCAAATCCCCATACCCCAACGTCTCGGCTTCACGCTGATAATCGAGCACAACCTGATAGTCGCTTTCGCTGGCGGGCAGTACCTCTGGCAAACCGAGGATTTCGGCAACCTCCGGCAGTTCGCGCAACGCCAGGTTCATCACCCTTAGCAGCTCTTCAGCCTGCTCATCGCTGACCGTCGCGGCGGTAATGAACGGTAAGGCAGGACTGAGCGCAGTGCGGGCAATCGCTCGCAAACCAGCCACTTCCTCTGCGGCATGGCGTGCCAGATAGGCAAAGGTCACGCTGTCGATGGCCGCCAGATCGGCAAGGTCTTCGCGTAACCAGCGCAGGCTTTCACGATGACTGCCGCTGATGCCGACCTGAGCAAAAAACCGCCCGTCACGTTGCAACGGCGCCAACCGGTGGCGCAGCAGATTCATGCCGCTGTTGGAATCCAGGCCATTGATCACGCCTCGGCTGCCGCGAAAATCCGCCAGGGTTGGCCGTGCATCATCAATGCGTCCCAGAATCAGGCTGCAATGATTGCCGCCGCTGCTGTCCGGCAGCTCATAACGAGGCCGCCCCAGCACCCGGACCTTGCCGCGCAATGCCGTCATCAGCGGATAGCCGCAGGTTTGTGTCAGCAGCAAGTGCGGCGACAACCACATCTGCATCAGGGACAGGCCTTCGGCATCACGGCGGGTGTCGCCCAGATGCTCGAGGATTCGTGCCAACCAGCGTGTGTTGGCCTGATGGATGGGTTCCGGGGCGGTGTACATCAGCAGTTCAGCGATGTGTTGGGTCATCGAAATAGTCCCATGCAATGAAAATCCCCTGTGGGAGCGGGCTTGCTCGCGAATACGGTGTGCCAGTCCACTTAAATGCTGGATGCCCAATCGCCTTCGCGAGCAAGCCCGCTCCCACAGGGGGGGAAGGCGTTTAGCAAAAAAATCAGTGGAACGGATGCTGTGGGCTATCAATAGCCTTCACTCCATGTTCACCCCACAGCTGCCCATAACCCCGCACCAGAAACCCGCCACTGCGCGCCAGCCATTGCTCGCGGCGGGCCCGGTAAGCGCGGGGCAAGTCGTACCAGGGCAACCCCGGCAACTCGTGATGCACCAGATGAAAATTGAGGTTCAGGAACAGCCAGCGCCACGGCCACGCCGCTTCATTGAGCACCGTGCGTTGCTCCGGCGCGGCATGAGGTCGATGTTCATAGTAGGAGCGAACCATGGCGATCGACAGCGCCGGCACACTGATCAAAAACAGGTAATGCCAAACTGGCAACACACTGAAGCTCGCGATGAACAGCAGCATCAACCCGGTCATCAAGCCGTGACTCAACCACATCAGCCAGGCCTGGCGCTCGCCCGCTCTCAGGCGTTGCAGTTCTTCCCGAACCAAGGCCAGCAAGGCCAGCGGTGCACCCAAGGCAAAGCGGCCGAGCACGGTTTTGTTCAGCCAGTGCAGGCTGCGCACCAGCGGTGAACTGCCCTGCCACTGCCCGGTGCTCAGGTAACGGCTTTCCGGATCGCGACCGGGGATCGTCAGGTCTTCGTCGCGGTGATGCAGCAAATGGCTATCGCGGTACAAGGTGTACGGATACCAGACGGCAAACGGCGCGTAGCCAAGGATTTTGTTCAGGGTTGGCCAGCGCGTGGGATGGCCGTGCAGCAGTTCGTGTTGCACGGATAACCACAGCACCAGCAATGGAATCAGCAACAGCGTGCTCCACCACAAACCCAATCGATGGCTGTTCAACACGATGCCAAACCAGCCGCCATACACACCGATCAACAGCAACCAGGTCGGCCATTCGGTGCGCGCGGTGAAGCGTCGGCGCAGGGTTTCGATTTCTTCTTGGTGGGCGCTATCAAAGTAATGGGGCATGGCGTTGCTCAGATCGGGAACCAGTCCCCTTCTGTGCATTGGCCTTGGGAAATCTTGCAGATTTTTTCTGGAGGATCGCTCCCATGTTGCATGGGAGCGATCAATCAACGCGGGATCAGTGACCGAACACACCGACCTTCTTGGCCTTCTTGTCCGCGCGCTTTTCAATGGCGGTTTTCACCGGTTTCTTTTTCGCCGATTTCTTTGAATCCATACCTTTGGACATGATGCGTACTCCACTCATGGGGATGTGAGATCAGGTATACACCTATCCCGGCGCGCGCGTTCTTTTATAATCGCCCGCTTTGCACACCGACAGTCCGAGACCATGCCCGATACCCAATTCACCCTGCTCGACGAGCCGTTATGGCCATTGATGAACAAATTCTACCGCGCTCACCAATCGTCGATGAAAGCCGTACGCGACGCAAAGCTGTGGGTGGCCCGGCGTGAGCAGATTGTTGCCGTGCTGTGTTTGCGTCCGGTGTCCGGCGGGCATTGGCTGACCGGGTTGTTTGTCGATCCGGCCTGCCGCGAACAAGGGCTTGCCGCCGGGTTGATTGCGGCCGCGGTGAAGGATTGCGAACTGCCGGTGTGGTTGTTCTGCCATCCGGACTTGCGGGGGTTTTATGAGCGACGCGGGTTTACTTTCAATCCGCCGATGCCTTACGCGATGGTTGAACGCTTGAGCCGTTATGCGCGCAGCAAGCCGATGATTGCGATGGGGTTGGCGCCTGCTCAAGCCTGATGAAGGTCAAATGTGGTGGATTTGGGTCAATCGTCCGCGTTGGGGTCCAGGTCCGGGAACATCACCTCGGTGAAGCCAAACTTGCTGAAGTCGGTGATGCGCGACGGGTACAGGCGGCCGATCAGGTGATCACACTCATGCTGCACCACCCGTGCGTGGAACCCCGAGGCAATGCGTACGATGGGCTCGCCCTTGGGGTCGACACCTTCGTAGCGAATCTGCTGGTAACGCTGCACCGCGCCACGCAGGCCAGGCACGGACAAACAACCTTCGAAGCCCTCTTCCAGGGTCGGGCTCAGCGGTGTGATCAACGGGTTGATCAGGATCGTCTGCGGCACGGCCTCGGCATCCGGATAACGCTCGCTGTGCTCGAAACCGAAGATCACCAGTTGCAGGTCGACGCCGATCTGCGGAGCAGCCAGGCCAACGCCCCCCACACTTTCCATGGTCTGGAACATGTCATCGATCAGTTGCCACAGCTCGGGGCTGTCGAACATCTCGGCCGGCACTGGCGGGGCAATGCGCAGCAGGCGCTCATCGCCCATTTTCAGAATTTCACGAATCATGATCAGGTTTCATCAATGGTCGGTTTGTGTGAGTGATCGCGGCCCAGGCCCGACACGTGGTGTTTTTCCTCATGGACGGGACCATGCTCGCCAGCCACTTTTTCACCAGGGTCCTTGCCCTCTCGTGACATGTGCTCGATCACGGCATTCATCTCCGCGCCCAGCAGCAGCACCGCGGCGGAAATGTAGAAATACAGCAACAGCACGATGATCGCACCGATACTGCCATACATGGCGTTGTAGTTGGCGAACTCCTTGACGTACAAACCGAAGCCCAGGGACGCGATGATCCATACCACCACCGCCAGCACTGAGCCTGGGGTGATGAAGCGGAATTCCTGTTTGACGTCCGGCATGACGTAGTAGATCAACGCCACCGCGACCATCAGCAGGATCACGATCACCGGCCAGCGCGCGATGGTCCAGAGGGTGACGATGAAGTACTCAAGGCCGACCTGTGCAGCGATCCAGCTCATCACCTGCGGCCCGAGCACCATCAGTGCCGCGGCGATCAGCAGCATGCCGGCAATGCCGACGGTGTAGATGATCGACAACGGAAAGCGTTTCCACAGCGGGCGCCCTTCAACCACGTCGTAGGCGGCGTTCATCGCGCTCATCATCAGCCGCACGCCGGCGGAGGCGGTATACAGCGCTATCACGATACCCACTGACAGCAAGCCGCCCTTGGATTGCTGCAACTGGTCGATCACCGGGTTGACCTGCTCCAGCGCCTGGGGCGGCAATACGAGTTCCGATTGCAGGCGCAGCCAGGAGAAGAAGTCGGGTAGATGCAGGAAACCGATCAGGGCGATCAGGAACAGGATGAATGGAAACAGCGAAAAGAGCATTTGATAGGCCAGCGCCGAGGCATAGGTCGACATCTCGTCGGCGATGAACTCGGTGACCGTGCGCATCATCACACGGTGCAGGGGCAAGCCTCTCATGTCCGGGAATATCATTCGCGTCTCCATTCGCCGCATACGGATTGGGTTGAAGTCGTGGCGACTCAGGGGCTGTTTTCTTTCATCAAGGTAGCCCAGTTGGCGAGTTTGAAACAAATTCAGCGTGCAAGTTCAGGCTGACACAAAAACGGCCACCTGAAGATGGCCGCGTCTTCTTTTCATTCAAGGCATTTCAATGCAGGAAAGTCGTTACACAAGGTTGACCAGGGGCTTTTGCAGGGAGTTTCATTTATTTCACCACGACATTTCATCGTTCAGTGCAGGTTGCGCTTTATGTTTGCGGGCCAACCCCTGAGAATGCGCATCACATTCAGGCCATGGCGCTGAAGATCCAATCCCGTAGGAACGTTATGAAACTCGATAAAAAGCAGGCCATTGCCCGCAGAAACCAGGAACTCGGCGGTGCTGTGCTTGGCGTCAACAACTGCCACTTCGCCGAACTGAACCGTAACCGCAACATCTGGTGGTTCGATCTCCCGGTGACGCGCCTGGCCGTGGGTCAGTACGAGTGGATTCACCTGCTGATGCATACGCCGGCCACTGACGAACTGCTGCACCTGAAAGTGCCGACCGTGTTCCTGCGCGAGAAGCTCGAAGGCCTGGTGGTGCGCAATGAAGGCAAGCGCAAGGCGGCATTGAGCCTGGAACTGAGCGCCGACAAGGACTCCTTCCTGCAAGACATGCGCCCGGCGGGCACCAACGTCAACTTCGCGCCGTTTCGCTTGTAGGAGCGAGCTTGCTCCGGGCGGCGTTCCGACGATGGATTCAAGAGCGCTGCGTTTAACCAGTAAACACGCGTTATCGTTAACGACCATCGCGAGCAAGCTCGCTCCTACAGATGCAAAAAGCCCCGCATCTGCGGGGCTTTTTGTTGATTACGCGGTAGCTTTCTTCGCGTTGATCTTCTTCAGCTCTTCATCGCGCAATTCACGACGCAGGATCTTGCCGACGTTGGTGGTCGGCAGTGCATCGCGGAACTCCACGGAGCGCGGGACCTTGTAGCCGGTGACGTTGGCGCGCATGTGCTCCATCACCTGTTCCTTGGTCAGGGTCACGCCCGGTTTGGCAACGATGAAAATCTTGATCGCCTCGCCCGACTTCTCGTCCGGTACACCGATGGCCGCGCATTGCAGCACGCCCGGCAAGGTGGCCAGCACGTCTTCGAGCTCGTTCGGGTACACGTTGAAACCGGACACCAGGATCATGTCTTTCTTGCGATCGACAATGCGCATGTAGCCATCGGGCTGGATCAGCGCGATGTCACCGGTCTTCAACCAGCCTTCGCTGTCGAGGATTTCATCCGTGGCTTCCTGGCGCTGCCAGTAACCTTTCATGACTTGCGGACCCTTCACGCACAGTTCGCCGATTTCGCCCAGAGGCTGCTCGACACCGGCATCGTTGATGACTTTGCACAGGGTCGACGGCACCGGAATACCGATGGTGCCAACCTGGATGTGTTGGATCGGGTTCACTGTCGCCACCGGGCTGGTTTCGGTCATGCCGTAGCCTTCGCAGATGGCGCAACCGGTCACCGCCTTCCAGCGTTCGGCCGCGGCCAGTTGCAGGGCCATGCCGCCCGACAAGGTGACTTTCAGCGCAGAGAAATCCAGTTTGCGGAAGCCTTCGTTGTTGCACAGGGCCACGAACAGCGTGTTCAGGCCGACGAAGCCGCTGAACTTCCACTTCGACAGTTCCTTGACCATCGCCGGCAGGTCGCGCGGGTTGCTGATCAGGATGTTGTGGTTGCCCGCCAGCATCATCGCCATGCAATGAAAGGTGAACGCATAAATGTGGTACAGCGGCAGCGGCGTGATCAGGATCTCGCAACCTTCATTGAGGTTGGAACCCATCAGTGCCTTGCACTGCAGCATGTTCGCCACCAGGTTGCGGTGGGTCAGCATCGCGCCCTTGGCCACGCCGGTGGTGCCGCCGGTGTATTGCAGTACCGCAACATCACCGCTGGCCGGGTTGGCTTCCGCCACTGGCTGGCCCAGGCCTTTGCTCAGCACGTCGTTGAATTTGACGGCCTTGGGCAAGTGATAGGCCGGCACCATCTTCTTCACGTACTTGATGACGCTGTTGATCAGCAGACGCTTGAGTGGCGGCAGCAGGTCGGCGACTTCGGTGACGATCACGTGCTTGACGCCGGTTTTCGGCACCACGGTTTCCGCCAGGTGCGCCATGTTGGCCAGGCAGACCAGGGCCTTGGCACCGGAGTCGTTGAACTGGTGTTCCATTTCCCGCGCGGTGTAGAGCGGGTTGGTGTTGACCACGATCAGCCCGGCGCGGATTGCACCGAAGACGGCTACCGGGTACTGCAACACGTTGGGCAGTTGCACGGCGATTCGATCGCCAGGCTGCAAATCGGTATGCTGTTGCAGGTAAGCGGCAAACGCACCGGACAATTCGTACAGTTCACCGTAGGTGAGTGTCTTGCCCAGGTTGCTGAATGCCGGCTTGTTGGCGAAGCGTTGGCAGGATTGCTTCAACACTGCCTGAATATTCGGATACTCGTCTGGATTGATGTCGACAGCAATCCCAGCTGGGTACTTATCCTTCCAAAAGTCTTCGATCATGGAAGCCCACTCCTCAGCAACGCGAATTCAGCACCGCATTTGATGCGATTATTATTGGTGTTTGGTCATTGGTGAATCTGGCTGATAGAAGGCCGAGAAGTCACAAAGCGCGCCGAGAGTAGCAGCTTTGCCAAGGGTCGACTAGAGCCAAAATCGGCCTCTACGGTCACAATTGTGACTCAAGACTTGCAAGCGGTCATTTTAGAGCAAAAAACCTATAAAGCCCTATAGCCCACGAAAACCGGGGCTTCGATGTATGAATGTAGGAGCGAGCTTGCTCGCGAAAAACCGGAAGCCGCCACTGGGCAGCTGGTTTGCGCGTTATCGTTCACGACCTTCGCGAGCAATCGAGCGTCGACCGGCTGCTCCTACAGCGATCCGCGCGAAGCGCGGCCATTCACAGATCAGGCAATATCACGCAACTCCCGCCGCAAAATCTTGCCCACCGGCGTCATCGGCAACGACTCACGCAGCACGATGTGCTTCGGTACTTTGTACGCCGTGAAGTTCTCCTTGCAGTAAGCCTTCAACTCTTCAAGGCTGACCCCTGCCTCACGGGCCACCACGAACAGCTTCACCGCCTCCCCCGACCGCTCGTCGGGCACACCGATAACCGCACAGTTGGCGACGTTCGGGTGAGCCATCACCACGTCTTCGATTTCGTTCGGGTACACGTTGAAGCCCGAGACAATGATCATGTCCTTTTTGCGGTCAACGATACGCACGAAACCGTCCGGATCGATCACCGCAATGTCACCGGACTTGAACCAGCCCTCGGCATCCAGCACTTCGGCCGTGGCATCGGGTTTCTGCCAGTAACCCTTCATGATCTGCGGGCCTTTGATACACAGTTCGCCACGCTCACCCAGCGGTTGTTCGACGCCGTCATCGCTGATGACTTTCAGCGTGGTACCCGGCACCGGCATGCCGACCGTGCCGATCCGCGATTGGCTGCCGTAGGGGTTGGTGCAGGCCACCGGCGAAGTTTCAGTCAGGCCGTAACCTTCGGTGATGCGGCATCCGGTCAGTTGCTCCCAACGCTCGGCGGTGGCCTTGACCAACGCAGTGCCGCCAGAGTTGGTGAGCTTGAGGCTGGAGAAGTCCAGAGTCTTGAAGTCCGGGTGATCCATCAGCGCGACGAACAGCGTGTTCAGCCCCAACAGCGCCGAGAACCGCCAGTTCTTCAGTTCCTTGATGAAGCCGGCGATATCCCGTGGATTGGTGATCAGCACGTTGTGGTTGCCCGTCACCATCATGCACATGCAGTTCGCCGTGAAGGCATAGATGTGGTACAGCGGCAGCGGCGCGATCATCACCTCCTGGCCTTCGCGCAACAACGGCTGACCGTCGCTGGCCGACTGGCTGAGGCAGGCCCGTGCCTGTTGCATGTTCGCCACCAGGTTGCCGTGGGTCAGCATCGCACCCTTGGCCAGGCCCGTGGTGCCACCGGTGTATTGCAGCACGGCGATGTCGTCGAGGCCGACGCTCAGCGGCTTGATACCCAGGCCACGGCCCATGTGCAATGCACTCTTGAAAGAAACGGCCTGGGGCAAGGAATAGTCCGGGACCATCTTCTTGACCTTGCTCACCACAGTGTTGACCAGCCAACCCTTGGCGGTGGGCATCAGGTCGCCCATCTTCGCTTCGATCAGGTACTGGATATCGGTGTCGGGCAGCACTTCCTGGACTTTCTGGCCGAACATGTTCAGGTACACCAGCGCCCGGGCACCGGAGTCCTTGAACTGGTGGCGCATTTCCCGCGCTGTATACAGCGGGTTGGTGTTGACCACGATCAGCCCGGCGCGCAAGGCGCCGAACACGGCAATCGGGTAATGCAGGACATTGGGCATCTGCACCGCAATGCGGTCCCCCGGCACCAGGTCGGTGTGGCCTTGCAGATAACCGGCGAAGGCGGCGCTCTGGCGTTCCAGTTCGGCGTAGGTCAGGGTCACGCCCATGTTGCTGAACGCAGGGCGGTCAGCAAACTTCTTGCAGGAACGCTCGAACACCTCGATCACCGACTTGTAGGTTCCCAGATCGATATCCAGGGGTACACCGGCCGGGCGTTTGTCATTCCAGAAATCAGGTTGCATTGTTGTTGTCCTCTTTACCTGAATCTATCCGGGGCCACTTTTCTGTCATTTTTCAAAAAAAATGCAAAAAGCGGAGCTTCACGGACACTAGCAGTTATGACGTAGCAGGCAAATATGCCCACAGCCGTCATTGACCGTATGAATCTACTCGCCGTGGCGTAGGCTGATCAGACGCCCAGCCAAGGATGCGCTATAAACTGCAACGAGCTGTTTGCGACCAGGCAGCCTCATGCAAAGGAACCGCCATGATCCATGACACTTTCTGGCTGACCACGAGCGACCACAGCCGCCTCTTCGTCAACCAGTGGCTTCCCGACGGCAGCCTCAAGGCAATGATTCTGCTGGCCCACGGCATGGCCGAACACAGCGGTCGCTATGGTCCCCTGGCGCAAAAGCTCTGTGACCAGGGCTATGGCGTGTGCGCGCCGGACCTGCGTGGACATGGCAAAACTGCCGAAAACGGGACCCTCGGGCATTTCGCCGATGACGATGGCTGGTGCAAGGTCGTGAGCGATCTGGCCTGCATCAACCAGCACATCGGCCAGCAGCACCCTGGCGTGCCGATCGTGCTGTTGGGTCACAGCATGGGCAGCTACATCGCCCAAGGCTATCTGCTGCACCACAGTGCCAGCCTGCACGGGGCAATCCTCAGCGGTTCGAACTTCCAGCCCGCGGCGCTTTATCGCGCGGCACGGCAAATCGCCCGTCTCGAACGCCTGCGCCAGGGCCAAAAAGGACGCAGTGCATTGATCGAATGGCTGTCGTTCGGCTCGTTCAACAACAAATTCAAACCGGCACGCACGCCGTTCGACTGGCTCAGCCGTGATCCGGCGCAGGTCGATCTGTACGTCAACGACCCGCTCTGCGGTTTCCGTTGCACCAATCAACTGTGGATCGATTTGCTCGGTGGCTTGCAGCAAATCAGCAAAGCGTCCAATCTCGCCCAGATCGATCCGGGCCTGCCGCTGCTGGTGATTGGCGGCGAATGTGATCCGGTGAGCGAAGGCAAACGTCTCAAGGATCTGGCCGACGCGCTGCGGACGGCCGGTAGCCAGCACCTGCAACTGACCGTTTACCCGCAGGCGCGGCACGAACTGTTCAACGAGAGCAACTGCGATGAAATCATCGCCGATGTACTGAACTGGATCGCACAGGCCTTGAGCACTCCTCGGCCGCACCGGTCCGAATAGTTTTTTTGTGAGTTTTTTAATTCGTAACAGGAATTGAGACAAATGACCCAGGTTACCAACACCCCTTACGAAGCCCTCGAAGTCGGCCAGACCGCCAGTTTCAGCAAGACAGTCGAAGAGCGCGACATCCAGTTGTTCGCCGCGATGTCCGGCGATCACAACCCGGTGCACTTGGATGCCGAATACGCCGCCAGCACCATGTTCAAGGAGCGCATCGCCCACGGCATGTTCAGCGGCGCGTTGATCAGCGCAGCGGTCGCCTGCGAATTGCCTGGCCCGGGGACCATCTACATCGGCCAGCAAATGAGCTTTCAGAAACCGGTGAAGATCGGCGACACCCTGACCGTGCGCCTGGAAATCCTGGAAAAACTGCCGAAGTTTCGCGTGCGCATTGCCACTCGCGTGTTCAACCAGCGCGATGAACTGGTGGTGGATGGCGAGGCGGAAATCCTCGCGCCACGCAAGCAGCAAAGCGTGACCTTGACCACGCTGCCGGCGATCAGCATCGGCTAACCCTCTGTGACGAGGGGGCATTCCGACAAGCCCCCTCGCCACAGTCCCCGTAGTACCTCAAATACTGCAGTCTCTTGCAATTCCTGCTCGCATAAAAAACGCCAGGCTAGCTGGCATTATTCATGTCGGTCATTTTTCAATTCCTCGCGGTTGATGAAAGGTGCAATGAGAAGTGCACCCTGCATGCCAGCCTGGAACTGATTACTTATTCTTTATTTTTCAAAGAGCTAGCCATTATCAGAAAATCTGTATCCGTTTTATTTGCATGATCTGTCATTTGGCCTGCATGCAGAATGCCTGTATTTTCCAGACTGACCGAATCAAGACGACCGATTGATGAATCCTGAAAAGCTCGAACTGCTGATTACCCGCGAAATGCCCTTCGGCAAGTACAAGGGGCGAATCATTGCCGACCTGCCCGGCCCTTACCTGAACTGGTTCGCCCGGGAGGGTTTCCCTCACGGCGAGTTGGGCGGCCTGCTGGCCCTGATGCAGGAAATCGATCACAACGGTTTGTCGGACTTGCTCGAACCGCTGCGCGCCAAACACGGCAAACCTGCCCCGCGCCACTGAATCACCTACCGAGTAGCCCATGCCCGACAACACCCGCCGCGCCCGTGATGAAGCCTTCTGGCAAACCTTTGCCGACCGCTACGATGTCGAACCCGGCCCGCTCAACCTGGAGAACGGTTACTTCGGACGCATGTCGCGCACGGTGGTCGAGGAATACCAGCGCAACATCGAGCTGATCAACCGCAGCAACTCGGTCTATGTGCGCCAGCGCTTCGAACAAGGCGACAGCCTGAAGATCCGCGCGCAGATGGCCAGGTTGATTGGCGTACCCGCCGACAGCATCGCCCTGACCCGCAACGCCTCGGAAGGTTTGCAGTCGCTGATCCGCAACTACAACCGGCTGCAGCCCGGCGATCAGGTACTGGTTTGCGATCTGGAATACGACACGGTCAAAGGCGCCATGCGTTGGCTGGCGCGCAATCGTGGTGTCGAAGTGATCGAGATCGAACACGCACACCCGGCAACCTTCGACAGCCTGCTCAATACCTATCGTGAAGCCTTCGCGCGACATCCGCGGCTGAAGCTGATGGCCCTGACCCACGTCACCCATCGCACGGGCCTGGTGATGCCGGTGCAGGCGATTGCAGCCGCGGCAAAGGAACACGGCATCGACGTCATCCTCGACGGGGCCCATGCCCTCGGCCAGCTCGAATTCGACCTGAGCGAACTGGGTATCGCCTTCGCCGGCTACAATCTGCACAAGTGGATCGGCGCACCGCTGACGCTTGGCTTTATCTACATCGCTCCCGAACGCCTGGCCGATATCGATCCGGACATGGGCGAAATGCATTTTCCGCCCGCTGACATTCGCGCCCGTACCTCGTACAGCACCCCCAATATCCCGGCGCTGCTGACCCTGCCGCTGGTGCTCGAAGAACATTGGGCGATGGGGGGTGCCGCGGCCAAGGGTGCGCGGCTCAATTATCTGCGCAACCGCTGGGTCGGTGCGGCTCGGCGGTTGCCGGGCGTCGAAGTCCTGACCCCGGATGACCCGCGCCTGTATTGCGGCATCACCTCGATGCGTTTTACCCGGCATGCCGACCAGCAACTCATGGTCCAGCGCCTGCTCAATGAATACAACCTGTTCACCGTGACCCGCAGTGGCGCGGCATGCGGTCCGTGCATCCGCATAACACCGGGGCTTACCACCACTGCGGCTGACATGGATGTGCTGGCCAGGGCACTGACCGAACTGGGCTGACGTCAGACGGTGTATTTGTCAAAGTCCTCGGGCTTGATCTGTGTCGACACGGCGAACGTGTCGATGCCGATGGTCATCTGCCCGAAGTATCCGTCTTCAGCCGAGTCCCGCCCCAGGGTGTGCACGCTCAGGGTCGATTCTTCACCGCCCATGGTTGTATAAAAAAAGTCCTGATCGTTGGTCAGTACCGGTACGGCTCGACCGCTGTACGGTCGGTTGCCGAGTACCGAGCGCGAGGCCACCTCAGGCAGGTAAAGCTGCCCGACCCAGGCGACATGCCGTTCTTGCAGATAGTTGTTGCCGGCCGTGATGCGTACGGCGACGTGAATGTGCAATGCGCGACCGGCGTAAAAACCCGGATAGATCGTGGTAAAGCGCACGATGCCCAACTTGTCGGTGAACTGCCCGCCACGCAGGTAGGTATCGTCATCGGTGCGCGGGACGGCGCCGATGTCACCGGTATCGACCTCGACGTCCGGGTTGATCTTGCCCCAGCCCGAATAGGCACCGCGGGCATTGCAGTGCCAGATATCCACCAGCGCATCGGGGACCGGCTCACCGGTCATGGCATCGACAATGGTCAGCCGCAACACCAACGGAGCGCCTTCAGCGCCTTCGCTGATGTTTCTGCGGATCAGTTTGGGGTTGCGGAAATACGGGCCGGCAATCTGTTCGGGGGACAGCAGGTAAACCGGTGCAGCGGGTGCAACTGAGGTGGTAGCGTCCATGACGTTCTCTCTTCCATAAGATGGACGCAGGCTAGCACTGGCCGATTTTCGTTATGCGGTAACTATGTATCGCATGATGTCCTTGGTCCCACAGGTTTCGAGTCGTACCTGTTTGTTCCGGGCAAAAAAAAACGGTGCACCGACCAAGCGCACCGTAAAGCCGTAGAACACACAACGAGGTGTAGGGTGAAGCGATCAGTCCAGCAGCGCCAAAGCCTCGGCGGTGCATTCCTGAATGCGGGCCCAGTCGCCGTTCTTGATCCACTCCGGATCAAGCATCCAGCTACCGCCCACGCACATGACGTTTTTCAATGCCATGTAGCTCTTGATATTGGCAGGTCCCACGCCGCCGGTCGGGCAGAATTTCACTTCGCCGAACGGGCCGCCCAAAGCCTTGATGGCCGCGACGCCGCCGCTGACTTCGGCTGGGAACAGCTTGAAGCGGCGATAGCCCAGACCATAGCCTTCCATGATGCCCGAGGCATTGCTGATGCCCGGCAACAGTGGAATCGGGCTGGCGACGCTGGCTTCCAGCAGATCACGAGTGATGCCCGGCGTGACGATGAATTGCGAGCCGGCCGCTTCCGCCGCCGCCAGCATGTGGCGATCCAGCACGGTGCCGGCACCGGTCACCAGTTCCGGACGCTGCTCACGCAGAATCTGGATGGCCTTGAGGCCGAATTGCGAACGCAGGGTCACTTCCAGGGCCGTCAGGCCACCGGCCGCGAGGGCGTCGGCCAGCGGCAGAACGTCTTGCTCGCGGGCGATGGTGATCACCGGCAGAATCCGCGCTTTCGCGCAGATGCTGTCGATCAGGGCAACTTTGTCCGCCATGGAAACGGTCGGGGATAGGTTTGTCATAGCGGCTGTTCCTTGGCTCATGGGCACCAGTAAATCTCTAACGTGGGTTGCAGAAACGCGCGAATCGGCATTGCGGCGACATCGTCACCGGCCAGTGCGGTACTCAGGGTGGTCAGCTTGGACTGACCGGAAATCGATAGAACCTTATGCTTGGCCGAGGCCAGCAGCGCGCGGCTCATGGTCAGGCGCTGATGCGGCACGGTCGGCGCCAGCATCGGCCAGCAACGACGAATGCCATCAGCCTGCAACGCCTCGGCAAGGTTCGGGCTGTTGGGGAACAGCGACGCGGTGTGGCCGTCATCGCCCATGCCGAGGATCAGCATGTCAATCACCGGCAGCTCGGACAGCAAACGGTCGGCCTGCTCGGCCGCCTGTTCCAGGTTGGCGCTGGCGCTGGCGCTGTACAGGCTGAGGAACTGCGCCTTGGCCGCCGCACCTTGCAGCAGGTAACGCTTGATCAGACCCGCGTTGCTGTCGGCGTGCTCCACCGGTACCCAGCGCTCGTCGGCCAGGCTGATCACCACGTTCGACCAGTCCAGCGTCTGCTTGGCCAGGTGCTGGAAAAATGCCACCGGGCTGCGGCCACCGGAAACCACCAGGGTCGCAGTGCCCTGGGCGTCGATCGCGTCGCTCAGTTGTTTCGCCACGTTCAGTGCCAGGCTTTCAGCCAGCAGCACCGGGCTCTTGTATGCATGGGCGCTGACGCCCTGCGGCAGTTTCAAATCAGATATCGCCATACCACGACCTCCCGTCCCGCGTGATCAGTGCAATGGAGCTCATCGGCCCCCAGGACCCGGCCGCGTACGGCTTGGGCGCATCACCGGATTTTTTCCACCCGGCGATCAACTGGTCACACCACTTCCACGCGGCTTCGATTTCATCTTTACGGACAAACAGGTTCTGATTGCCGCGCATCACTTCCAGCAACAACCGTTCGTAGGCATCGGGAATCCGTGCGCTGCTCCAGGTGTCTGAAAAATTCAGCTGCAATGGACCGCTGCGCAGCTGCATGCCCTTGTCCAGGCCTTGATCTTTGGTCATGACACGCAAGGAAATGCCTTCGTCCGGCTGCAGGCGGATAATCAGCTTGTTGCTGATTTGCAGGCGCTGCTCGGGAGCGAAGATGTAGTGCGACGGTTCCTTGAAGTGGATGACGATCTGCGACAGCTTCTGCGGCATGCGCTTGCCGGTACGCAGGTAAAACGGCACGCCGGCCCAGCGCCAGTTGCGGATGTCGGCACGCAGGGCGACAAAGGTTTCGGTGTCGCTCTGGGTGTTGGAATTGGGTTCTTCCAGGTACCCCGGTACCGCTTTGCCTTCGCTGTAGCCGGCGATGTACTGGCCGCGCACCACCTGGGTGGTCAGGCCTTCCGGGCTGATCGGCGCCAGGGCCTTGAGCACTTTGACCTTCTCGTCGCGGATGCTGTCGGCGGACAGGTCGGCCGGCGGGTCCATGGCGATCAGGCAGAGCAGCTGCAACAGGTGATTCTGGATCATGTCCCGCAGCTGGCCGGCCTTGTCGAAGTAACCCCAGCGGCCTTCGATACCGACCTTCTCGGCCACGGTGATTTCCACGTGGGAAATGTAGTTCTGGTTCCACTGGGTTTCGAACAGGCTGTTGGCGAAACGCAGGGCGATCAGGTTCTGGACGGTTTCCTTGCCCAGATAATGGTCGATGCGATAGGTGCGGTTTTCCGGGAAGAACTGCGCTACGGCGTCGTTGACCTTGCGCGAGGACTCCAGGTCCGAACCGATGGGTTTTTCCAGCACCACACGGGTGTTTTGCGCCAGGCCGACCTTGGCCAGGTTCTCGCAAATCGCGCCATACACGGCGGCCGGGGTCGCAAAGTAGGCGATGACCCGCTGCGAACTGCCGGCGGACTCGGCCAGGGCCACATAATCTTCGGAATTGAGGAAGTCGACGTGCAGGTAGCTCAGGCGCGCCAGAAAACGCTCGGCCACGGCTTCATCCAGCTCTTTGGCACCGACATAGCGGCGCAGCTCGGAGGTGATGAACGCCAGGTGTTCCTGCTCGCTGCCCGGCTCACGGGCCAGCGCGATGATCCGGGTGTCCTCGTGCAACAGGCCGGCGCCGTCAAGTTGATAAAGGGCAGGAAACAGCTTGCGCAAGGCCAGATCGCCAAGGGCGCCGAACAAGGCAAAGGTGCACGGTTCAACCGTAATCGAGAGCATGATGTTTGTTCTTTTATCAAGTTAAGCTACAAATACCTTTTTTTAAGGCATCACTCAAGGGAAAATGTAGTAATAACCACAACATTTTCGCAAAATACAGATTCCGAGTGGTGGTCGGTCGGAGCCATCAGTAGGATAGGCCACCGTTACGGGCCTCACCAAAGGCCCTTTTTGCATTAGCCGCGCGCTTATCGGTGCCGGTGAATCAAGGAAACTTATATGGACCGCGTGCGAAATTTACTGGAGCAAATCCAGAATCGCCTTGAAGAGCTGAACAAGGCCGAACGCAAAGTCGCCGAGGTGATCCTGCTCAACCCGCAGCAGGCCACCCGCTTCAGCATCGCCGCCCTCGCCCAGGCCGCCTCGGTCAGCGAACCGACGGTCAACCGTTTCTGCCGTTCGTTCGGCGTCAGCGGCTACCCTGAGCTCAAACTGCAACTGGCCCAGAGCCTGGCCAGTGGTGCCGCCTATGTCAGTCGTGCGGTGGAAGCCGATGACAATCCGGAGGCCTACACCCAGAAGATCTTCGGCAGCGCCATCGCCTCGCTGGACAGCGCTTGCCAGGCACTGGACCCGAACCTGATCAGCCGCGCCGTCGACCTGCTGATCCAGGCCCGGCAGATCCACTTCTTCGGCCTCGGCGCCTCGGCCCCGGTGGCACTGGATGCGCAGCACAAGTTCTTCCGCTTCAACCTTGCCGTCACGGCCCACGCGGATGTGCTGATGCAGCGCATGATTGCCTCGGTGGCCCATACCGGCGAGCTGTTCGTGATCATTTCCTACACCGGTCGCACCCGCGAACTGGTGGAAGTGGCACGCATCGCCCGGGAAAACGGCGCCTCGGTGCTTGGCCTGACCGCCGAGAACTCGCCACTGGCCAAGGCCAGCACCCTGAGCCTGAACATTCCGCTACCGGAAGACACCGACATCTACATGCCGATGACGTCGCGGATCATCCAGCTGACCGTGCTGGATGTGCTCGCCACCGGCATGACGTTGCGCCGGGGCGTGGATTTCCAGCCGCATTTGCGCAAGATCAAGGAGAGCTTGAATGCCAGCCGGTATCCGGTGGGTGATGAGTTCAACTGACCGATCCTGAATCTTTATTGCTTGAAAGGACGCCTTCGCGAGCAAGCCCGCTCCCACATTTGACCGCGTTCGTTCTGACGGAACCGGGTCACCTGTGGGAGCGGGCTTGCCCGCGAAGGGGCCAGCCCAGACACCACAAGATCCAGAACTAAGCCCCCACCCGCGCCTGCAAACTCAAATGCGCCCGCTCCCCAGGCTTCAGGCACAGGCTGTCGGTACCGCCACTCGCCGCCTCCACACAGACAAATTCGGATATCTCGTTCCAGGTCACGCCGAGCAACGGACGTGAACCGGGATGCCACACCACCGTGTCGGCCGTTTCACCCGTGTCGATACACAGCGCCCGCTGCCAGGCGTGGTCATTGAGCTGCAATTCGCCGTCGTGCTGGAACACCCGCTGGCATCCGCCGTCCACACGTAATTCGCCTTCCTGCTGACAAACCTGCCGGCTCAACTGGTCATAACCCTGCGCACCCTCGAGCCCAGACAGCGCTATCTCACTGACATCGCCAATACGCCAGTAAGCATGCAAAGCCTGGCTCAACTGGCACGGCATGTCGTCCTGATGCACGGTGCTCAGGCGCAGTTCCATGCGCTCACCCAGATGCGCATGCAGGTCCACCTGCCAGTCGCACAACTTCAGTTGCCAGTGCAATCGCACGCCATCGTCGTCACTGTTGCTGTCGAGCAGCTTCCAGTCGAGCAACCGCGCCCAGCCATGGGACGGCCAGGCGTTTTCGCTCGGATGCCGGCCATACCACGGCCAACACACCGGCACGCCGCCACGAATGGCGCCGACCTGCGGCCACTTCGCCGCGCACCACAGCCAGGGTTTCTGGCCCTTGGGCTGGAAGTGCAACAACTGCGCGCCCTGACGGCTGAACACCGCCTGACACAGCGGATGATCGATCACCAGCACGTCGCGCGTCTGATAGCGCTCCCACGCGAACACCGGACGTTCGCGCAAGGATTTGAAGAAGCGTTGTAGCGGATGCTCAAGCATGTGCCACGGTCCTGAAATCAACTGTCACCGGGGTGCGCGACCCGCAAAAAAAAGCGGACAGCCATGGCTGTCCGCAAATATGCGCACATGGAGAGAAGCTTATCGCAGACGCGTTAGAACACCGACTGAATTTTCAGGCCAGCCACCAGCGCGTTGTCGACTTCATCCACACCACCCGGGTGAGTGACGTATTGCAGGTTGGGGCGTACGGTCAGCCAGTTGGTCACGTGGAAGCCGTAGTTGATCTCGTAGTTGTATTCGGTTTCACGAATGGGCGAGAACAGCGGATTGTCGTATTCCGAAACACCGTTGGCCGCGTTGGTCAGCTCGGCGTTTTTCTTCACGTCATCGTTGACATGGATACGGGCGAAACCGATGCCCACGTCATCCTTCGGACGCGCGTCGAACGGGCCCTTGTACACAAACATCAGCGACTGGTAGTTGTCGATGAAGTTGGTGTCCTTGTCGTGGAAAGTGGCGTTGGCCGCGATGTTCAGACCGCGGGAAGCGTCGCCATTGTGGCTGGTGAGTTGCTGCTGCGCGACGAACCAGTAGCCGTGCTTGCTATCGTGGACGCGAAAAGGGTTGCCGGTGGTCGCGGCGTCCTGGCCGTTGTCGTCCTTGAGAACGTCGTCGGCAGGGGCAGTGCTTTTGTAGTAACCGACACGGTATTCGCCCGGCAGGTTGTTGACCTTCGGCGACCAGACCAGCTCGACCGGCAACACGGTGCCCGCAGTACCACTGCCGCTGAGCTTGAAGCCGTTGCCGTGCTCCAGTTGCGACGGGTTCTGGTTGTACGCGCCAATCTGAGCATAGAGCTCATCATTGATGTTGTACTTCACGCGGATCGCCGCCTGGCTGACCGGCCAGTTGAACCAGATGTTGGTGGCCCAGTTACCCACCTGGGATCCGCAGAACGCCAGGTTCTGGAATTCGCACGGGAAGGTGTTGAAGTCTTCACCTTCACCGAAGTAACCGGCTTTGACGTCCAGTTTGTTGTCGAGGAACTGATGCTGAATCCACAACTGGGTCAGACGGACCATATGACCACGACCGAAGACTTCCTGGGAGGAACTCAAGGTGCCGGCACGTGGATCGCCGATACGGTCGTTGGAGATGTTCTCACCGTTGCGGTTGGTGAGCTGGATCTTGGCCTGGGTGTTATCCCAGCCGAACAGTTTCTCCAGGTCCAGCGCCGCGCCCAGGCCAAACTGGTCGGCGTAGCGCGCGGTCTTGTCATCGTTGAAACCGCCATGCAGATTGCCGCCGACTTCACCGACGTAGTCCATCTTGATGTCGATGCCTTGCTCGATCAGCTTGGTACGCTCGCCACCCCAGTCGCCCGTCATCCATTTGGAGTCGGAGCTGAACGCTTCATCGGCCATCGCATTGCCGGCCAGAACCAGTGCTGCCGCTGCTGAAACCTGGCAGATCAACCGGGCCTTGTTCTTCATCTTCATCCCTACTTCCTCGTTTTATTGTTATTAACTTTTCTTCTTTAACGCGGTTACAACGGTTGCGACGGATGTCTCCACCCAACGCATATCCTCCCTGTGGGAGCGGGCTTGCTCGCGAAAGCGGTGTGCCATTCAACGCAGATGTCGACTGATACAC
>NZ_JAHBCX010000050.1:0-37083 GCF_019955895.1 Pseudomonas sp. GL-B-12
GCTCCTTGCGGAGCGCGCCTTTTCTAGTTTGGCGGTGTATCAGCTGCCAAGGGCCTTCGAGGCCAGCCAGAACAACCCGGCCGACAGGGCCACGGTGGCTGGCAGGGTCAATACCCAGGCCAGCAGGATGGTTCTGACGGTGCCGCTTTGCAGGCCGCTTTTGTTGGCGACCATGGTGCCCGCCACGCCCGAGGACAGCACGTGGGTGGTGGAAACCGGCAGGCTGAAGATGTTCGCCATGCCGATCAGGCTGGCGGTGGTGATCTGCGCCGACATGCCTTGGGAGTAGGTCATGCCTTGCTTGCCGATCTTCTCGCCAATGGTCAGTACCACGCGTTTCCAGCCGACCATGGTGCCCAGGCCCAAAGCCAGTGCAACCGCCAGGATCACCCAGAACGGAGCGTATTCGGTGGTGGTGGTCAGGTCCTTGCGCAGCTTGTCCAGGTCAGCCTTTTCACGAGCCCCGAGCGTTGGCAACTTGCTGACTTTCTTCGCCGTGTCGTCCAGGCAGAGCAGGTAACGACGTACTTCGATGCGGCTTTCCGACGGCAGCGAGTGGTAGTCGGCTACACCCTTGAGGGTGCCGAGCAGGGCGGTGATGGTCGGTTCGGTCTGTTGCGGGTTGCAACGGAATTTCTCCGGCAGATCGCCATCCAGGCTCTTGCCCAGGGCCAGGAACTCGCCCAGGGTTTCGGAATTACGCTGGTAGAACTGGCTCAGGTGCAGCGTGGCGTCGCGAGTCCGCTCGATCTGATAGGTCGTGCTGTTCAGGTCGAGGACGAACTGCGCCGGCACGATACCGATCAGGACCAGCATGATCAGGCCGATACCTTTCTGGCCATCGTTGGAACCGTGCACGAAACTCACGGCCATGGCCGAGATCACCAGTACCAGGCGATTCCAGAACGGCGGGTGCTTCTTGTCGTCGATCTTGCGGCGCTGTTCCGGTGTCTTGTGCATCTTCGACAGCGGACGCCACCATTTAAGACCGATCAGGATCAGCGCGGCGATCAGGAAACCGGCCATTGGCGAGAACACCAGCGAGGCGCCGATATCGATCGCTTTCTGCCAGTTCACACCGTCAGCCAGCGGAATATCGTTGATCAGGGCGTTGGCCAGGCCAACCCCGAGGATCGAACCGATCAGCGTGTGGGAACTGGAAGCGGGAATACCGAAGTACCAGGTGCCCAGGTTCCAGGTAATGGCGGCGGCGAGCAACGAGAACACCATGGCCAGTCCGTGACCGGTGTTCACATTGATCAGCAGTTCTACCGGCAGCAGGTGGACGATGGCATACGCCACGCCGACCCCGCCCAGCAGCACGCCGAGGAAGTTGAACACACCGGAGAAGAACACCGCCAGGTGAGGCGGCATGGCTTTGGTGTAGATAACGGTCGCCACCGCGTTAGCGGTGTCATGAAAGCCGTTGATGAACTCGAAGGCGAGGACAAAGGCCAGGGCGAGCAAGAGGCTCACAAGCACCCAAGCATCCAGTCCGCTGAATAAATCGATCATGAAGGTTTTCTGACCCGGTCATAAGGGGGCGCGATTATGCCAGAAAAGACTGCTAATCAATGCACTAGCTGCTCATCGGTAACATTCTTCAACGAATTTTTTTGCCGCAGCACCGGAAAACCCAGGGTTTTGCTGCGTTTTTTAAGTAATTGATTTTATTGAAGAAATACGCTGTCACATAACCTTCACGGCCCGGTAAGAGGGGGCTTGAACGGTTGTGCGAAAAATCTGAGAAATAGGTCAGATACCGGAAATCTGCCTGATTCGACGACGGTAATGGCCGCTGCCCGCTCATAGCGGGCACGCAAGGCAACATCAATACATCCCGCTTTTAACGGGTGCAGAGGCAGGCCCTGGTAAGGATATCAGGCCAAAGCAGTCACGGCTCTTCGGCTTTGAGTTCCTTTTCCATTTTTTGAAGTTCTTGCTGGAAAACCTGATCCTGAACGGTGGCGCGTTTACGCCAGGGTTTGCGTTCCGGTTCGGGTTGAGCGGCGTAAGTGGTGACTTCTCCGCCGTAAACTTCCTTGTAACGTTGTTCCTGACGCTCTAGTTCCGCGCGCAGTTCGTCTTTCGTCACAGTGCTACCTGTTTGAGTTGGGATAAATTCTGGTGAAAACGCGCTGCATCAAATCGATCGATCACGTTCGTCGAATGGGCAATGCCCGTCAAGGCATCGTTTTTGGCAACGACGTGATCAATACTTCCATGTCACAGGCGGCCACGGCACCAGAGATAAACAGCTGACGTAGCTTCAGTTTCCTGTTACTGCAAGCGCACTGGCAAGGCTGTGCAATGCGGATCTGGCGCTTGCAACGGGCAACGGCGATGGAACATCGCATTGCCGGGCAGCGGGTTCGGCAAGTAAAAAACCGAAGCGCTACTGAATTGTATTATAGCGGCCCATTTGAAGAACACTATCTCCAAAGAGTTAAAAGTGAATCTTGGTGTGTGACCGTTTTGTTGCTCGAAACTTTGCGATTAACTAGAACGTCGACGGATACCACATCGCTGCCGTGCCTTTCTGACGCCGTTAAGTCGGGCAAGTTACGGTAATTAGATTGCCCCATTAAGTCCTGTGTCGAGTCGACGTAAACATGGGTTCGCGAGTCAGCAAAAATCCGGACACCGGCGGATCGGGCGATTTACCCGGTGGATTGCGATTATCGGTCGAGCGTTCGATAATCGCACGGAGTTGACGGGCCGGGCTTGAGCGTCAGGCAGTAGCCCTTTGTAATAGTCGCTGATCCGAATGGGTAAAAGGACCTTGTATGAACGATCAAATGCGCAATTCCTTCGCTTCAGTGGCTCCTCCCATCGTTGCCTCACCGGCCAAACGGATCCAGGCACTGACCGGCGACCCGGATTTCATGACGTCCCTGGCCCGTGGCCTGGCCGTGGTGCAAGCGTTCCAGGAGCGCAAACGGCACCTGACCATCGCCCAGATCAGCCACCGTACGGAAATTCCCCGCGCCGCCGTGCGCCGTTGCCTGCACACCCTGATCAAGCTCGGCTACGCCACCACCGACGGCCGCACCTATTCGTTGTTGCCCAAAGTGCTGACCCTCGGCCATGCCTATGTGTCATCAACGCCGCTGGCGGTTTCCGCCCAACCTTACCTGGACCGCATGAGCGAGCAACTGCACGAGGCCTGCAACATGGCCACGCTGGAAGGTGATGACATTTTGTACATCGCCCGCTCCGCGACCACCCAGCGCCTGATTTCGGTGGACCTGTCGGTGGGCGGGCGCTTGCCGGCCTATTGCACGTCGATGGGGCGGATTCTGCTGGCCGCGCTGGATGACACGTCGCTGGGCGAATACCTCGACCACGCCGAATTGCAAGCCAAGACCAGCCGCACGATCCACACCCCCGAGGCATTGCTCGAATGCCTGCAAGAAGTACGACTGCAAGGCTGGTGCATCGTCGACCAGGAACTCGAGCAAGGGCTGCGTTCGATTGCCGTCCCGGTGTACGACGCTTCCGGGCAGGTGGTTGCGGCCCTCAACGTCAGCACCCATGCGGGGCGGGTCAGCCGCAATGAACTTGAACAGCGTTTCCTGCCCGGTTTGTTGAGCGCCAGCCGCGACCTCAGTGCCCAGCTGTTTGCCTAAGCTGTTCGATAAACGCACAGAGTTGCGTTTATCGAATTGACGCTGTTTCCTGCGGATCATTACTGTCGCGGCTTCGTCAGCGTCTGCTGACACCGTTCGACTGCGATCCGTGGAATAAAAATAATGAACCAGCCTCAGTCTGCTGTAGGTAACTGCCTCGACGTGCAGTCCTTCATCAATGCCCAACCCATTTCGCGCTACCAGTGGCGCGTGGTGATCCTGTGTTTCCTGATTGTCTTCCTCGATGGCCTCGACACCGCGGCCATGGGGTTCATCGCCCCGGCCCTGTCCCAGGACTGGGGTATCGACCGCGCCAGCCTTGGCCCGGTGATGAGTGCGGCGTTGATCGGCATGGTCTTCGGCGCACTGGGCTCGGGCCCGTTGGCTGACCGCTTCGGGCGAAAAGTCGTACTGGTCGGTGCGGTGCTGTTGTTCGGCGCCTTCAGCCTGGCCTCGGCCTACAGCAGCAATGTCGATCAGTTGCTGGTGTTGCGCTTCCTGACCGGCCTGGGGTTGGGCGCCGGCATGCCGAACGCCACCACGCTGTTGTCGGAGTACACCCCGGAGCGCAAGAAGTCCCTGCTGGTGACCAGCATGTTCTGCGGTTTCAACCTCGGCATGGCCGGCGGCGGATTTATCTCGGCCAAGCTCATTCCGGCCTTTGGTTGGCACAGCCTGCTGCTGATCGGCGGGATTCTGCCGCTGATCCTCGCCGTCGTTTTGCTGCTCTGGCTGCCGGAGTCGGCGCGTTACCTGGTGGTGCGCAACCGCGGTGCGGACAAAGTGCGCAAGGCACTGGCGCCGATCGACCCGACGGTGGTGGCCCAGGCGTCCAGCTTCAGCGTCCCGGAACAGAAAACCGTGAAGGCGCGCAATGTGTTCGCGGTGATCTTCTCCGGCACCTACAGCACCGGCACCTTGTTGTTGTGGCTGACCTACTTCATGGGCCTGGTGATTGTTTACCTGCTGACCAGCTGGCTGCCGACCCTGATGCGCGACAGTGGCGCGAGCATGGAGCAGGCGGCCTTCATCGGCGCGCTGTTCCAGTTTGGTGGCGTGCTGAGTGCAGTGGGCGTGGGCTGGGCAATGGACCGGTTCAATCCGCACAAGGTCATCGGCACTTTCTACCTGCTGGCCGGGGTGTTTGCCTATGCGGTAGGGCAGAGCCTGGGCAACATCACAATCCTGGCGACCCTGGTGCTGGTGGCCGGGATGTGTGTCAACGGTGCGCAATCGGCAATGCCGTCGCTGGCTGCACGGTTTTATCCGACTCAGGGGCGGGCCACCGGGGTGTCGTGGATGCTCGGGATCGGCCGCTTCGGCGCCATCCTTGGTGCCTGGATGGGCGCGACGCTGCTGGGGCTGGGCTGGAACTTCGAGCAAGTGCTGACGGCGCTGGTGATTCCGGCGGCACTGGCAACGACGGCGGTGCTGATCAAGGGCATGGTCAGTCATGCGGATGCGACCTGAGGCCTGTCCGATTCTTCATTGAGCGTGCGGACCTCTTCGCGAGCAGGCTCGCTCCCACAGGAAAACGCGATCAACTGTGTGCGAGCCTGCTCGCGAAGCTTTTGGGGATCGGTAGCCAAGCAACAATATGTTCGATAATCGAACGATTAGTCGATTATCGGATTGTTTGGCGTTTTGCACGGGCTTAATCTTCAGTCATTCCGGCGCTGCGCATCGGCGCCTTCTTCCACTGTCGGTTAACAATAAACGGGAGCCTGCCCCAATGGCTGAAATCCTTTCGCTGCACGACGCGGTGAAGCAATTCGTAAACGACGGCGATACGGTCGCGCTCGAAGGCTTTACTCACCTGATCCCGACGGCGGCGGGTCACGAAATCATTCGCCAGGGCAAGAAAGACCTGACCCTGGTGCGGATGACCCCTGACTTGATCTACGACCAGTTGATCGGTGCCGGTTGTGCCCGCAAGCTGATTTTCTCCTGGGGCGGCAACCCGGGTGTCGGCTCCCTGCATCGCCTGCGTGACGCTGTGGAGAAACAGTGGCCCCACGCGCTGGAAATCGAAGAACACAGCCACGCCGACCTGGCCAATGCCTACGTCGCCGGCGCTTCCGGCCTGCCGTTCGCGGTACTGCGTGCCTACGCCGGTTCCGACTTGCCGAAGGTCAACCCGCTGATCAAATCTGTCACTTGCCCGTTCACTGGCGAAGTGTTGGCCGCCGTGCCTTCGGTGCGCCCGGACATTACCGTGATTCATGCGCAGAAAGCCGACCGCAAGGGCAACGTGCTGCTCTGGGGCATCCTCGGCGTGCAGAAAGAAGCTGCGCTGGCGGCCAAGCGCTGCATCGTCACCGTTGAGGAAATCGTCGACGACCTCAATGCACCGATGAACTCCTGTGTATTGCCAACCTGGGCCTTGAGCGCGGTTTGCCACGTACCCGGCGGCGCGCATCCGTCCTACGCCCACGGTTACAACGAGCGCGACAACCGTTTCTACCAGGCCTGGGACCCGATTGCCCGCGACCGTGAAACCTTCACCGCGTGGATCAACGAATACATCCACGGCAGCGCTGACTTCAGCGAGTTCCAGGCCAAACTGGCCGCCGCTTCGGAGGCGAAGTAATGACTTACACCACCAATGAAATGATGACCGTCGCCGCCGCTCGCCGTCTGAAGAACGGTTCGGTGTGCTTCGTCGGTATCGGCCTGCCGTCGAAAGCAGCCAACCTGGCACGCCTGACTTCCTCGCCTGATGTCGTCCTGATCTACGAATCGGGTCCGATCGGTGCCAAGCCAAGTGTATTGCCACTGTCGATCGGTGACGGTGAGCTGGCGGAAACCGCCGACACCGTGGTCCCGACCGGCGAGATTTTCCGTTACTGGCTGCAGGGCGGGCGCATTGACGTCGGTTTCCTCGGCGCGGCGCAGGTCGACCGTTTCGGCAACATCAACACCACCGTCGTGGGTGATTACCACGCGCCGAAAGTCCGTCTGCCGGGTGCAGGTGGCGCGCCGGAGATTGCCGGCTCCGCCAAGAGCGTGTTGATTATCCTCAAGCAGTCGTCGCGCTCCTTTGTCGACAAACTCGATTTCATTACCTCGGTCGGCCATGGCGAGGGCGGCGATTCGCGCAAGCGTCTCGGCCTGCCAGGCGCCGGTCCGGTGGGGATCATCACCGACCTGTGCATCATGGAGCCGGAGGAGGGCACCCACGAATTCGTGGTCACCGCACTGCACCCGGGCGTGACCCGCGAGCAAGTGGTAGCGGCTACTGGTTGGGCAATTCGCTTTGCCGACCATGTTGAGCAAACCGCCGAGCCGACTGAAGTCGAACTGACTGCGCTGCGCGACCTCGAAGCCCGCACCGCTGCCGCACACGGCCAAGCCCCTGGAGAAGCGTGATGCGTGACGTTTATATCTGCGACGCGATTCGTACCCCCATCGGCCGTTTCGGCGGTGGCCTGTCGACGGTGCGTGCCGACGACCTGGCTGCCGTGCCAATCAAGGCCTTGATGGAGCGCAACCCATCGGTGGACTGGAACGCCGTGGACGAGGTGTTCCTCGGCTGCGCCAACCAGGCCGGTGAAGACAATCGCAACGTCGCGCGTATGGCACTGCTGCTGGCCGGTCTGCCGGAAAGCATTCCCGGCGTGACCCTCAACCGCCTCTGCGCTTCGGGCATGGATGCCATCGGCACCGCGTTCCGCGCCATCGCCAGCGGCGAGATGGAGCTGGCGATCGCCGGTGGCGTCGAGTCGATGTCCCGTGCGCCGTTCGTGATGGGCAAGGCCGATGCCGCGTTTTCGCGCAACATGAAGCTGGAAGACACCACCATCGGCTGGCGCTTCATCAACCCGTTGATGAAAGCCCAGTACGGCGTGGACGCGATGCCGCAAACCGCTGACAACGTGGCCGACGATTACAAGGTGTCCCGCGCCGATCAGGACGCGTTCGCCCTGCGCAGTCAACAACGCACGGCCGCTGCGCAAGCCGCAGGCTTTTTCGCCGAAGAAATCGTTGAAGTGCGGATCGCCCACAAGAAGGGTGAAACCATGGTCAGCCAGGACGAGCATCCTCGCGCCGACACCACCCTGGAAGCCCTGACCAAACTCAAACCGGTCAACGGCCCCGACAAGACCGTTACTGCCGGCAATGCCTCGGGTGTGAACGATGGCGCCGCCGCGTTGATCCTGGCCTCGGCCGAAGCGGTGAAGAAACACGGCCTGACTGCCCGCGCCAAAGTGCTGGGCATGGCCAGCGCCGGCGTCGCCCCTCGGGTGATGGGCATTGGCCCGGTGCCGGCGGTGCGTAAACTGATCGAACGCCTCGGTGTGGCGGTCAGCGATTTCGATGTGATCGAACTTAACGAAGCCTTCGCCAGCCAAGGTTTGGCGGTGCTGCGTGAACTGGGAATCGCGGACGACGCGGCACAGGTCAACCCGAACGGTGGCGCGATTGCCTTGGGTCATCCGTTGGGCATGAGCGGCGCGCGACTGGTGTTGACCGCGTTGCATCAGCTGGAAAAAACCGGTGGCAAGAAAGGTCTGGCGACCATGTGCGTCGGTGTTGGTCAAGGTCTGGCCCTGGCGATCGAGCGCGTCTGACGCGCTCTGAAGACTTATAAGAACTGAGGAATGCTTCATGACTGACAAGCCTGGTTACCGTCGCCCGCAGGCGGGCACTCAGCCGGAATACCTGCACCCGGCCTATCAATCCACCAACCTGCGCTCGCCGTCCAAACCGTTGGTATTGCTGCCCCATTCGTTGTCGGAAATTACCGGTCCGACCATCGGCGCCGAGCGCGTCAACGAGAAGGACAGCGACCTGACCGCCCAGCACGAGGGGCAACCACAGGGTGAGCGCATCATCATCCACGGCCGCGTGCTGGATGAAAACGGTCTGCCGGTGCCGGGGATTCTGGTGGAGATCTGGCAGGCCAATGCCGCCGGTCGTTACGCCCATGCCCGCGACCTGCACGACGCACCGCTGGACCCGAATTTCACCGGCACCGGCCGCACCGTGACCGACGCCGATGGCTGGTACCAGTTCCAGACCATCAAGCCCGGTGCCTATCCGTGGGGTAACCACCACAATGCGTGGCGCCCGGCGCACATCCATTTCTCGCTGTTCGGGCCGAGCATTCTGACGCGCCTGGTGACGCAGATGTATTTCCCGGGCGACCCGTTGCTGGCGTACGACCCGATCTACAATTGCGTGCCCGATACCAGCGCCAAAGAGCGCTTGATCGCCACGTTCGATCTGGAAAAAACCATCCCTTCCTATGCCCTCGGTTATCGCTGGGACATCGTTTTGCGCGGCCGCGACGCCACGCCGATGGAGAAATAAGATGACGCTGACTGCGACCACGTCCCACACCGTCGGGCCGTACTACCACATCGGCCTGACCTGGCTGAACCGCGAAAACCTGACCGTCGAACAAACCCTGGGCGAGCGCGTGGCGATCACCGGGCAAGTGGTCGATGGCAACGGCGATGTCGTCAACGACGCGATGCTGGAAGTCTGGCAGGCCAACGCCGCCGGCAAGTATGACCACCCGGAAGACGACCAGGACAAACCCCTGGACCCGAACTTCGAAGGCTTTGGCCGGGTGCCGGTGGATGCCGAAGGGCGTTTTCGTTTCACCACCATCAAGCCGGGTACGGTTGAGGGGCTCAAAGGCACGACTCAGGCACCGCATCTGGTGGTACTGGTGTTTGCCCGTGGCCTGGTCAAGCACCTGCTGACGCGGATTTACTTTGATGGCGAGGCGGCGAACGTAAATGATCCGTTGCTGGAGTGCGTGCCGACGGATCGTCGCGGTACCTTGATCGCCAAGCAGGATGCATCGGGTGTTTATCAGTGGAACGTGATTCTGCAAGGCACCGATGCCGAGACGGTGTTCTTCGACTATTGAGTGAACACCGTCCCCTTGTGGGAGCGGGCTTGCTCGCGAAAGCGGTATGTCAGGCAACATTTTTATTGACTGACACTACGCCTTCGCGAGCAAGCCCGCTCCCACAGGGATGTGTGTTCGCTGATGCATCTGCGGAACGGGATTGTTGCAAAGTGTGTCTAGACTCTCACTGTCCCCATTGAGTGAAAAAAACAATGACAACACCCACAGCTCCTATAGCTCTTTATACGGGCGAAGAACGCAGCAAGCGGATCTTCGCCATTGTCGGTGCCTCGTCCGGCAACCTGGTCGAATGGTTCGACTTCTACGTCTACGCCTTCTGTGCGATCTATTTCGCGCCGGCGTTTTTTCCGTCCGATAACCCCACCGTGCAGTTGGTCAACACCGCTGGTGTGTTCGCCGCCGGGTTCCTGATGCGGCCGATTGGTGGCTGGATTTTCGGGCGGTTGGCGGACAAGCACGGGCGCAAGAATTCGATGTTGATCTCGATTCTGATGATGTGCTTCGGCTCGCTGCTTATCGCCTGCCTGCCGACCTACAACAGCATCGGGGTCTGGGCGCCGATCCTGTTGCTGTTCGCCCGTTTGCTGCAAGGCTTGTCGGTGGGCGGTGAGTACGGCACTACCGCGACCTACATGAGTGAAGTAGCGCTCAAGGGCCAGCGCGGTTTCTTCGCCTCGTTCCAGTACGTGACCCTGATCGGCGGCCAGTTGCTCGCGGTGTCGCTGGTGGTGATCCTGCAACAGTTCCTCACCGAAGATGATCTGCGTGCCTACGGTTGGCGGATTCCCTTCGTGGTGGGTGCCATGGCGGCGCTGGTTTCGCTGTATCTGCGTCGTTCGCTGAAAGAAACCACCAGCAAGGAAATGCGAGAAAACAAGGACGCCGGCAGCATCAGTGCCCTGTTTCGCGACCATAAAGCTGCGTTCATCACCGTGCTCGGTTACACCGCCGGTGGTTCGCTGATTTTCTACACCTTCACCACGTATATGCAGAAGTACCTGGTAAACACCGCCGGCATGCCGGCCAAGACCGCCAGCTACATCATGACCGGCGCGTTGTTCCTTTATATGTGCATGCAACCGATTTTCGGCATGCTCGCCGACAAGATCGGCCGGCGTAACTCGATGCTCTGGTTTGGCGCCCTCGGCACGCTGTTCACCGTACCGATCCTGTTGAGCCTGAAAAGTGTCAGCAGTCCGTTCCTGGCCTTTGTGTTGATTACCCTGGCGCTGGTGATCGTCAGTTTCTACACCTCGATCAGCGGTTTGGTAAAAGCCGAAATGTTCCCGCCGCAAGTACGTGCCTTGGGCGTTGGCCTGGCGTATGCGGTGGCGAATGCGATCTTCGGTGGTTCGGCGGAGTATGTGGCCTTGAGTCTCAAGGCCGAGGGCATGGAAAACTCCTTCTACTGGTACGTCACGGTGATGATGGCGGTGGCATTCCTGTTCAGCCTGCGCCTGCCGAAACAGCCGAAGTATCTGCAGCAAGACCTTTGATCTTCACGCGCGGGTCGCAAAGGCCCGCGCCTTCAGGAACTGTTTATGAACCAGCGACCGGGCAATCAATTGTTCGATGCCTATTTCACTGCCCGCGATATGCGTGAGGTGTTTTGCGATCAGGGCCGCGTCCAGGCCATGCTCGATTTCGAAGCGGCACTGGCCCGGGCCGAAGCGCGGGTAGGGTTGATACCGTCGAGTGCTGTCGCGCCGATTGAAGCGGCTTGCAGCGCCGGGCTTTACGACTTTGCGGCATTGGGCGAGGCGATTGCCACGGCGGGTAACTCGGCGATTCCGTTGGTCAAGGCGCTGGGCAAACAGATTGCGGCCACCGATGCCGAGGCTGAACGCTATGTGCATCTGGGCGCGACCAGCCAGGATGTGATGGACAGCGGCCTGGTGCTGCAACTACGCCGGGCGCTGGAACTGATCGAAGGCGACTTGGCACAAATGGGGCAGACCCTCGCGTCCCAGGCCCAGCGCTACGCGACCACGCCATTGGCCGGACGCACCTGGCTGCAGCATGCGACGCCAGTCACCCTCGGTATGAAGATCGCCGGCTGGCTGGGGGCGGTGACACGCAGTCGCCAACGTTTGGCCGAACTGAAACCGCGTCTGCTGGTGCTGCAATTCGGCGGTGCGTCCGGAACCCTTGCAGCCCTTGGCGAACAGGCCATGCCGATTGCCCAGGCGCTGGCCGAAGAACTGCAACTGACCTTGCCCGATCAGCCATGGCATACCCAGCGCGATCGCGTGGTGGAGTTCGGCGCCGTGCTCGGCCTGATCGCCGGCAGTCTCGGCAAGCTCGGGCGCGATATCAGCCTGTTGATGCAAACCGAGGCCGCCGAAGTGTTCGAACCTTCGGCGCCGGGCAAGGGCGGTTCCTCGACCATGCCGCACAAACGCAATCCTGTGGGCGCGGCGGTGTTGATCGGCGCGGCGACACGTGTGCCGGGTCTGCTGTCGACGCTGTTCAGCGCCATGCCCCAGGAACACGAGCGAAGCCTCGGTCTGTGGCATGCGGAGTGGGAAACCCTGCCGGAAATTTGCTGCCTGGTGTCCGGCAGCCTGCAACAAGCTTTGTTGATTGCGCAGGGCTTGGAAGTGGATGCCGCGCGCATGACCCGCAATCTCGATTTGACCCAAGGCCTGGTGCTCGCCGAAGCGGTGAGCATCGTCCTCGCGCAACGGGTTGGGCGCGATACTGCGCATCATCTGCTGGAGCAATGCTGCAAACGCGCCGTGGCCGAACAACGTCACCTGCGTGCGGTCCTCGGCGACGAACCGCAAGTGACCGCCGAACTGTCGGCGGCTGAACTCGATCATCTGCTGGACCCCGCCCACTATCTCGGTCAGGCCAAAACCTGGGTCGAGAGGGCGGTGGCTGAACATTCTGCATTGACTGCCTGAAGGAGACTTGCTGTGGCTTTTGTACAACTCGCCGAGGGCGAACTGCATTACCAACTCGATGGACCGATCGATGCGCCGGTGCTGGTGCTATCCAACTCCCTGGGCACGGATCTGCACATGTGGGACGCGCAAATCCCGGCGTTCACCGAGCATTTTCGCGTGTTGCGCTTTGACACCCGTGGTCACGGCCAATCGCTGGTGACGCCAGGCCCGTACAGCATCGAGCAACTGGGCCACGACGTGCTGGCATTGCTGGATGCCTTGCACATCGAACGCGCGCATTTCTGCGGATTGTCCATGGGCGGGTTGATCGGCCAGTGGCTGGGTATCAATGCCGGCGAGCGCCTGAATAAACTGATCGTGTGCAACACCGCGGCGAAAATCGGCGATCCATCGGTGTGGAACCCGCGTATCGAAATGGTGCTGCGCGATGGTCAGGCGGCCATGGTTGCCCTGCGCGATGCGTCGATTGCCCGCTGGTTCACCCCGGACTTCTCCGAAGCCAACCCGGCGGCGGCCAAGCAGATTACCGACATGCTCGCGACCACTTCGCCAGAAGGCTATGCGGCCAACTGTGCGGCGGTACGCGATGCCGATTTCCGTGAACAGTTGTCTGCGATCAAGGCGCCGTTGCTGGTGATTGTCGGTAGCGAAGATGCGGTGACGCCACCGTCCGGTGGGCATTTCATTCAAGAGCATGTGCGCGGGGCCGAGTACGCCGAGTTCTACGCAGCGCACTTGTCCAACGTCCAGGCAGGCAATGCGTTCAGCGAGCGCGTGCTGGCGTTTCTGTCGGCTGATTGAGGGTTTTCCTGTGGATGAGAAACAACGTTACGACGAGGGGATGGAAGTCCGCCGCGCGGTCCTTGGCGACGCCCACGTCGACCGCAGCCTGAACGCCCTGACCGAGTTCAACTCGGAGTTCCAGGAGATGATCACCCGCCACGCCTGGGGTGACATTTGGACCCGCCCGGGCCTGCCGCGCCACACCCGCAGTCTGATCACCATCGCCATGCTGATCGGCATGAACCGCGAGGGCGAACTCAAACTGCACCTGCGCGCCGCCGCCAACAACGGCGTCAGCCGTGGCGAGATCAAGGAAGTGATCATGCAGAGTGCAATCTACTGCGGGATTCCGGCGGCCAATGCGACGTTCCACCTGGCCGAGTCGGTGTGGGATGAGTTGGGGGTTGAGTCGCGGGGATAAGCTATTTACCTGTGCGAACGCAGTTTTATAGTCACAGAAGATCCAGTGTGGGAGCGGGCTTGCTCGCGAAAGCGGTTTTTCAGTCGACATCATTGTTGACTGACACTCCCTCTTCGCGAGCAAGTCGGATCGCCGCACCGCCGCTCCCACATTTTTAGTGTTTACAACAAGCTGATCGGATAGCTGATGATCAGGCGGTTTTCATCGAACTCGTTGTTGCTGTAGTCACGGCGCATGGTCGAGTTGCGCCATTTCAGGTTCAGGTCCTTCAGCGCACCGCTTTGCACGGTGTAGCCCAGTTCCGATTCACGCCCCCATTCCTTGCCATCGGTGATGCTGCCGGTGTGCACATTGTCGCCGCTGATATAGCGGTTCATCAGGGTCAAACCCGGCACGCCCAGGGCGGCGAAGTTGTAGTCGTGGCGCACTTGCCAGGATTTCTCCTGGGCGTTGTCGTAGCTGGAGTTGTAGCTATCGTTGGCCAGGGTCCCGCCGCTGGTGCCGTTGACCCGCATCCAGGCATTGTCGCCGGTGAGTTTTTGCAGGCCGACGTAGAACGTGTTGCCGCCGTGCTTGGCCGAAAACAAGCCGTACATTGTTTTGTTGTCCAGCTCGCCGGCCCGGGCGCTGCCGTCATCCTTGCCGTAGAAGAAACCCAGGTTGGCGCCAAGGGTCCAGTCGCCAAGCGGCTGGCTGTGGATCAGATTGATGAATTGCTGGCTGTAGATGTCCTTGAGTTCGGCGTTCCACAGGCCGATCTGGGTGCGCTTGTCGTTGAACACGTACTCACCGCCCTGGAAGTTGAAACGGTCGGAGGTGAACGCGGCTTTGCCGGTCATCGACATGTCGTTCATGCTGCTGTCGTCGCGTGGGCTGTTCTGGCGGAACTGGCCACCGTAGAGCGTCAGGCCATTGATTTCCTTCGAGGTGATCTGGCCGCCACGGAAGGTTTGCGGCAGCGAACGACCGTCGTCCGAACGCAGGATTGGCAACACCGGCATCCACTCGCCGACTTTCACTTCGGTCTGCGACAGCTTGGCCTTGAACGCGACGTTGGTGCGCCCGAAGTTATCCGCCGGGCGACCGTCATGATCCAGCGGCAGCAGTTGGGTACCGCCGGTGCCTTTGCCGCCGTCGAGCTTCACCGAATACAAACCGAGCACATCCATGCCGAACCCGACTGTGCCCTGGGTGAAACCGGACTTGGCGTCGAGGATGAAACTCTGCGTCCATTCTTCAGCCTTGCCCTGGGCCTTGGTCGGGTTGGTGAAGTTGCGGTTGATGTAGAAGTTGCGCAGGTTCAGGTTGACCTTGGCCCCTTCAACAAAACCCGACTCCTCGGCGTAGGCGGGCAGGGCCGCGCTGGCCAGGGCCATGGCGATCAGGCTGGGAACGAAATACTGCGCGGTGGAAGACGTCATGAGCTCGGGTCTCTCTAATTCTTGGGGATGAAGCGGGGTGATGCCACAACCCGGGGTTGCAGACGAATATTCGGAATCAGCACAAAACGAAGCGGGTCAGCCGGTGAGGGCAGGGCGCGGGGGCATGGTGTCGAACCTGTTGTTATTGGTTTTGTGGTTCGGATGGTGCGGGGAATGTACTGGATGGTTCAATCGTAAAAAGCGGGTTTTGGGCGATTATCGAACGAAAGTATAAGCGTTCGCGCAGGTGTGCTTTCGATTTGGCTAATAAGGGCGTGCAAGGGATTAAACAGAATGTTCTGGCTTTGGCGTATGTCAACCTAGTAGATCTGATAGTTGTAAGGGGGAAGGCTGTGGCATAGGTTTAATGTGTTGTTTGGTTGTTGATGATCGCTTGAGATAATGGTGGCCCCTATGGAAGCCTTAAAGAAAAAGATAGTTGTTAAAGAAAATAATGGGCAGGTTGTTGTTGAAGGCGGAAAAATTCCCGTGCTGAATATCCCCGCTGTACGGGGGGTGATAAACGGGAACCTTAAAATTGACGATGGGGACAATATCGATATTGAGTTCCGCGGAGATGGTGAGCGCGAGGAGCTATATTTTTATTGGCAAAGTGAACCTCATTATTTCTTTTTGCTCGCCAAGAAGGTAGGTCCATATACGGAGTTGGCTTTTTGGGGGGATGAATTAAAGGTTGGCTCTCATCAAATAGGATGGGGCGCCAATGAGGTGCAAGCAGAGTTCTTGAGGCACGGCAGTACAGGCTATCCTCAGTCGGAATTGCGTGGTTCGCTTACTGTTATGTTCATTACCGAGCAAGGTGAGTGGGATGTCATTGAGGGGCATTTTAGTTTTAATTATATTGATAACAGCGAGGAGAAGCCGCGGGATGTGGTTTTCTCATGTCCGAATTTTCGATTGAGAGTGCCGAAATCAAAGCGTTTGGAGGCGCGTGGCCAGGCGTGATAAGTGCGTGATGTGGTCGAGCTAAAGCTCTGATCGAAAACCCATGTCATGGAGCACTGGCATGGGTTTTTTCTTACTTGTGAAACAGAACCTCTTACGCGCGATGACGAGGCTTTTTCATCGGCTCGTTCGTCACTGTCTGACACTTATCGTTCGTAGGACGGCATTACCGACTCCTGCACGCTGTTTCTCAAGTTCGAATCGCAGAACCCCGGCGGTTTGATCAAGGTCGCCTGCATCCCGGCGGTACCATCGTCGAGGCAACTGTGCTGGCAACACCGGCCTGGGTCTGGCCGTGGTCGGCCGCGCCCAGGCGCTGGCTCGGATTTGACGCCAGGTGTGTACGCAACGCCTTTGGGACAGGCATAAAAAATCCGGAATCCTCGGTGGGATTCCGGATTTTCGTGAGCCTCAAGGATCAGTCAAACATCCTTGCGAGCGCATGCCGATCAGAACATCTTCAGCTTCGGTGCTTCTTCTTTCAACGGCTCGTTCTTCGCCGTCTGTTCGTTCCAGCCACCACCCAGGGCCTTGTACAGGTTGACCTGGCTGACCAGCTGCGCCAGACGGTCGGTGATCAGCACCTGTTGTGCACTGAACAGCTGACGCTGGGCATCGAGGAAGGTCAGGTTGCTGTCGACCCCGATGCGGTAACGACGCTCGGCCAGGCGGTAGTAGTCCTGGTTGGCACTGACGAAATCTTTCTGTGCCTGCAACTGCTGGACGTAGGTCTGGCGCGCGGCCAGGCCGTCGGCGACTTCCTGGAAGGCCGTTTGAATGGACTTCTCGTAGTTCGCCACGCCGATGTCTTTCTGGATTTTCGAGTAATCCAGGCTGGCGCTCAGGGCGCCGGCGTTGAAGATCGGCAGGTTGATCTGCGGCTGGAACAGCCACGTGCCCGAACCACCCTTGAACAGACCGGACAGGTCCGGGCTCAAGGTCCCCGCATTGGCCGTGAGGCTGATGCTCGGGAAGAACGCAGCCCGCGCCGCGCCGATGTTGGCGTTGGCGGCCTTGAGGTTGTACTCGGCCTGAAGGATGTCCGGACGACGATGCAGCAGGTCCGACGGCAGGCCGGGCGGAACGTCGCTCAGCAGGTCGTCGTCAAGCGGTTTGGCCGCTTGCAGGTTGGCCGGGACGCCGGTGCCGAGCAGCAGCACCAGGATGTTCTCGTCCTGGGCGACCTGACGGGTGTACTTGGCCAGTTGCGCACGGGCGTTTTCCACCGAGGTGCGCGACTGCGCCAGGTCCAGGGCCGAAGCGACGCCGACTTCGTTGCTGCGGGCGGTGAGCTTGTAGCTCTCCTCGAAGGCGGCCAGGGTGTCCTGGGTCAGCTTGTACAGTTCCTTGTCGGCCTGCCAGGTCAGGTAGGCATTGGCCACACTGGCCACCAGGCTGATCTGCGTGCTGCGGCGGCCTTCTTCGGTGGCGAAGTACTTCTGCAACGCTTCTTCGTTCAGGCTGCGAACCCGACCGAACAGGTCGAGTTCATAGGCGCTGACGCCAACCGTTGCCGAGTAGGAACTGGTGATGCCGGCTTGACCGGTCTGCGAAGCGTCAGTCGGAACGCGCTGACGGCTGCCGGTGCCGTTGGCCGAGACGGCCGGGAACAGATCGGCACGGGAGATGCGGTACTGAGCCGCAAACGCGTCGATGTTCAGGGCCGCGACACGCAGGTCACGGTTGTTTTCCAGGGCAACCTGGATCAGCTGTTGCAGCGCCGGGTCATGGAAAAACTGCTTCCAGCCCTGCTCGGCAGCCGCTTGCGCCGGTGCCTGGGCCGGCGAGTACGCCAGGCCTTGCGGGTACTGGCCCGCCACCGGTGCTTCGGGTTGCTGATAATCAGGTATCAGCGAGCAGCCACCGAGCACGAAGGCGGCGACTGCCAGGGAGAGTAGCGACTTGCTCATTAGCCAGCCTCTTTAGGAGTTTCAGTAGCGTCATCCTGGTCGGCGATTTTGCGCTGGCCTATGGACGACACGGTGACGAAGAACAGCGGGACCCAGAAGATCGCCAGCACCGTCGCCGTGATCATACCGCCGATCACACCGGTACCGATTGCATGCTGGCTACCGGAACCTGCGCCCGTGGATATCGCCAGTGGTACCACACCGAGAACGAAGGCGAGCGAGGTCATGATGATCGGTCGCAGACGCATGCGGCACGCCTCAATCGCCGCATCGCGCAGGCTACGCCCTTGTTCGTGCAGTTCCTTGGCAAATTCGACAATCAGAATGGCGTTTTTCGCCGCCAGACCGATAGTCGTCAACAAACCTACCTGGAAGTACACGTCGTTGGACAAACCGCGCAGGCTGGTGGCCATCAGTGCACCGATGATCCCCAGCGGTACCACCAACATCACCGCGATCGGAATCGACCAGCTTTCATACAACGCCGCCAGACACAGGAACACCATCAGCAGCGACAGGGCGTACAGCGCCGGTGCTTGCGAACCGGACAGACGTTCTTCGTACGACAGGCCGGTCCAGGAAATACCGACACCCGCCGGCAGTTTCTTGGCAATGGCTTCGACTTCGAGCATGGCTTCACCGGTGGAGTAACCCGGTGCCGGGGCGCCGAGGATTTCCATCGCTTCCACGCCGTTGTAGCGGGCCAGTTTCGGCGAACCGTAAATCCACTCGCCCTTGGCGAACGCCGAGAACGGAACCATGGTGCCGACGCTATTGCGCACGTACCACTTCTGCAGGTCTTCGGGGCCCATTCGAGCGCCTGGCTGGCCTTGCACGTAAACCTTCTTCACCCGACCACGGTCGATGAAGTCGTTGACGTAGCTACTGCCCAGGGCAATCGACAGGGTGTTGTTGATGTCGGCGATGGTAATGCCCAGGGCACTGGCCTTCTCGTCATCGATTTCCAGCTGGTATTGCGGTTCGTCGTTCAGGCCGTTCGGACGCACCTGGGTCAGAATCTTGCTTTGCGCAGCCATGCCGAGGAACTGGTTGCGCGCTTGCATCAGTTTTTCGTGGCCGATACCGGCGCGGTCCTGCAGGAACACGTCGAAACCGGTGGCGTTACCCAGTTCCAGTACCGCCGGTGGCGCGAACGCGAACACCATGGCATCGCGGAAGGTGAAGAAGTGCTGCTGGGCACGGGCCGCCACCTTGAACACGTTGTTGTCGGCGTTACGTTCGTCCCACGGTCTGAGCATGATGAATGCCATACCCGAACTCTGGCCACGGCCGGCGAAGTTGAAGCCGGTCACGGTAAACACCGAGTTCACCGCATCACCTTCGCCGCCATCCTTGCCAGGGCGCAGCAGGAATTCACGCATCTCGTCCACAACCACTTGGGTGCGCTGGGACGTCGAACCGGCCGGGGTTTGCACCTGGGCGAACAGTACACCCTGGTCTTCTTCAGGCAGGAACGCCGTTGGAATGCGGGCGAACAGCCAGATCATGCCAACCACGATCAGCAGGTACGCCAGCAGATACGGGATCTTGCGCTGCAGGATATTGCCGACACCGCGTTCGTAGCTGCGAACGCCGCGGTCGAAATTGCGGTTGAACCAGCCAAAGAAACCGCGTTTCGGGGTGCCGTGCTCGCCTTTCGGAATTGGCTTGAGCATGGTGGCGCAGAGCGCCGGGGTGAAGATCAGTGCAACCAGTACCGACAGGGCCATGGCCGAGACGATGGTGATCGAGAACTGCTTGTAGATCACACCGGTGGAACCGCTGAAGAACGCCATGGGCAGCAGCACCGCCGACAACACCAGGGCAATACCCACCAGTGCGCCCTGGATCTGGCCCATGGATTTCTTGGTGGCTTCCTTGGGTGACAGGCCTTCTTCGCTCATCACCCGTTCGACGTTTTCCACCACGACGATGGCGTCGTCCACCAGCAAGCCGATGGCCAGCACCATGCCGAACATGGTCAGGGTGTTGATGCTGAAACCGGCTGCCGCGAGGATGCCGAACGTACCGAGCAATACCACCGGCACGGTCATCGTGGTGATGATGGTGGCACGGAAGTTCTGCAGGAACAGGAACATCACCAGGAACACCAGCGCGACCGCTTCGACCAGGGTGTGAACCACGCCCCTGATCGATTCCGTTACTACCGGAGTGGTGTCATATGGGAACACCACTTCCATCCCTTGTGGGAAGAACGGCTTGAGGCTGTCGATGGTCGTGCGCAGGGCCTTGGCGGTATCCAGAGCGTTGGCACCGGTGGCCAGTTTCACCGCCAGGCCGGAAGCCGGCGCGCCGTTGAACTGGGCGTTGATGCTGTAGTTCTCACCACCCAGACCGACTTCGGCGACATCTTTCAAGCGAACCTGGGAACCGTCCTTGTTGACCTTGAGCAGGATCTTGTCGAATTGCTCAGCGGTCTGCAGGCGGGTCTTGCCGATGATCGTCGCGTTCAGCTGGGTGCCGGGCAGGGCAGGCAGGCCGCCGAGCTGGCCGGACGACACCTGGACGTTTTGCGCAGCGATGGCAGTCTTGACGTCGATCGGGGTCAGGTTGTAGTTGTTCAACTTGGCCGGGTCGAGCCAGATACGCATGGCGTACTGGGAACCGAACACCTGGAAGTCGCCGACACCAGCGGTCCGCGAGATCGGGTCCTGCATGTTCGACACGATGTAGTTGGACAGGTCGTCCTTGGTCATGCTGCCGTCACGCGACACCACGCCGATCACCAACAGGAAGTTCTTCACCGCCTTGGTGACGCGGATACCTTGCTGTTGCACTTCTTGCGGCAGCAGCGGGGTGGCCAGGTTCAGCTTGTTCTGGACCTGAACCTGCGCGGTGTCGGAGTTGGTGCCTTGCTCGAAGGTCGCGGTAATGGTCATGGTGCCGTCGGAGTTACTTTCCGACGAGACATAACGCAGGTTGTCGATACCGTTGAGCTGTTGCTCGATCACCTGAACCACGGTGTCCTGAACCGTTTGTGCCGAAGCACCCGGGTAGGCCACGGAGATGGCGATCGCTGGAGGTGCAATGCTCGGGTACTGGTTGATCGGCAACCGGAGGATCGATAGTGCCCCGACCAACATGATCACCAGGGCAATTACCCAGGCGAAAATCGGACGGTCGATAAAAAATTTCGACATGGTTTACTCCCCTTTGCCGCCAGAGGCTTTATCAGCTGCCTGGGCGGGGGCCGGGTTCGTTACGGCTACGTTGGTCGCTTCACTGGCCTTGACTTCGACGCCAGGTTTGACGAATTGCAGACCTTCGGTGATCAGGCGATCGCCAGCCTTCAGGCCGTCTTCGATCAGCCATTGATTGCCGACGGTGCGGTTGGCCTTGAGTTGGCGCAGTTCGACCTTGTTGTCCGGGCCGACAACCAGTGCGGTCGGGGTACCCTTGAGGTCGCGGGTCACGCCTTGCTGCGGGGCCAGGATCGCCGCGCTGTTCACACCGGCCAGCAACTTGGCGTGCACGAACATGCCAGGCAGAAGGGTGTGGTCAGGGTTCGGGAAAATGGCACGCAGGGTGACGGAACCGGTGGTCTGGTCAACCGAGATTTCGGAAAATTCCAGCTTGCCGTCCAGCTTGTACTCGCTGCCGTCTTCAAGGGTCAGCTTGACCGAGGCTGTGTTGTCGCCAGCCTTTTGCAAGCGACCGCTTTCCAGCTCACGGCGCAGTTGCAACAGTTCGACCGAGGACTGCGTCACGTCGACGTAGATCGGGTCGATCTGCTGAATCACCGCCATCGCGTCGACCTGGGCATTGCTGACCAGCGCGCCTTCGGTCACCGAGGAACGGCCGATGCGGCCGGTCAGCGGGGCATAGACCTTGGTGTAGCGCACGTTGATCTGTGCGGTTTGCAGCGCGGCTTCCGATTGCAGGCGGTTGGCCACGGCGGTGTCGTATTCCTGACGGCTTACGGCTTGTTCGTCGACCAGTTGCTTGTAGCGGTCGGAAATCGACTTGGTCGAACGCAGGTTGGCTTCGGCGCTGGCAAGCGTTGCTTCATAGATCGACGGGTCGATCTGATAGAGCTGCTGGCCGGCCTTGACGTCACTGCCTTCCTTGAACTGGCGCTTGAGAATGATGCCGTTGACCTGCGGGCGGACTTCGGCAATGCGGAACGCACTGGTACGGCCGGGCAGATCGGATGTCAGGGTGAAAGCTTGCGGTTGCAGAGTCACGACGCCGACCTGAGGCGGTGGGGCGGCCGGTGCTGCCTCTTCCTTTTTGCATCCGCTGAGTAGCGATGCCAGGGCGACGGCGGCGACCAGAGCGGTAACAGCTGGCTTGAATTGCATGAAAATCCTCGGGTCAGGCGCGCAAGGAGCGCACTAGAAAGGTGGAAGGTTGAAAAGTGTTTGCCGAGTGGATAAGTAGCTTGCTAAGGAATATACTTACGTACATGGCTGTTTGTAAATACCCAGGCTGCGTATCAATGTCGCTACACGGGCCGTTACACAAGCCGTTGAAAGGTTGGAATTGTAGGCCGGGGACGCCCCCCCAGAACGTTCGCCCCACTTTTATTCAGCCGATGTTCAGGCATCGCTGAAGCACCCTGATTGAGGTTGTACTGCCATGGTCCGTCGTACCAAAGAGGAAGCTCAGGAAACCCGCGCGCAAATTCTCGTGGCGGCCGAAAAGGCCTTTTTCGAGCGAGGCGTGGCGCGCACGACCCTGGCGGACATCGCGACCCTGGCCGGCGTCACTCGAGGGGCCATTTACTGGCATTTCAGCAACAAGGCGGATCTGGTGCAGGCCATGCTCGACACCCTGCATGAGCCGCTGGAAGAAATGGCCAAGGCCAGCGAGAGCGAAGACGAACTCGATCCCCTGGGCTGCATGCGCAAGCTGTTGATTCATTTGTTTCATCAAATTGCGCTGGACCCGAAAACCCGACGCATTAATGAGATTCTTTTTCATAAGTGCGAATTCACCGATGAAATGTGCGACCTGCGCCAACAACGGGTGTCAGCCAGCCTCGAATGCAATGTGCGGATCGGCCTGGCCCTGAGTAATGCAGTGAATCGCGGCCAGTTGCCGGAAAACCTCGACACCGCCCGCGCCGCCATCAGCTTGCATGCTTATATTGACGGCATCCTGTACCAGTGGTTGCTGACCCCCGACAGTTTTGAATTGCACACCGAAGCCGAGCGTTGGGTCGATACCGGGCTGGATCTGTTGCGCTTTAGCCCCAGCCTGCGCAAATAAAGCAAAATGCGTAATCGGCGTCTTGTGTGTCAACCGTTGAAGCCGAAGATGAACAGTTCTTCACGCGCCCTTCGACAATGGGGTGCTTTTATATACTTACACTCGGCAGGTTGACAGGTAGCAAGCTCAGTAATTTGTAGGAATATTGTGTCGAGTCTGTGAGAAGGCCATATATCGCCCTTGTGGGCATGGACAATTCCACACTATGTTGTCAGCAACTAAAAAGCCCCGGCTCTTTCGAGTCGGGGCTTTTGCGTTTCAGCCATTACTGATTACAGCGTCGGGTAGTCGATGTAGCCAACCGGGCCCTTGGCGTAGAACAGTTCCGGGCGCGCTTCGTTCAGCGGCGCGTCAGCCTGCAAACGTGCTGGCAGGTCAGGGTTGGCAATGAAGGGTACGCCGAAGGCGACTGCATCGGCCTTGCCACTGGCGAGCAACGCGTTGGCGCTGTCCTTGGTGAAACGCTCGTTGGCAATGTAAGGGCCGCCGAAGGCTTCCTTGAGTTGTGAGCCGAGGCTGTCGGCACCTTCTTTCTCCCGCGAGCAGATGAAGGCAATGCCACGCTTGCCCAGTTCGCGAGCGACGTAGGTGAAGGTTTCGGCCAGGTTGTCGTCACCCATGTCATGCAAGTCGGCGCGTGGCGACAGGTGCACGCCCACACGGCCGGCGCCCCAGATTTCGATGGCGGCATCGGTCACTTCCAGCAGCAGGCGGCCACGGTTTTCCAGGGAGCCGCCGTAGTTGTCGGTGCGCTGGTTGGTGCTGCTTTGCAGGAACTGGTCGAGCAGGTAACCGTTGGCGGCATGGATTTCCACACCGTCGAAGCCGGCGGCCTTGGCGTTCTCGGCACCGACGCGGTAAGCGTCGACGATGTCGGCGATTTCAGCGATTTCCAGGGCGCGCGGCACAGGGAAGTCGGCCAGCGGACGCACCAGGCTGACGTGGCCCTTGGGCTGGATGGCGCTTGGGGCGACCGGGGCTTCATCGTTCAGGTACAAACCGTGGGAAATGCGCCCCACGTGCCACAGTTGCAGGAAAATCTTGCCGCCCGCTCCATGGATCGCCTTGGTCACGTTGGACCAGCCACGCACCTGATCGTTGGACCAGATGCCCGGGGTGTCAGGGTAGCCGACGCCCATTGGCGTCACCGAAGTGGCCTCGCTGAGGATCAGGCCGGCGGAGGCGCGTTGCACGTAGTACTCGGCCATCAGCGCGTTGGGCACGCGACCTTCGTCGGCGCGGCAGCGGGTCAGTGGCGCCATGATGATGCGGTTGGCCAACTCGAGGTCGCCCAGTTTGATCGGATCGAAAATAGTCGTCATTTAGTGGCTCTCTTTTGGAGATCAGTTAGAAGTAGCTGGGGCCAGATCGGGATTGCCGCTCTGACGGAAAGTAATCAGGGTCACCAGCAGGGCGAGTACCGCCAGTACGGCTGCCGCGAGCGGCACGCTGGTCAGGCCGAAGCCGTGGGCGATCACGCTGCCGCCGACCCAGGCACCCAAGGCGTTGCCGATGTTGAAAGCGCCGATGTTCAGGGTCGACACCAGGTTCGGTGCGGCCTTGCCGAAGGTCACCACGTTCACTTGCAGCGCCGGGACGGCGGCGAAGCACGCGGTGGCCCAGAGGAACAGGGTGATTTCGGTCGGGATCAGCGCGACGCTGGTCCAGGTCAGCACGGTGGACACCACGGCCATGGTGATGAACACGCCGATCAGCGTCGCGGCCATGCCTTTGTCGGCCAGCTTGCCGCCAATGATGTTGCCGACCGTCAGGCCCAGGCCGATGAGCATCAGGGTCCAGGTCACGCCACGGGGCGAGACGCCGGTGACTTCGCCGAGGAGCGGCGCGACATAGGTGAACAGGGTGAATACCGAGGCGGCGAACAGTGCAGTCATGCTCAGGGACAGCCAGATGCCGCCGCCCTTGAGTGCGGCCAGTTCGGCGCGCATGTCGAGTTTTTCTTCATCACGCTTGGCCGGCAGGAAGCGGATCAAACCGATCAGTGCGATCACACCGATCACGGTCACGGCCCAGAAGGTCGAACGCCAGCCGGCTTCCTGACCGAGGGCGGTGCCCAGCGGTACGCCGAGGACGTTGGCCAGGGTCAGGCCGGTGAACATCAATGCCACGGCCGAAGCGCGTTTGTTCGCAGGCACCAGGCCGGCGGCTACCACTGAACCGATACCGAAGAAGGCGCCATGGCACAGGGCGGTAACCACACGGGCGAACATCAGCACGTTGTAGTCGCCGGCCACTGCGCAAAGCAGGTTGCCGACAATGAAAATGCCCATCAACGCCACCAGGGCTGCCTTGCGCGGCAGTTTGGCGGTGGCCAGCGCCATGAACGGCGCGCCGATGGCCACGCCCAGGGCGTAACCGGTCACCAGCCAGCCGGCACCGGGAATCGATACACCGAGGTCAGCTGCCACGTTGGGCAGCAGGCCCATGATGACGAACTCGGTGGTGCCGATGGCGAAGGCGCTCAAGGCCAGGATGAGTAGCGAGAGGGGCATGGGGTAATTCCTTTTTTAGCCGACTGACGTGGGGGGCGTTCTCAATTGGTTTTCCCGGCGCTGTGTGAAAACCAATTGAGAACGCCCCCACAGGGTCAGAGCTCTTTACTGAAGGTTTTGAGGAATTCCTGAATGGTTTCCTCATTTCGTTTGAAGAAGTGCCATTGGCCGACTTTGCGGCTGCTGATCAGGCCGGCGCGTTGCAGGGTAGCCAGGTGTGCGGACACCGTGGACTGCGACAAACCGCAGCGCTGATCGATCTGCCCGGCGCAAACGCCGTGCTCGTTGCTGTGGGACTGGTCGGGAAATTCGACGGTCGGGTCCTTGAGCCAGTGCAGGATGTCTCGCCGTACTGGGTGTGCCAGGGCTTTTATTATTTCGTCGAGATTGATGGTCATGATGTGGGCTCGTGATGTTTAAAACGCTATATCGCGATGAGGCGAACTTTAAATCGGTATTTCGCGATATACAAATATGATTTGGCTCTGACCAGCTCGCATTTCGGTATATCGAGTTATAACGATATGTTGAGTGTAACAAGACAAGAGGGCAGTGCTAAGCTGCGTCCATGAACTATCTCGCACATCTTCACCTCGGTGGCCAGCGTCCCGGCCAATTGCTCGGCAGTCTGTATGGCGATTTCGTCAAGGGACGGCTGCAAGGGCAATTCGCTCCGGAAATCGAGGGGGCTATCCAGTTGCACCGCAGCATCGACGTGTTCACCGATCGCCATCCGCTGGTGGACGTCGCACTGTCGCGTTTCTCCCTGACCCGTCGTCGCTACGCGGGGATCGTGCTCGACGTGTTTTTCGACCATTGCCTGGCCCGGGACTGGGCGCTGTATGCCGACCGGCCTCTGGCGTTGTTCACCTCGGACGTTTACCGGGTGCTGTCCAGCGAACGGCAATTGCCGGAGCGGCTGGCGAAGATTGCGCCGTACATGGTGGCCAATGACTGGTTGGGCTCGTATCAGGAATTCGAAGTGCTGGAGCAGGTATTGCGAGGGATCTCGCGGCGCCTGACCCGGCCGGAAGAGCTGGCGGCGGCGATGCAGGAGTTGCGGCGGTTGTATGAACCGTTGAGCGAGGACTTTCGGTTGTTCTATCCGCAGTTGCAGGATTTTGCCCGGAACTATCCAACACCATAAAACCCATGTGGGAGCGAGCAGGCTCGCTCCCACAGGATACTTCGGTGAATCAAAGATCGCGTCACGCCGCAATAGCAGGGCGCATTGGTGCTCGCTGAGGTTCAACGACAGCCCCAAACAACGCCTTCTGCACCGCCTGCTGCGCCTCGAACGCCAGTGCCGCGCGTTCCCGGCCTTCGCAAGCGATTGGCTTGAGCAGATGAATCTCCACACCGCCACGGTCATTGGCAAACAACCGCATCAGATGCGACAGCAAGTCATCGTCGCCAATGAACGGCGCCAGCGCGCAAGGCTCGCCGTTACGCACATAACGAATCGCCACCGGCTGCATCGCCACTTCGGAATCGATGGCGGCGGACAGCAGGCGACCATGGAAGGTCCGCAGCGAACGGCCATTGGTAGTGGTGCCTTCCGGGAACATCAGCAGGGGGTGTGCCTGTTCCAGGTGACGGGTCATCTGCTTGCGGATCAACTGGCTGTCACCCGAGCCTCGGCGGATAAACAGGCTGCCGGCCTTGGCCGCCAACCAGCCGGCTACTGGCCAGGTGCGCACTTCGGCCTTGGACAGGAACGACAGCGGCGTGAGCATGCCCAGCAGCGGGATGTCGGTCCAGGACACGTGGTTGCTGACCCAGAGCATCGGTGCCTTCGGCAGCTCGCCGTGGACGGTCACGTCAAAGGGCAGGGCGTTGCTCAGGCGGGCCATGAAAAACCGCGACCAGCGCTGACGACGCGCCATCGAATGGGCCAGGCCCAGGCGCTCGAACACTCCGAACACACTGGCCATGCCCAAACCCAGCATCACCACCAGCAGCACTCGCGCGATTCGCGCGTACACCCGTAACCGGCTCATTACACAGCCGCCTTGAAGTGTTTGGCGTAACGCGGGCAGAGCTCGTCGCGCTTGAGCAGGATGAACACGTCGGCGACCTGGAAGTCTTCGTCCCAGCATGGCTCGCCGCAGATCTTCGCGCCCAGGCGCATGTAAGCCTTAAGCAGCGGTGGCATTTCGGCAATCACGTTCGACGGGATGTCCAGGCTCGGCAGCGGGTTTTTAGGCTCGGCGCGCAGATGTTCGGTGCATAGGTAGCGTTCGCGCAGACGCTGCATGATCGCGTGGGCCTGCACGCCGCCATCCTGCATCGGAATGCTCGCGCAACCCATCAGGTAGCTGTAGCCGCCCTGGTTCAGGACTTCGGCCAGTTCGCCCCAGAGCACGGCGATGGTGCCGCCGTTGCGGTAGGCCGGGTCGACGCAGGTGCGACCGATTTCCAGGATCGGGCCTTGCAGGTGCACCAGGCCGTGGAGGCTGAATTCTTCTTCGCTGTAGAACTTGCCCAGGCTGCTGGCAGCCGTGTGGTCGAGCAAACGGGTGGTTGCCACCAGACGCCCGGTATTCAAGTCACGCACGCCGATGTGGGCGCAGTGAACGTCGTAGTCATCCATGTCCAGACCCAGTTCAGCGCCCTTGAGCCTGGCGTTGAATTCGCCACTGAACACGTTGAAGCGCAAGGCCTGGGCTTCCTGCAAAGCCTCGGCACCCACCAGGCGTTCGGCTTGCAGGCGGCGTTCGTTGCCGGTGTCGCTGATGCGGGCGATCTGAGTCATGACGAATCTCCGTGCGGGCTGCTCACCCGTCTTTGGGCTACAGCGAATCGACTTTCTTTGTCTAGCCGTGTTGTGCAAAGTCAGGCTATGTAGCCCCGGTGTCATCGCCATTAAGCTTTGGTGATGCTTATATGACAGCCCTCGAGGAGCCTCTTATGCCCTGGCAAACCCTGTTGAACCGCCGTGATCGCTTGCCCGCCAACCCGGATCTGGCCGAAGGTTTCGCGACCTTGTTGCAGCAGTTGGGCACGGTCACGCCGTTCGAATTGGCAGTGCTTGGCGGGCGGTTGATGGCGACACCGGGGTTGGCGTTTCTGGTGGGCTATCAGGCGGCCTTACGCATGCTCTGGCCGAGCGCGCCACTGAGCCTGGGCGCGCTGTGTGCCACCGAACAGCGCAGCCTGCGCCCGGCCGACATGCAAACCCGACTGAGCGGTTTGCGCCTGAGCGGACGCAAGGATTTCGTCACCGCCGGTAATGCCGCCGACTGGCTGCTGGTGGCGGCACGCAGCGAGGAGCCCGGCGCCGATCCACGCTTGAGCCTGGCGGTGATCTATCGCGATGAGCCGGGTGTGCAGGTGGAAAAACTGGCGCTGATCCCGTTGATGCCGGACATCAGCCATGGCCGCTTGTTTCTGGATAACGCGCTGTGCGAGTTGCTGGCGGGGGATGGTTGGGACGCGTACGTCAAACCGTTCCGCACGCTGGAAGACATCTATGTACTGAGCGCCATGACGGCGTGGTTGTATGGCGTCGGCCAAGAATGCGATTGGCCACAAGGCTTGCAATTGCGGTTGCTGGGGTTGCTCGCGGGGTGCGCGGAATCCAGCCGCCAGCCACCGACCCATCCGGCCGGGCATGTGTTACTTGGCGGGTTGTTTGCACAGTTCGATGGGCTCAAGGCTGAGGTGAATGAGGCGCTGGCTGGAGGGCCTCAAGAGTGGGCGACGATGTGGCAGCGGGATCAGGCGGTGATGGAGTTGGCGGCGGGGGCTCGGGGGAAGAGGTTGGCCAAGGCATTGGCGGAATTTTCACTGCCCTGACTGGCCTCATCGCGAGCAAGCTCGCTCCCACATTGGATCTTCAGTGTGAGCGAGATCCCTGTACAAGCGAGCTTGCTCTCGATGGCGGCCTGATTGGCAACATGAACTTCTGAATTGTCATCAACCTCGACTAGGCTCAGCAGGTTCAATCTCCGAGCCCCCGCCATGCCCAAAGGCTTGTCCCTGATTTTCCTGCTGTTGCTCAGCCTCACGGCCCAGGCTGAAAACTGGCCCGCCGAGCAATGGCCGACCGCCCCGACACCGACCGGCCCGGCGCTTCAAGCCTTGGAGGCCTATGCCTTCCCAACCCGCGATGACACCACTCGCCAGGGCATTCGCACTGATGCCTTGCTGGTGATCCGCGACGGCCAATTGATCTACGAACGCTATGCCGGCCCGACGACGGCCGAGACACCACACCTGACCTGGTCGATCAGTAAAAGCCTGATGGCCACGGTCCTCGGTGTGGCCTACGGCGAAGGGCTGTTCAAGTTGCAGGACCCGGTACAGAAGTTTTATCCACCGCTGCAAAAGCACCCCTCCACGACCATGGCCGACCTGTTGCACTGGGCCTCGGGCATCGACTGGCAAGAGGACTATGAATACGCACCGCTGAAGTCGTCGGTGGTGGCCATGCTCTACACCCGCGGTCACCGCGACATGGCCGCGTTCACCGCAGCGCATGCCGAGTACGCGGCACCGGGCCAGGCATTTCGCTACTCCAGCGGTGACAGCAACCTGTTGTCCGCCGCGTTGAAAACCATCGTCGGCCCCAGCCGCTATCTCGACTATCCGTGGACTGCATTGTTCGAGCCGCTGGGCATTCGCCATGCCGTTTGGGAAACAGATGCTACGGGCACTTTCGTCGCTTCGTCCTATGCCTACCTCTCTGCACGGGATCTGGCCCGGGTCGGTCTGTTGATGGCACGCGAGGGTCGCTGGGCAGACAAGCAACTGCTGCCCAAGGACTGGGTGGCATTCAACCGCGAACCGTTCGCTCACTATCACGCCGATCAAGACGATGCCGTCCCCGGCGGCCAGTGGTGGCTCAATCGAGCCGTTGAGGGCGCGGCACGACCCTGGCCCGATGCCCCCGGCGACACCTTCGCCGCGTTGGGTCATTGGGGCCAGGCGATGTACGTGATCCCCAGTGAACAGCTGGTGATCGTCCGCTACGGCGATGACCGCGACGGCAGTTACCGGCACAACCAATTGCTCCAGCTCGCGCTCAAGGCGTTTGCCGGGAAGGTGCAGCCATGAGCGGTTTCATTCGCCGTCGACCGGTCAGCTCTCTGTTGCTGATCCTGCTGATCGCCTTGCTCGGCTGGATCTGGCACGAACGGGTGGCGCTGTGGGCGTTCCCCGACATCATTAGCGCTTACACCGCCAAGGAGTACTGTTCGTGCCGCTACGTGATGAACAACGATGCCGAGTACTGCCACGGTTATGTGAAACAGTGGCTGCCCGCCAGCGGCTTTACCGATGACCCGGCCGGCAAGCGTGTCACGGTCAGCGGCATGGGCCGCAGCAACAGCGCGGTGTGGATCGGCGAGCGCCAGGGTTGCCGCTTGCAGCCTTGAACACGAATAGATTCGTGGGTGAGGACAAGGCTTTTGTGGCGAGGGGGCTTGCCCCCGTTGGGTCGCGAAGCGGCCCCCCAAAACCATGCAACAGGTTCCATCAGGCAAACCGCAATGACAGGTTTTGCGACTGCTTCGCAGCCGAGCGGGAGCAAGCTCCCTCGCCACAAAGGCAGGTTTGGAGTAATAGACGGCTTGCAATGCGCTGAAGGCCAGTTAAGGTTCAGCACAGGTTTATCTGCCCCACGAGTCTCTATGTTCAAGCGCTCCACCCTCCAACCCCTCGTTTTCCTGCTGCTGGCCGGCGCCACATTGTCGGCCCGCGCCGACTGGTACCTCGACGGCGAGTCTTCGCGCCTGTCGTTTGTCAGCACCAAGAATGCCAATGTCTCCGAAGTGCAGCGCTTCCTGGTGTTGCACGGCAAGGTCGATCCCGAGGGACTGGCACAGGTGGAAGTCGAACTGGAGTCGATCAACAGCGGCATCCCGTTGCGCGATGAACGCATGCGCAAGGAATTGTTCCAGATCGACCGGTTTCCCGACGCCTTGATCACCACGAAAATCGATCTGCGCCCGATCAACGACCTCGCTCCCGGCGCACAGCTGGAGTTGCGCCTGCCGCTGACGGTCGACCTGCACGGCAAGCAACACGAGTACCAAGCCGAACTGCTGGCGACCCGTCTCGATGACCGCCGCTTTCAAGTGGTGACCCTCGAACCTCTGGTAATCAACGCCGAAGATTTTGATTTGGCTCCCGGCCTGGAAGCGTTGCGCAAAATGGCCGGTTTGTCGGCGATCAGTCTTTCAGTGCCGGTGAGTGCGGTACTGATATTCACGGCGCGCTGACATGGCCGGAGCGATTTTTCCCTGGCGTGAAGGCAACCATTTCGAACTGCTGATCGACGGTCCGCAGTTTTTTCCGCGCATGCTGGTGGCGATTGCCCGGGCTGAAGAACAGGTCGAACTGGAGCTGTATCTGGTGGAGGCGGGCGCCTGCGCCGAAGCCATGGTCCAGGCCTTGGTGCAGGCCGCCGAGCGCGGTGTGCGGGTGCGCTGCCTGTTCGATGATTACGGCAGCCTCGCTTTCACCCTGACTTTGCGTCAGCGGCTGATGGCTGCCGGGGTGGAACTGCGTTTCTACAACCGGCTGAGCTGGCGGCGCTGGGTCGGCAACTTCTACCGCGATCATCGCAAGCTGTTACTGGTGGACCAGAGTCTTGCCGTGGTCGGCGGCACCGGTGTCACTGATGAGTTCTGGACACCGGGCGAAGACGTCAGCGAATGGCACGAAGTGATGGTGGAAATCACCGGTCCGCTGGTGCTCGACTGGCAACTGCTGTTTGATCGTCAGTGGATTGCCAACCGCCATCGACGTGCCTGGCGACCGGCCTCGCATTTCGGTCTGCCGCGCCTGCCACGGGTGCCGTCCATAGGCGAAGGCATGGGCCGTGTGGCCTATGCCGACGCCCGTCAACACCGGGATATTCTGCAATCGCTGGTGCGCGCCCTGAACAGCGGTCAGCGACGGATCTGGCTGGCCACGCCGTACTTTTTGCCGACCTGGAAAGTCCGCCGCTCCCTGCGCCGGGCGGCTGCCCGGGGCGTCGATGTGCGGTTGCTGCTGACCGGCCCCCGTACCGATCACCCATCCGTGCGCTATGCCGGCCATCGCTACTACCCGCGACTGCTCAGGGCCGGGGTGACGATTTACGAATACCAGCCGTGTTTCCTGCACTTGAAAATGGTCCTGATCGATGACTGGGTGAGCATCGGTTCGTGCAACTTCGATCACTGGAACCTGCGCTTCAACCTGGAGGCCAACCTGGAAGCACTGGATCCCGGATTGACCCAAGCGGTAGCCGCGAGTTTCGAACGGGACTTCGGGTTGAGTGAGCAAGTCAGTCTGGAGGAGTGGAAGCGTCGGCCGTTGTGGCGGCGAGTCAAGCAGCGGGTGTGGGGATGGGTGGATCGGGTGGTAGTAAATCTGCTGGATCGACGGGGTTGACGCCGATCTTTTAGACACCAGAAACCAAATGTGGGAGCGGGCTTGCTCCGGGCGGCGATCCGACGAAGACGGAGTGTCAGTCAATGATGATGTCGACTGACAGATCGCTTTCGCGAGCAAGCCCGCTCCCACATTTGTATTGCGTTGTTGCCGGGATTAGAGCAACTCAAAACTCTGCTGCGTCACGTCCTGGGAATCCAGACCGATCTGCACGTTGAACTTGCCCGGTTCCGCCGCGTACTTGAGCTGGGTGTTGTAGAACTTCAGGTCGTCCTCGGTGATGGTGAAGTGCACGACTTTCTGCTCGCCAGCCTTGACCATTACTTTCTGGAAGTTCTTCAGTTCCTTGATCGGGCGGATCATCGAGCCGGCCACGTCCTGGATGTACAACTGCACCACGGTTTCGCCGTCACGCTTGCCGTTGTTTTTCACCGTGACGCTGGCGTCGAGCTTGCCGGTCTTGTTCAGTGTGGTCGATGACAGCGCCATGTCGCTCAGGCTGAACTCGGAGTAGCTCAGGCCGTAACCGAACGGGTACAGGGGGCCGGTGGTGTCATCGAAGTACTGCGAGGTGTAGTTGCCCGGTTTGCCCGGAGTGAACGGCCGGCCAATGGTCAGGTGGTTGTAGTAGGTCGGAATCTGGCCGACCGAACGCGGGATGCTGATCGGCAGTTTGCCCGAGGGGTTGTAGTCGCCGAACAGCACGTCGGCGATGGCGTTGCCGCCCTCGGTGCCGGTGAACCAGGTTTCCAGGATCGCGTCAGCCTGTTCTTTCTCTTCGAGAATCGTCAGTGGACGGCCGTTCATCAACACCAGCACCAGCGGTTTGCCGGTGGCCTTCAGGGCACGGATCAGCTCGCGCTGGTTTTCCGGGATGTTCAGGTCGGTGCGGCTCGACGATTCGTGGGACATGCCACGGGACTCGCCGACGGCGGCAACGACGACATCAGCATCCTTGGCGGCTTTCACCGCTTCGTCGATCAGCACGTTTGCCGGGCGCGGATCATCCACTACTTCCGGGGCGTCGAAGTTGAGGAAGTTCAGGTAACCGAGGATTTTCGGGTCGCTGGTGATGTTGGCGCCACGGGCGTAGATCAGTGTCGATTTGTCGCCCAAGGCGTTGGTCATGCCGTCGAACAGGGTCACCGATTGCGCTGGCTTACCGGCCGCAGCCCAGCTGCCCATCATGTCGATTGGCGCCTTGGCCAGCGGACCGACCAGGGCGATTTTTGCAGTCTTCTTCAGTGGCAGGGTGTCATTCTGGTTTTTCAGCAGCACCTGGCTGCGGCGTGCCACATCACGGGCCTCGGCGCGGTGCAGGCGGCTGTCGGCGTAGGTGTCGACCGGATCATCCTCGGCCTTGCCGATGCGCAGGTACGGGTCTTTGAACAGGCCCATGTCGTACTTGGCGCCCAGTACCGCACGCACGGCGTTGTCGATGTCGCTCTGCTGGATTTCACCGGACTTCAGCAGCCCTGGCAGCTCTTTGCCGTACAGGGTGTCGTTCATGCTCATGTGGATGCCGGCCTTGATCGCCAGCTTCGCCGCTTCGCGACCGTCGGCGGCAACGCCGTGCTTGATCAGCTCGAAAATCGCCCCGTGGTCGCTGACGGCCAGGCCCTTGAAGCCCCACTCCTTGCGCAACAGGTCGTTCATCAGCCAGGTGTTGGCCGTGGCCGGCACGCCGTTGATCGAGTTCAGCGCGACCATGACCCCACCAGCGCCGGCATCGATGGCAGCGCGGTACGGTGGCAGGTAGTCCTGGTACATCTTGATCGGGCTCATGTCGACCACGTTGTAGTCGCGGCCGCCCTCGACCGCGCCGTACAGGGCAAAGTGCTTGACGCTGGCCATGATGCTGTCGGCGGCGTTGGCGCCCGTGCCCTGGAACGCCTTGACCATCACGCCGGCAATGCGCGACACCAGGTAGGTGTCTTCGCCGAAGCCTTCGGAGGTGCGGCCCCAGCGCGGGTCGCGGGAGATGTCGACCATCGGCGCGAAGGTGATGTCGAGGCTGTCAGCCGCGGCTTCCTTGGCGGCGATGCGCCCGGACAGGCCGATGGCGTCCATGTCCCAGCTCGAGGCCAGGGCCAGCGGGATCGGGAAAATGGTGCGGTGGCCGTGGATCACGTCGTAGGCGAAGAACATCGGGATCTTCAGGCGGCTGCGCATGGCCGCGTCCTGCATCGGCCGGTTTTCCGGGCGGGTGATCGAGTTGAACGTACCGCCGATGTTGCCTGCCGCGATTTCCTTGCGGATCATTTCGCGCGGCATTTCCGGGCCGATGCTGATCAGGCGCAGCTGGCCGATTTTTTCATCGAGGGTCATTTGCTTCATCAGGTTGCTGACGAAGGCTTCCTTGTTCTCCAGGGGTGCGGGCGTCGTGGCGGCCAATACGTTATGACTGGCCAGGCTGACGAACAGGCCCAGCAAACACAGCTTCTTCATGAATAGTTTTCTCAAGGGCCCAAACGGCGATGCACACGCCGGCCAGCCAAAATTTAGGGAGCGTCTATTGTTGTTCGGGTGCCGGCTCAAAAGACCAGAGCCAAAAAACCGCAGCCAGATGGCGGATGCTTTTTTGCGCAGGGCCTCTTTTTAGCCCATCGGCCCGTTGCAATCCAGAGGCGCGGGCGATTATGCCCCAAGAGCCGGCTCAGAAGGATTCACGGTCGGTTTTTTCATGAACTGTACAAGGGAGCGTCAGCCTGATGAATGTAAGTCCAACCTACCGTTCGCGCCTGCAGGTCGCCACGCTGCTGATGCTGGCCACTTTGCTGACCGCCTGCGGCATCAACAACATCCCGACGCTCGATGAACAGGCCAAGGCCGCCTGGGGTCAGGTGCAGAACCAGTATCAGCGGCGCGCCGACCTGATTCCCAACCTGGTGGAAACCGTCAAGGGCTACGCCAAACATGAAGAAGAGACCCTGACGGCGGTGATTGAGGCCCGGGCCAAGGCCACCTCGATCCAGGTGGATGCCTCGACCCTCGACAACCCGGAAAAACTCAAGCAGTACCAACAGGCCCAGGACCAGCTCAGCGGCGCCTTGAGCCGTTTGATGGTGGTCTCCGAGCGGTATCCGGACCTGAAGGCCAACCAGAACTTCCTCGCCTTGCAGTCGCAACTGGAAGGCACCGAGAACCGGATCAGCGTGGCCCGGCGTGATTTCATCCTCGCGGTGCAGAAATACAACACCGAGATCCGCACGTTCCCCGGTCGCCTGTGGCACACCGTGATGTACAGCGACCTGCCGGTGCGCGAGACCTTCGAAGCCACACCTGGGGCGGAAAAGGCCCCCGAGGTCAAATTCTGAACAGCGGTAATCGGCATCGCCACGTAAGAGGTTGCCAATGCGCGTCCTGAAAACAGGCCTGTTGCTGTTGTTGTGGGTGGTGACGATCACGGCCCGGGCCGAACTGAGCTTCCCGGCGCTGATCGGACGGGTGGTCGACAACGCGCAAATGATCGAGCCGTCGGTGCGCGAGCAACTCACCCAACAACTTCAGGCCCATGAGCAAGCCACCGGCGAGCAGCTTGTGGTAGTGACTTTGCCGGATTTGCAAGGCACCGACATCGCCGACTTCGGTTACCAACTTGGCCGCCACTGGGGCATCGGGCAGAAGGACAAGAACAACGGCGCCTTGCTGATCATCGCCCGGGACGAGCGCCGGCTGCGTATCGAAGTCGGTTATGGCCTGGAGGATCGCCTGACCGATGCCCAGAGTTCGGTGATCATCAACCAGGTCATCACGCCGGCGTTCAAGACCGGCAATTTCAGTAAAGGCATCAGTGACGGCGTGGCAGCAATGCTGGTGGTACTGGGCGGCAATCCCTTGGACGAACCCTCCACGGCGTATGAATCCAGAGGTGATCCGGGGGACGATTTCGTTGCGCGGCATCCCGGGTTGTTCGTGTTTTTGGTGATGTTGTTCATCCTGACTGTTTTTGTGTGCCAGATGCTCGGTATCCTTCCCGCTGGCCGGGGCGGCTCCGGTGGATCCGGGGGCGGCTTTGGCGGTGGTGGATTT
>NZ_JAHBCX010000051.1:0-32472 GCF_019955895.1 Pseudomonas sp. GL-B-12
TGCTCGCGAAAGCGGTGTGCCATTCAACGCAGATGTCGACTGATACACCGCCTTCGCGAGCAAGCCCGCTCCCACATTTGTTCTTCAGCGACCTTTGAATTGGGCCACGTTATCAGCGTGCGCCTCGGCTTTCGGCACGCCGGCAACGCCCAACCGCTCCCCGCTCTTGGCATCGAACAGCAGCACTTTCGCCGGATCGAATTGCAGGGTCAGGGTCTCGCCCACCGCCGGCGCCACGTCTGGCGCCAGGCGGCAGCAGACCTTGGTGTCGTTGAGGTTGACGAAGACCAGGGTGTCGGGACCGGTCGGTTCAGTGACCTGGACTTCGGCACGAATGCTCGGCAAGCCGTTCGCTTCGCCATTGGCCAGGATGATCTGCTCAGGGCGCATGCCGAGGATCACTTCACGGTCTTCAAGACCGGCGTCCTGCATGCCCAGCGGCAATTCGCAACGGGCCTGGCCGCTGTCGAGCAACGCCAGCAGTCGACCGTCCTTGCGCTGCAAGCGCAGCGGGATGAAGTTCATCGGCGGCGAACCGATGAAGCTCGCCACGAACAGGTTGGCCGGGTTGTTGTAGATGTCCTTCGGCGTGCCGAACTGCTGGATGATCCCGTCCTTCATCACCGCCACTTTGTCGCCCAGGGTCATGGCTTCGATCTGGTCGTGGGTCACGTAGACCGTGGTGGTTTTCAGGCGCTGGTGCATCAGTTTCATTTCGGTGCGCATCTCGACCCGCAGCTTGGCGTCGAGGTTGGACAGCGGTTCGTCGAACAGATAGATCTTCGGCCGCCGCGCCAGGGCACGGCCCATCGCCACGCGCTGTTGCTGGCCGCCGGAGAGCTGGCCTGGCTTGCGGCTGAGCAGGTGTTCGATCTGCAACAACTTGGAAACCCGAGCGACCTCTTCGTCGATTTCGGCGGTCGGCATTTTGCGGATCTTCAGGCCGAAGGCGATGTTGTCGCGCACGCTCATGGTCGGGTACAGCGCGTAGGACTGGAACACCATGGCGATGTCGCGATCCTTGGGGCTCATGCCGCTGATGTCGGCGTCGTCCACCAGGATCGCGCCGCCGCTGATGGTTTCCAGGCCGGCGATGCAGTTCATCAAGGTCGACTTGCCGCAGCCCGACGGGCCGACCAGGATCAGGAACTCACCGTCATCGATTTTCAGTTCGATATTTTTCAGGGTGTCCGGCAAGCCGGGGCCGTAGGTCTTGTTGACGTTGCGTAATTCGAGAGTTGCCATGTTTCTACCCCTTGACCGCGCCGGACGTCAGCCCACGCAGGAAATACTTGCCAGCGAAAATGTAGACCAGCAGTGTCGGCAGCCCGGCGATCATCGCGGCGGCCATATCAACGTTGTATTCCTTGGCCCCGGTGCTGGTGTTGACCAGGTTGTTCAGGGCCACGGTAATTGGCTGGGCGTCGCCACTGGCGAACACCACGCCGAACAGGAAGTCGTTCCAGATCTGGGTGAACTGCCAAATCAGGCAGACCATCACGATCGGGATCGACATCGGCAGCAGGATCTTCAGGAAGATCGTGAAGAAGCCCGCGCCATCGAGCCGCGCGGCCTTGACCAGCGCATCCGGAATGCTCACGTAGTAGTTGCGGAAGAACAGCGTGGTGAACGCCAGGCCGTAGACCACGTGCACCAGCACCAGACCAGTGGTGGTGTTGGCCAGGCCGAACTTGCCGAGGGTGAACGAGGCTGGCAACAGCACGGTCTGGAACGGCAGGAAGCAGCCGAACAGCAGCAGGCCGAAGAACAGTTGCGAACCACGGAAGCGCCACATCGACAGCACGTAGCCGTTCATCGCACCAATAAACGTGGAAATCAGCACCGCCGGCACGGTGATCTTCACCGAGTTCCAGAAGTAGCCGCCGACCACGTCCCATGCCTTGATCCAGCCGATGCCGTCGATCACGGTCGGCCAACTCAACAGGTTGCCGGTACGGATGTCTTCCGGGGATTTGAAACTGGTCAGCAGCATCACCACCAGCGGGATCAGGTACACCGCCGCTGCCAGTAGCAGGGTGGCGTAGATCGCGATGCGGCTGAAACTGATACCCGATTTTCCGAGTTGATTAGTCATGGCGTTTGCCTCGCAGCTCGGAGTACAGGTAAGGCACGAGGATGGTCAGCACGGCGCCGAGCATCAGCATGGCGCTGGCCGAACCGATGCCCATCTGGCCACGGCTGAAGGTGAAGGAATACATGAACATCGCCGGCAGGTCGGAGGAGTAACCCGGACCGCCCGCGGTCATCGCCGCGACCAGGTCGAAGCTCTTGATCGCAATGTGCGCGAGGATCATGAAGGCACTGAAGAACACCGGGCGCAGGCTCGGCAGGACGATCTTCAGGTAGATGGTCGGCAGGCTCGCCCCGTCGACTTGCGCGGCACGGATGATCGATTGATCGACACCGCGCAGACCGGCGAGGAACATCGCCATGACAAACCCTGAGGCTTGCCACACGGCGGCGATCACCAGGCAATAAACGACACGATCCTGATCCACCAGCCAGTCGAGACGAAAGCCCTCCCAGCCCCAGTCACGCAGCATCTTGTCCAGGCCCAGGCCTGGGTTGAGCAGCCATTTCCACGCGGTACCGGTGACGATCATCGACAGCGCCATCGGGTACAGGTAGACGGTGCGGATGAAGCCTTCCTTGCGAATGCGCTGGTCCAGCAGCACCGCGAGGAACACGCCCAGCACCAGGCTGATGCCGATGAACATGCCACCGAACACCGCGAGGTTCTTGCTCGCGACCCACCAGCGGTCGTTGTCCATCAGGCGCATGTATTGCTGCAGGCCGACCCACTTGTAGCTCGGCATGAAGCTGGAGTTGGTGAAGGACAGAATGAACGTCCAGATGATGTAACCGTAGAAGCCAACCAACACGATCAGCATGCTCGGCGCGAGTACCAACTTGGGTAGCCAGCGTTGCAGCGCATCGAACGGTGAGGCTTTGCTGAAAACCGCCACAGAGCTCATCGGGATAATCCAGGTTTAGAGAAATGAATCGACACGGTGGTCCCTTGTGGGAGCGGGCTTGCTCGCGAAAGCGGTGCGTCAGTCGACATCAATGTTGAATGTCAGTCCGCATTCGCGAGCAAGCCCGCTCCCACATTGGGTCAGGCTGTGTCAGGGATTACTGGGCCGCTTTGACAGCCGAGGCCAGTTGGGCGCTGGCCTTGGCCGGGTCAGCATCCTTGTCGTTCATGAAGTTGGTGACCACATCGAAGATCGCGCCTTGCACCGCCAGGGAAGTGGCCATGTTGTGCGCCATGCTCGGTTGCAGGCCGCCGGTCTTGTCGTCCGCGATGAAGTCCTTGGCCGACTTCTGGGCGCACTCGTCGAAGCCGAGCTTGTCCATTTCGCTCAGCATGTCGTTACGCACCGGGATCGAACCCTTGTTCATGCTGAAGACTTTCTGGAAGTCGGTACCCAATGCGACCTTGGCCAGGTCTTGCTGGGCAGCGATGTCGCCCTTGCGATCGGCCTTGAGCTTGAACACCGCCAGGGAGTCGATGTTGTAGGTGAAGGCTTTTTCAGTGCCAGGGAACGCTACGCACTGGTAGTCCTTGCCCGCGACTTTCTTCGCCGCAGTCCACTCGCTTTTCGCCCAGTCGCCCATCATCTGCATGCCGGCCTTGCCATTGATGACGTCGGCGGCGGCGATGTTCCAGTCACGACCGGCGCGGTTCGGGTCCATGTAGCCGGTGATCTTTTTCAGCTCGGCGAACGACTGGGTCATCTGCGGGCCGGACAGGGTTTTCTGGTCCAGGTCGACCAGGGCTTTCTTGTAACCGTCGGCGCCCATGACCGAGAGCACCACGTCTTCGAACACGGTGCTGTCTTGCCAAGGCTGGCCGCCGTGGGCGAGCGCGATGAAGCCGGCGGCTTTGAGCTTGTCGCCGGCGGCATAGAATTCTTCGAGGGTAGTCGGGGCTTTTTCGATCCCGGCTTTCTTGAATACTTCCGGGTTGATCCACAGCCAGTTGACACGGTGAATGTTCACCGGAACGGCGACGTAGTCACCTTCGTACTTCACGGTGTCGGAGACTTTCTTCGACAGCAGGCCATCCCAGTTTTCCGCCTTGGAAACGTCTTTCAACGCGTCGGTGCTGAGCAGGCCAGTGCTGCCCCACTCCTGGATGTCCGGACCCTTGATCTGTGCAACGCCCGGCGGGTTGCCGGCTACGGCGCGACTCTTGAGTACGGTCATGGCCGTGGAACCACCACCGCCGGCGACTGCGCCATCCTTCCAGGTGAAGCCGTCTTTTTCGACTTGAGCCTTCAGGACATCGACCGCTGCTTTTTCACCACCGGAGGTCCACCAGTGAACGACTTCAACGGAGCCTTTGGATTCGGCGGCCAGGACACTGAGGGGGAGCGCAGACAGGGAAGCGAGAGAAATGACAGTAGCGAGGCGAGAAATCGCATTCATCTAGGAGCACCTTTCTTGTTGTTATGCATGCAAGTCTGTTGCTTGCGCTGCATAGGATTCTAAACAGGGGATAGCCCCTCGCAGGTAACGAAGGGATGCGCGAATGTCACCGCATGGTTACATAGAACCGCTCTGGGACAACTGCGCCAGCGCCGTGGCCATGCTCGGTGCCAGCGCCAGGCGCGGAATCAGCACGGCTTGCCAGGCGTGGTAAAGGTCAGGTTTACCGGGCCAGATATCGGCACTCGGGCGGTTCAGCGGGTCGAGTTCGTGATGCCAGCTGCCATCGCAGCGGTCGATGAAATGACTGTCACAGAATTCCCAGAATAATCGGTACCAGTGTTCGTATTGCACCTCCCCAGTGCGCTTGAGCAGCGCACTGGCGGCGGCGCTGGCTTCGCAATGGGTCCAGTGCAGGCGATGGCGGACCACCGCTTTGTTGTCCCAGTCCAGGGTGTAGACGATGCCCGGCGCGCCATCGACCTCCCAGCCGTGGAGGCAATTGTGCTCGAACAGTTTTTGCGCGTCGGTGACCAGCCAGCCCGGCGTGAGCATCCCGGCCTTCACCCGCGACGCCTCGAGGTGCAGCAACAGCCGCGCCCACTCGAAACCATGGCCCGGGGTGGTGCCGTAGGGGCGGAAGCCGTCGGCCGGATTGTCGTGGTTGTAGTCCCGCAGCGGCTGCCAGTCGCGGTCGAAATGCTCGATCACCAGGTAATCGTTGGCGGCGGCGTGATCATGGATCACGCGCTCGACGATGCGCTGGGCACGGCACAACCAACGGTTGTCATCGGTGACATCGGCCAGGGCGAGGAAGGCTTCGGTGGCGTGCATGTTGCTGTTGGCACCCCGGTACGCCTCCTCTTCGCTCCAGTCGCGATTGAAAGACTCGCGCATCGCGCCTTCTTCTTCGCTCCAGAAACAGGTGTCGATGATGTCGATGGCATCATCGAGCAAGGCTTGTGCACCGGGGCGCTGTGCGACCACCGCAGAACTGGCGGCCAGCGCGACGAAGGCATGCAGATAGGCGTTCTTGCCGGTATTGTCGTCGCGATGTTCGGCAGCCGCGAACCAGCCGCCATGCAGCGCGTCGCGCAATGGCCCGCACAAGGCCTGAATGCCGTGATCGACCAGTTCGGCAAAACCCGGCAAGCCCTGAATATGGGCCATGGCGAAGCTGTGGGTCATGCGCGCGGTGTTCATGGTCTGGGCTTGCGCATCAGCCGCAAGGCGACCCTTTTCATCGAGGTTGCCGAAGCCTTCAGGCAGTTTCGAAGCTTTGGCAAACGCCAGCAGGCGCAAGCCTTCGGTGGCAAGCCATTGCTGATGGGCAGGTGCGTTCAGCCAACTGCTGAAGGCCGGTTGGAAGGTGTCCATGGCGTACCTTTTTTGTTGTTTTGACTGTGGGGCAGCATAAACAACGGGGGAAGGTAGGCATGTAACGAAGGGGGTGGGTTATGTCACCAGGCTGTGACAATTGCATAGCAAGATCCTTTCAATCCATCGAGCGGGGTAACTGCAGGGTCACTCGCAACCCGCCCTCACGCAAATTCTGCAAGCTGACCTCACCGCCATGGCTATGGGCAATGTTGCGGGCAATCCCCAGCCCCAACCCATAACCCTGCTGCTGCCCGGCCAGGCGGAAGTGCGGTTCGAACACCTGCTCCAGGCGCTGCTCCGGCACGCCCGGCCCTTCATCATCGACATGCAGGATGAACGCGCTTTCGTCGTCATCGATGTGCAGGTGCGCGTTCTGCCCGTACTTCAACGCATTGTCGATCAGGTTGCCGATGCAGCGCTTGAGCGCCAGCGGTTTGCCCGGGTACGCCGCCAGCGCCCGCCCCTGTTGGGTCACGCGGCCGTTGCCGTTCGGCGCGAGATAGGGCTCCACCAGGCAGTCGAGCACATGGTTGAGATCCACCGGCTCGATGTTCTCGTGGATGTCGGTGTCTTTCACGCATTGCAGCGCGCCCTTGACCAGCAATTCGAGCTCGTCCAGGTCGCGCCCGAACTTGGCTTGCAGCGTTTCGTCTTCAAGCAACTCAACCCGCAGGCGCAAGCGGGTGATCGGCGTGCGCAGGTCGTGGGAAATGGCGCTGAACAACTGGCTGCGCTCGGTCAGGTAACGACTGATGCGCTCGCGCATGGTGTTGAAGGCGCGCCCGACCTCGACCACTTCGCTGCCGCCGCCCTCGGCCACCGGCTCCACGTCAGCCCCCAACGACAAATCCCGCGCCGCCCGCGCCAGGCGCTTGAGCGGACGACTCTGCCAGTGCACCAGCAGGCCGATGAACAACAGCAAAAAGCTGCTGGTCAGGACGATGAACCACACCTGCTGCGCCGGCAGGCCCTGCTCTTCAAGACTGGTGTAGGGCTCGGGCAACAGCGAGGCGATGTACAGCCATTCGCCCGGCGCCATCTGGATCTGCGTGACCAGCACCGGCGGATTCACCGGCTCCAGGGTCAGCGCGTAGTGCGCCCAGGAGCGTGGCAACTCATCGAGTTTCAGGCCGCCATTGAAGATGCGCAGGTCTTCCGGGCTGACGAAGGTCACCGAGATGACCGTGTCCTGGCCGAGGGACTGGCGCAGCACTTCGTCCACCGCTTTGAGCACCGCCTCTTTGCGCGGGGTGATGGGCAGCACTTCCATGCCCAGGGGTTTGTCGTTGAGCGTCACCACGAACCGGGTGCCGCCCATGCTGCGCAACTGGTCGAGCACCAAGGGACGATACGCCACCGGCAACGAACGGAAATAACTGACGCTGGCGGTCATTGAATGGGCCAGGCTGCGAGCACTGGTGACCAGGCCCTCGAGCTGCGTGGCGCGCAGTTGCGACACCCAGATCACGCTCGACAGCGTCTGGGCGAACAACACCGCCAGCAAGGTCAGCAACAACATCCGCCCAAGCAGCGAACGCGGCACCGGCACCTTGGCGGCGAGCTTGCGCAAAGTCTCAGTGACCATTGCTGGCAACCACGTTGGCTGCCAGTTGGTAGCCGCTGCCGCGCACGGTGCGGATCAGCCGCGGCGGTTTCTCGGTGTCACGCAGGCGCTGGCGCAACCGGCTGACCGCCATGTCGACGATGCGATCCAGGGGCATCAGTTCACGGCCACGGGTGGCGTTGCCGATGGTGTCGCGGTCGAGGATTTCCTGCGGGTGATCGAGGAACAGTTTCAGCAGCGCAAAGTCTGCGCCCGAGAGAATCACCTCTTCGCCGTCGATGTGAAACAGCCGATGGCTGACCATGTCCAGACGCCAGTCATCGAAGGCCAGCACCTCACCGCCACTGCGCTCCTGACCGAACTGCGCGCGGCGCAGCAACGCCTTGATCCGCGCCTGCAACTCCCGTGGGCTGAACGGCTTGCCCAGATAATCGTCGGCGCCCAGTTCCAGGCCGATGACACGGTCGGCTTCGTCGGAACTGGCGGTGAGCATGATGATCGGCACCTGTGCCTGGCGCGGATGCTGGCGAATCCAGCGGCACAGGCTGAAGCCGTCTTCGTCGGGCAGCATCACATCAAGGATCACCAGATCGCTCGGCGCCTCGTTCAGCGCCTGACGAAAACCGGCGCCGTCGGGCGTGGTACGCACCTGGAAACCGGCGCGGGTCAGGTAGGTGTCCAGCAACTCGCGTATCTCTTGATCGTCATCGACCAACAAAATCGACTTGTTGACTGAGCTCACGGGCGGCGTCCTTGTTGTTTGAATTGGGCGGATTATGCCTTATGCGCAAAATATACAAACACCACAGAAACAACTGTGGGAGCGGGCTTGCTCGCGAAGACGGTTTTACATTCAACACATTTGTTGCCTGACACTCCGCTTTCGCGAGCAAGTCGGAACGCCGCACCGCCGCTCCCACATTTTGATCGTATTTCAGGCTGGGAGAGATTGTTCCAAGGCCACACCCGCACCCATCAAGCCCGAATACGGCGCCGTCACCAGCCACACCGGAATCCCCTTGAAGTAATCGCTCATGCAACCCTTGTCGGCGAAGCACCGGGCGAAACCGCTTTCGAGGAAGAAATCGGCAAACCGCGGAATCACTCCGCCAACGATGTACACGCCACCGCGTCCACCGGTGGTCAGCACGTTGTTGCCGGCCACGCGACCGAGCCAGCAGCAGAACTGCTCAAGCACTTCCACGGCAATCGGGTCGCCCGCCAGCCCGGCAGCGGTGATGGCTTCCGGCGTGTCGAGCACCGGCGTGTGCCCGTCCACCGCACAGATCGCCCGATAGACGCGGGGCAAGCCGCCACCGCTCAGGGCTGTCTCTGCACTGACATGGCCAATTTCGTTGAAGATGTGCTGCCAGAGTTGAGTTTCACGCGGACTGCTCAACGGCAGATCGACGTGACCGCCCTCCCCCGGCAACGCGGCAAAACGACCCTCCCCCAAATCGAGCAAGGTACCGACGCCCAAACCAGTGCCCGGGCCAATCACCACCGCCGGGCGCAATGGCTCCGGCGTACCTTCGCAGACCACGCGGAATTCGCCGGGCTGCAAACGGGTCATGCCCAGGGCCATGGCCGAGAAGTCGTTGACCAGCAACAGCTGATCCACCTGCAAGGTCTGGCAAAAGCCCTTGCGGCTCAGGCGCCAGTGATTGTTGGTGAACTTGAATTCGTCACCACTCACCGGGCCTGCCACCGACAGGCACACCGAACCGATCGCACCCGGTGCCAGCCCCAGGCCATTGAGGTAGAGGCTGATCGCATCGATAGGGCTGGGGAAATCTGCCGTTGCCAGCACCTGGACCGATTCCAGTTGCTGGTTTTTCCACAACGCGAAACGTGCGTTGGTCCCACCGATGTCACCGACCAAAGCCAGTTTCAATTAAGCGTCTCCAGGGCAGAAGTGAAGGCGCTGGCGCCCTGCTCCGCCGAGCTGAAGGCCATGCGCATGAAACCGAACAGCTCGCGACCGGTGCCGATGTTGTTGCCCAACAGGCCCTTGGCCGGCGTGCGCGCTGCGAATTCTTCGGCGTCCACCTTAAGCTCCAGGGTGCCTTTGACGCCATCGACGCGAATGATATCGCCCTCTAGCACCCGCGCCAAAGCGCCGCCTACGTAAGCTTCGGGGCTGACATGAATGGCCGCCGGGATTTTCCCCGACGCGCCGGACATGCGCCCGTCGGTCACCAGCGCAACTTTGAAGCCGCGATCCTGCAGCACGCCGAGGAACGGCGTCATCTTGTGCAGCTCCGGCATGCCGTTGGAGCGTGGCCCCTGGAAGCGCATCACCGCGACAAAATCCTTCTCCAGCAAACCGGCCTTGAACGCATCGGCCAGGTCCTGCTGATCCTGGAACACCATGGCTGGTGCTTCGACGATCTGGTTTTCCACGGCTACGGCGGAGACCTTCATCACGCCACGACCGAGGTTGCCTTCCATCACCCGCAGGCCACCTTCCGCCGAGAACGCGCGGGCGACCGGACGCAGGATGCTTTCATCGAGGCTGTCGGTCACGCCTTCACGCCAGACCAACTGGCCATTGTCGAGGAACGGCTCCTGGGTGTAGCGGCTCAGGCCGTGGCCCATCACGGTGTTGACGTTTTCGTGGAGCAACCCGGCTTCCAGCAGTTCACGGATCAGGAACGACATGCCGCCCGCGGCCTGGAAGTGGTTGATGTCGGCTTTGCCGTTCGGGTAGACGTGGCTCAGGGTCGGCACGACTTCGGAGAGGTCGGCCATGTCCTGCCAGGTCAACTGAATGCCCGCCGCCATGGCGATGGCCGGCATGTGCAGGGTGTGGTTGGTCGAGCCGCCTGTAGCGTGCAGTGCCACGATGGAGTTGACCAGCGAACGCTCGTCGACGATTTCGCCGATCGGCATGAAGTCGCCGTTCTGCTTGGTCAGGCGCGTGACCTGGTGCGCCGCCTCACGGGTCAAGGCATCGCGCAACGGCGTGTTCGGGTTGACGAAGGACGAGCCCGGCAGGTGCAGGCCCATGACTTCCATCAGCAACTGGTTGGTGTTGGCAGTGCCGTAGAAAGTGCAGGTGCCAGGGCTGTGGTAGGACTTCATTTCCGATTCCAGCAGTTCTTCGCGGGTCGCCTTGCCTTCGGCGTACTTCTGGCGCACGTCGGCTTTCTGCTTGTTGGAAATGCCCGAGACCATCGGCCCGCCCGGCACGAAGATCATCGGCAGATGGCCGAAGCGCAGTGCGCCCATCATCAGGCCCGGCACGATCTTGTCGCAGATGCCGAGCAGCAGCGCGCCGTCGAACATGTTGTGGGACAGCGCCACGGCCGTGGACAACGCGATCACTTCACGGCTCGGCAGGCTCAGCTCCATGCCCGGCTCGCCCTGGGTCACGCCATCGCACATGGCCGGGGTGCCACCGGCGAACTGGCCGACGGAGCCGATTTCGCGCAGGGCCTTTTTGATCATCTCCGGAAAGACTTCGTACGGCTGGTGCGCCGAGAGCATGTCGTTATATGACGAAACTATCGCGATGTTGGCGGAGTTCATCATCCGCAGGCTGTGCTTGTCGTCGCTGCCGCAACCGGCCACGCCATGGGCGAAGTTGGCGCATTGCAGCTTGCCGCGCATCGGACCGTCGCTGGCCGCACCGCGGATCAATGCAAGGTAGGCCTCACGCGTGGCGCGGCTGCGGGCGATAAGCCGTTCAGTGACCTCAAGGACGCGGGGATGCATGTGTAGAACTCCAGGCTAACGGATGTGGCGACCTGATTGTCTATGCTGATCAAAGGCCGGTGTCGATGGGATGACAGACGGTTTATTTGACCATTTGGACCAGTTGATTCAGGTCACTCGTTGTAGATCGAACAAAATATTGCCATCAAAAAGGCTTGTTTTCTATTTTTTTACGAATAATCTTGTAATTCCAACAACAAAACGACGGTAGCGCCGCAATATGACTCTTCGAATCGCAATCAATGGTTTTGGCCGCATCGGCCGTAATGTCCTGCGCGCACTCTATACCCAGGGCTACCGTCAGGATCTGCAGATCGTCGCCATCAACGACCTGGGCGACAGTGCGATCAATGCTCATCTGCTCAAGTACGACACCGTTCACGGCACGTTCGATGCCGATGTCCAGCACGATCAGGAGAGCCTGACGGTCAATGGCGACCGCATTTCGGTCAGCGCCATCCGCAACCCGGCCGACCTGCCCTGGGCCGCGGAAAAGATTGATGTGGTGTTCGAATGCACCGGTCTGTTCACCGACCGGGCCAAAGCCGCCGCGCATATTACGGCGGGCGCGCGCAAAGTGATCATCTCGGCCCCGGCCAAAGGCGCCGACGCCACCGTGGTTTACGGGGTGAACCACGACATTCTGCGCCAATCGCACCAGATCATTTCCAACGCGTCGTGCACCACCAACTGCCTGGCCCCGGTGGCCCAGGTGCTGCATCGCGAGCTGGGCATCGAAAGCGGTTTGATGACCACCATTCACGCCTACACCAACGATCAGCACCTGACCGACGTCTATCACGTCGATCCGTACCGCGCCCGTTCGGCCACCCAGAACATGATCCCGAGCAAGACCGGTGCTGCTGAAGCGGTGGGCCTGGTGCTGCCGGAACTGGCGGGCAAATTGACCGGCATGTCGGTGCGCGTACCGGTGATCAATGTGTCGCTGGTGGACCTGACGGTGCATCTGAAAAAAGAAGCCAGCGCAGAGGAAGTCAATGCGCTGATGAAAGAAGCCAGCCAGCACTCGAAGATCCTTGGCTACAACACCCTGCCGCTGGTCTCCAGCGACTTCAACCACAACCCGCTGTCGTCGATCTTCGACGCCAACCACACCAAATCCACCGGCAAGCTGCTCAAGGTGCTGGCGTGGTATGACAACGAATGGGGCTTCTCCAACCGCATGCTCGATAACTGCCTGGCGCTGTGCAACGCTGAATAAGCCCGGAGCAACTATCGATGATCGGCATCAGCTTTACGCAAAAGACCATGGCGGCGCGCAAGCGTATCGCCCTGGTCGCCCATGACCACTGCAAGGTGTTCTTGCTGGACTGGGCCGAACGGCAAAAAGACAGACTGGCCCAGCATGATCTGGTCGCCACCGGCACCACGGGGTTGTTGTTGCAACAACGCCTCGACCTGCCGGTGCAAAGCATGATCAGCGGGCCACTGGGCGGCGACCAACAGCTCGGTGCGCAAATCGCCGAGCAGCGGGTCGACATGCTGGTGTTTTTCTGGGACCCGTTCGAACCCCAGCCCCACGACCCGGATATCAAGGCATTGCTGCGGGTCGCGGCGGTGTGGAACATCCCGGTGGCGTGCAACGAATGCAGCGCCGACTATCTGCTCAGCAGCCCGCTGATGGATCAGGCGCACCTCCATCGGATTCCCGATTACGCCACCTATTTGCAGGGGCGCGCGTAAAGCTTCACAAATCAGTACTTGACCATTCGAGTAGATGATAAGCATTATCATTTGCTCGAAATGGATCAGGTTCTCCCGTGAGTCAGTCGCGCTTCAACCACGTTTTCCTCGCCCAGCGCACCTCCCTGCTGCGCACGCTGGAACGGATGGTCAACAATCACAGCACCGCTGAAGACCTCCTGCAGGAAACCTACCTGCGGGTGACCCGTGCATTGAGCGAACGGGCCATCGATCATCTTGAGCCCTTCGTCTTCCAGACGGCGCGCAACCTGGCGCTGGACCATTTGCGCGCGCGGCGTATCCACTCGCGCACCATGGTCGACGACGTGCCGCAGGAGGTGGTGTACAGCATCGCCGCTCCCACCAGCAGTGCCGAAGACGCCGCCCACGCCGAACAATTGCTGGAGCGCCTGAACGTGAGCCTCAGTGAACTCAGCGCCCGCCAACAGCGGATTTTCATCCTCAGCCGCCTGCACGGGCACAGCTACCAGGAAATCGCCGACGAGCTGAACGTGTCCCTCAGTACCGTGCAGAAAGAACTCAAACTGATCATGTCGATCTGCATCGGGGTTGCCGATCGCTTGAACACCAACTGAGCGCCAGGACCTTGCGCCTACCTGGACCGACTGCGCTGATCATCAGGCTTTGCTACCCTTGGCCCACTTTTACGCTTCACTAAAAAAACAGCCGTGCACAGACACTGCCGAGGAAACACCGTGACGGACAACCACCGCTCCCCTGAGCCTTCATCGGCGCAGGACCCCGCAAGCGCGATGGACCAGGCCCTGGACTGGCTGATCGTGCTTGGCAGTCCCGACGCGGAGCAGACCCGCCAGTTCCATGCATGGCTTGACGCCGATCCGTTGAATGCCCAGGCGTTCGCCAAGACCCAGGCGATCTGGGACGGCCCGCAAGTGGTGCAATGCGCGCAAAACCTGGCCGCCCGTCCGGCGAAAGTCACTGTCCTCGCCCGTCTGCGTCCGCACTGGAAACCACTGGCCACCGCCGCCGTGCTGCTGCTCGGGCTGTTCAGTTTCAGCAGTTTGCCGATGCGCCTGCAGGCCGATCACCTGACCGTGGTCGGCGAGCGCCAGCGCCTGCAACTGGAGGACGGCTCCAGGGTTTTGCTCAATACCAATTCGGCGTTCTCAAGCACCATCAACGACCAGCAACGTGTTGCCCGTCTGTATCAGGGCGAAGCATTTTTCGAAGTCCAGGCCAATCGCGGCCAACCACTGGAAATCGACGCCGGACCGGTCACGGCCAGCGTTCGCGATACCGCATTTGCCGTGCGCTACCTCGACGGCGTGGCGCAGGTGCGGGTGCAACGCGGGGATGTCGACTTGCGCGCCACCCGGGATGACGCGCGGGTACGCTTGTCCGCCGGGGAAAGCATTCGCATCGGCCCCAATGGTTTCGACCGCCCGGCCAAGCTGGATACCGCCACCGACCTGGCGTGGGTCCAGGGGCGACTGGTGTTCGAAAACTGCCCGCTGAACCAGGTGCTGGCAGAACTTCGCCGCTACTACCCGGGCTGGATCATCAACAACAACGAACAGTTGGCCGATGTCACCGTGACGGGCAACTACCGCCTCGATCAGCCGCTGGACGTGGTTCGCTCCCTGGCTCACATCACCTCGGCACGGCTCCAGGAATTCCCGGCGCTGGTCATCCTGAACTGAATGAGAATTATTTTTACTCGATAGCCAAACCCCGTACGTCTCGTTATAGCCAATGCAATTGATTCGCATCTCACCATGCCGATCAGCACCTATAAAGATTCGTGCGACACGGAGCGCTATCGATGTCCCCTCGCCTTACCCGCCAAGCCCCTACACCTTCCCGCGTGCTGTCGCTGCTGACCGCCGCCATCCTGATGGCCGGTACCGCACCGCTCATGGCCGCCACCGAGCAATCGACCCGCAAAATGGGCGACTACTCGTTCGCCATTCCCCAGCAATCACTGGTATCGGCACTCAATGCCTTTACCGCCGTGACGGGCTGGCAGGTCGGCGTATCGTCGGAGCTGGCACAGGGTGTGGCCTCGCCGGGAGTACGCGGTTCGCTGTCGCCGGAGAAAGCCCTGGAGCGCCTGTTGGTGGGGACCAACCTGAGCTATCGCAAGCTAGGCAACAACAGCATCGTTCTGGAAAAACGCAGCGGTAGCCGCGCCCTCAATCTGGATCAGGTCACCATCAGCGCCACCCGTAACGAACAGGCTGTGAACAGCGTGCCGAGCACGGTCTCTGTCTACACACGCGAAGATCTGGACCGCAATAACGTCAATACCATCAAGGAACTGGTGCGCTACGAACCCGGTGTTTCGGTAGGCGGCGCAGGCCAACGCGCCGGCATCACGGGCTACAACATTCGCGGCATCGATGGCGACCGCGTGCTGACCCAGGTCGACGGGGTGCAGGTACCCGACGGTTTCTTCAATGGCCCGTATGCCCAGACCAACCGCAACTATGTCGACCCGGAAATCGTCAAGCGTGTAGAAATCCTCCGGGGCCCGGCGTCAGTGCTGTATGGCAGCAGCGCCATTGGCGGTGCGGTCAGCTACTACACGCTGGCCCCGGACGACATCATCAAACCGGGCAAGGATGTCGGCGCACGTCTGAAAACCGGCTACAGCTCCGCCGACGACAGCTGGCTGACTTCCGGCACCGTCGCCGGCCGTAACGGCGAGTTCGATGGTCTGCTGCATCTCAGTCAACGCAACGGTCATGAAACAGAGTCCTTTGGCGAAACCGGCGGCACTGGCCTGAACCGCACGGAGGCCAACCCCCAGGACGTGCGCACCACCAGCGTGCTGGCCAAACTGGGCTGGAATTACGCCGACGACTCGCGCCTGGGCCTGACCTACGAGCATTACAAGGCCGACCGCGACACCAATCAATTGAGCGCGGTGGGCGGCCCGTTCAATGCCGGACGCGGCTTGGGCTTCTATAAGTCCCGTACCGGTAACGACACGATCACCCGCGAACGCTTTGGCCTGGAACACAGCTTCGGTCTGGACAGCGCACTGGCTGACAACATCAAGTGGACGCTGAACTACCAGATCGCCAAGACCGACCAGAGCACCGAAGAGATCTACGCGCCGCCGTCACGGACCGTGTTGCGTAACCGTGATACCAACTTCAAGGATCGCCAATGGGTATTCGACGCCCAGGCTGACAAGTCGTTTGCCATCGCCGATACCGATCACTTCGTTACCTATGGCACCACCATCAAGCAGGACAAAGTTACCGGCCTGCGTACCGGTACCGGCACCTGCCTGACCGTGGCCGGTGCCTGCCGTGTCATTGGCGCCCCGAGCGCCAGCGACACGCTGAAACCCGCCAGTGACTTCCCGGACCCGACCATCAACAGCTACAGCCTGTTCGCCCAGGATCAGATCAGCTGGGGCAACTGGACCTTCCTGCCGGGTGCACGCTACGACTACACCGAACTCAAGCCGCACATCACCGAAGAGTTCCTGGCCACCGCCGACCAGAGCGGCAACGGCGTGGTGAGCGACGAGACCAAGATCTGGCATCGCCTGTCGCCGAAGTTCGGCACCACCTACAGCTTCAACGACCACTACACCTGGTTCGGCCAATACGCCGAAGGCTTCCGCACCCCGACCGCCAAGGCGTTGTATGGTCGTTTCGAAAACATCGCTGGCGGCTATCGGGTCGCGCCTAATCCGGACCTGGAGCCGGAAAAAAGCAAAAGCTACGAGACGGGTTTGCGCGGCAACTTCGAGCAGGGCTCGTTTGACGTGGCGGTGTTCTACAACAAATACCGCGACTTCATCAACGAGAACGCCATCACGCCCGGCTATAGCGAGACCATTTTCAAGAGCAACAACATCAAGCACGCCACCATCAAGGGTGCCGAGGTCAAGGGCCGCCTGAACCTCGATGCCTTCGGCGCGCCGCATGGCCTCTACACCCGGGGCTCGGTGGCCTATGCCTACGGGCGCAACGACGACAACGGCGAGCCGCTCAACAGTGTCAATCCGCTGACCGGCGTATTCGGCCTCGGCTACGACCAGGACACCTACGGCGGCTTGCTCAGCTGGACGCTGGTGAAGAAGAAGGACCGCGTCGACAGCACCAGTTTCAAAACCCCGGACGGCACCAGCACCCAGTTCAAGACGCCCGGTTTCGGCATTCTGGACCTGAGTGCGTTCTACAAGGTGACCGACGACGTGACCGTCAGCGGCGGCGTCTACAACCTCACCGACAAGAAATACTGGCTGTGGGATGACGTGCGCGGCTACGACAGCGTCGGCGAAGCCTCGGTGACCCAACCGGCCAACCTCGACCGCCTGACCCAGCCGGGTCGCAACTTTGCGGTCAACCTGATCTGGGATATCTGATCCGCTCATCCCGCCGGGCGGTTTCATCACGCTGCCCGGTGAGGATTTTTTACTGTCAGGCGCCTTCCTGTTCGTCTCGTTACCAAGCGCCTCTTCTTTCTCCAAGGAATTGCCATGACTACCCAGGCCACCGAACAACGCCCCAACCTGCGTTCGCAGCGTTTGAACCAGATCACCAACGAGCCGCACAGCAAGCTCGATGCCCTGGTCAAGGCCCATGCTCCGTTTGAAACCCCGGCCAATTTCGCCCGCTTCGTGGTGGCGCAGTACCTGTTCCAGTCGGAACTGGTGTCGCTGTACAACGATGCCGAACTGACCGCCATCGTCCCGGACCTGCCGGCCCGCTGCCGTGCCGATGCAGCCAGGGCCGACCTCGCGGACCTGGACACCGAGGTGCCAGCACCTGTCGCCGGTGCACTGAAGAGCCCGACCAAGGCCGAAGCCCTGGGCTGGATCTTCGTCTCCGAAGGTTCGAAGCTCGGCGCGGCGTTCCTGATCAAGCGGGCCGTAGGCCTTGGCCTGAGCGAAACCTTCGGCGCCCGCCACCTCGGCGAACCGGCCGGCGGCCGCGCTGAAGGCTGGAAGAGCTTCGTCAAGACCCTGGACGGCCTGGCATTCAGCGCCCGGGAAGAAGCTGAAGTGGAAAAAGGCGCCATCGACGCGTTCAACCGTTTTACCGTGTTGCTGGAGCAGGCTTACGCCAGCGCACCGGAAGTCGCCTGACACAACACCGACCCTGTGGGAGCGAGCCTGCTCGCGATGACGGTATTCCAGACAGCATTATTGTCGACTGATACTCCGCTATCGCGAGCAGGCTCGCTCCCACAAAGGGCCGGGTGAATCTGTAAGATCTCCATTCAGCGTCACACGCCCCCCCCAGAGCCCATGCCTGCCTCCTCAAAACTCTCCCGCCTCCTCTTCGGCCTGCTGGCCTATGTCAGCCTGGGCATCGGCCTGATCGCCATCGTCATACCCGGCCTGCCAACCACCGAGTTCATCCTGCTGGCCGCCTGGGCCGCGACCCGAAGTTCGCCGCGCCTGAGTGCCTGGCTGGAAAACCATCGGCTGTTCGGCCCCATCCTCCATAACTGGCGCAACGGCAAGATCATCGCGCGCCGGGCAAAAATCAGCGCCACGGTCAGCATGTTGTTATGTGCCGGTCTTATGTTGGTGATGCTCGATCACGGTTGGCCGATTTACCTGGCAATTGCCGGGATGGGGCTGGGCAACCTGTGGATCTGGTCGCGACCGGAATCACTGTCGCAAGTCACCTGAAACCTCTTCAAACCGCCCTGTATTAGCCGGCAACGGCACACTTGAAAGTACCTACTTCCTGTTCGGATTTCTCCTACGCGGTTATCAGGTCATCCATGACCGGGTTTGGCCGTTAAGCACCATGAAACCCCACAACGAGAAGCTGACATGAATGTAATGTGCCGCTGCATCTTTTCAAGTTCCGTATCCGCAAACATTGAAAGCGAACACAGAAACGGCTCAACCCGAGAAAGTTGAACGCCCGGTAATAAATGAGCAAAGGGGGAGGTTTCTCATCGACAAAATCATGGGTCGTGCGGAACAAAAAGGTTACACGCTCGAAGAACTGCAAGAGGTGGAAGCGTTTTTGGAGACGAACGATCGAGGCCCCGACGATTGTGGACTTTATTTTCGGATGAAGGGGGGCAGAGCTGGGTTCCTCCTCGGTAAAGAAATCCAGGCAGAGATAAAGCTCCGTGAAATGGAAGGGATTTACTCCGATTTCAAAAAAGACTTGCAAAGCAAATGGTCTGGCTTGGCCAATAAAGTAATGGGCTTCACCGTGGCCGAAGACGGTCAGTTGAAAGTCACTTCGCCCCCCGACACACTGACTGCCAGGGATGAGGAAATATTGAATACCCTGTTGAACGAGACCAAAGGTTTGCAAACCCTGACACTCAAGCATGCCAAGCTTGTGATCGAACTGGTCCAGATGGATAAACCACAGTTCGAAGGCAAGGTGAATCTTGACCTGCGCAACTTCCATAAGATGATTGACTATGGATTATTGCTGAACAAAGGTGCGCTTGACCTGAGAAATTCAGACTCCTGGCTGGATCAATTGCATAAAAACGCTGAAAAGTATCCGTTTGAAAAAAGGCAGGGGCTACACATCGAAGCCTGATCGTTTGATAAAGCCCGGTAACGCGGGTGTGCACTACCGCGTTGCCGGGAATATAACAGGCCTAGTTACGCAACATATTTTGATAGCATATCTGAGCAAATGAAACGTTCCGCACGTTGTAACCTCCCACCCCCGAATCCTCTTTGTGTTGAACCTGGATCAACCAATACCCCAGGTTGTATTCAACTTCCCACTTATAGCGATACTTGCCACTGCTGGTCCAGAAAGGATCAGACTTCAACTGGCCATAACACCTGCCTAACTCAAGAGCTTGCGCAGCGCTGCCAGTGCTATCCGTTATAAGGTCAAACTTCTCGTCATCCGCCCCTTTGTTCAATATCAAAGTAGCGGTAGCGCCTTCGAGCGGTTGCCCGGTCGAATCCCTCAATCGGACCGACCAATTCAAGACTCTGTAGGCCTGCGTAGTCGCCCAGTAGTGCCGCAGATCACCGGTATCGCCCTGGACGCGACTGTCGGCGTAATAAGGCGCTGAACCCAACTCAAGGTCGTAGATATCATCCGCCACGAACGGGGCAGACGGCATCTTCGAAATGCGAACCTGAACTTCCTGATTCGGCTGCAAGCCAGAAACCGTAAAGGGTTTACCCCAAGGGATTACGGCCCAGTTTCCATCGCGATTGTATTCCAGCGTCAATGGCCCGCCTTTCGTCACACCTGCATGGATCCACACATCCTGCCCCCGTACCGCCATGAAGCTGTAATGCTTCACATCCGTTTCGTCAGCCAGACTGTCCTCGAGGGTGTTCAGTTTGTCCGGCAGTACCGTGGCCGCCGAGGGTATTTGAGAGGCGATACCCGAAATAGCCGCCGAGTTCAGAAAAGACATCGCAGGTGCCGCACCTGCCGCCAATAACATCCCCCAAAAAAACAACACCGAGCGCAACCCGGTCCTTTTAATGCAAGTAATACACATGATGGCTTTCTCATTATTTACTGTCAGATGCCAGAAGCCAAAACTTCCGGAAGCGTTCCACCGAGGTGGCATCTGCATTTAATCGGTCTGCCCTTAATGAGAAGCGGTACATATGTATTTCGTGAACTTCATTTAAAGCGCAAAAAGCACCCTGGACGTCGATGCCAAATTGATCACCGTCCATCCGTGACTTTTCCTCTTTTTACCCCCATTTTCGGCACATTTTTCTGCGCAAACGTTCAACCACTACCGTTCGTCGAGTTGCCCCTCATGTAACCTCAGCGCCACGCCGATGTGCATTGATCGGCGCTAAATGGATTTAGCGTGTGAGCCGCAACGGCCCACAGCCAACACTTCATCCATTCGCGAGTTCGCCCCATGTTCGACTCACTGTCCATCCGCCTGAAAATCGTCCTGCTGTCCGGTCTGTGCCTGCTGGGCGTCGTCGCCTTGATAGTGGGCATGAACATCTACCAGACCAATCAGAACGATGACCTGGTCAGCGATTCCAGCAGCAGAATGCTCACCGCCAGTGTGCAGGACCTGCTCCAGGCCAAAGCCGCCGAGCAAGCGGTGCGGGTGCAGAAGACCTTCGGTGAAACCCTGACGGTGGTGACCGCCCTCGCGGATCAGATCCAGGACATGCGCAACCTCGCCGCCAAGCGCTCGCTTGAACCCGGCGCCCTGCGTGAAGAGTTGAACCAGAGCCTGAAAACCGCCTTCGAGCGCAACAGCAAGGTGCTGGGGATCTGGCTGGCGTTCGAACCCAACGGCCTGGACGGCAAGGACAGCGAATTCGCCAACGACGCCGCCCGCCAGTCCAACGAGATCGGTCGTTTCGCCACGTACTGGAGCCGCGCTGGAGGTGATGCCCTCAACACGATCATGGTCGAAGAGGACATGACCAAAACCACCCTGAACCTCAGCGGCACGCCGTACAACGTCTGGTACACCTGCCCGCGGGACAGCAAGCGCACCTGCCTGCTCGACCCCTACGCCGATACTGTCGGCGGCAAGGAAGTGTTGATGACCACCATTTCTGTACCGCTGCTGGAGAATGGCAAGTCCATCGGCGTGGTCGGTATCGACATCGCCCTCGATGCCCTGCAAGCGGCGGCGGTCGACTCCCAACGCGACCTGTTCAACAGTGCCGGGCACATGCTCATCGTTTCCGGTACTGGCGTGCTGGCCGCCTACAGTGTCGATGCCGGCAAAGTCGGCAAGAACATCGGCGACACCCTGGGCGCCGATGGCAAGGACATCCTGCAATTGCTCGCGAATGGCGCGCCGAAGATTCTCCAGCAAGGCGACCTGATCCGCGCGGTATACCCGGTCAGCCCGATTGTCGATGCCAAGGCCTGGGCCGTGGTGATCGACCTGCCCAGGCAAGTGCTGCTGGCCGACTCGGTGAAGCTGCAAGCGGTACTCGACGATGCCCAGCAAAGCGGCACACTCAAGGCGCTGTCGGTGGCGGTGATTGCCGGCCTGCTCGGGCTGTTGCTGATGTGGCTCACCGCGTCCGGCGTGACCCGCCCGATCAACAGCGTGGCACAAATGCTCAAGGCGATTGCCAGTGGCGACGGCGACCTGACCCAGCGCCTGCACTACAGCAAGCAGGACGAACTGGGCGAACTGGTGAGCTGGTTCAACCGCTTCCTCGAAAAGCTGCAACCGACCATCGCGCAGATCAAGCAAAGCATCACCGATGCCCGTGGCACCGCCGATCAGTCGTCGGAGATTGCCCGCCAGACCAGTGAAGGCATGCAGGTACAGTTCCGCGAAATCGACCAGGTCGCCACCGCGTCCAACGAAATGAGCGCCACCGCCCACGATGTCGCCAACAGCGCCTCGAACGCGGCGAATGCAGCGAAAGGTGCCGACCAGTCGGCCCGCGACGGCATGTCGATCATCGAGCGCAGCACTCGCGACATCAATCAACTGGCCGAAGAGGTCAGCAAGGCCGTGACCGAAGTCGAAGCCCTGGCGGCCAACAGCGAGCAGATCGGTTCGGTGCTGGAGGTGATTCGCAGCATCGCCGAACAAACCAACCTGCTGGCGCTCAACGCCGCCATCGAAGCCGCCCGTGCCGGTGAAGGCGGTCGAGGCTTTGCTGTGGTCGCCGATGAAGTGCGCAACCTGGCCAAGCGTACCCAGGACTCGGTGGAAGAAATTCGCCTGGTGATCGAGCGCATCCAGTCCGGCACCCGCGGCGTGGTCGCCACCATGCATTCGAGCCAGACCCAGGCCCACAGCAACGCCGGGCAGATCCAGCAGGCGGTCCAGGCCTTGGGCAAGATCAGCGACGCGGTCACCGTGATCAGCGACATGAACCTGCAAATCGCCAGCGCCGCCGAGCAGCAAAGCGCCGTCGCCGAGGAGGTCAACCGCAACGTCTCGGCGATCCGCACCGTTACCGAAACCCTGACCGGCCAGGCCACCGAATCGGCGCAGATCAGCAGCCTGCTCAACTCGCTGACCAACCACCAGATGAAGTTGATGGACCAGTTCCGCGTTTAGGAAGCACCACCGATCAATGTGGGAGCGAGCAAGCCCGCTCCCACAAAGGGATTTCATCTGGCCTCAGTTTTTTGATCTAAGATCTGGCTCTCGCTCCGGAGGGCTCTTCAATGACTGATCTGCTCACGTCCATTCAAGCCGCACTCGGTTTGCCTCACACCCCGATTCCATTCACGTCCAGCGGTGCCCTGCCCTCGGCGTTTGCCGTCACGGATCTGGCCTGCGCCAGCATCGCTGCCGCCGGCCAGGCCGCCAGCGAACTGCTGCACCAACAAACCGGACGCCTGCCCGACCTTGAGGTTGACCGGCGCCTGGCGTCTTTCTGGTTCGCGACCTCGATTCGCCCGCTTGGCTGGAGCGTTCCGCCGTTGTGGGACCCGATCGCCGGTGACTACGCCACCCGCGATGGCTGGATTCGCCTGCACACCAACGCGCCCCATCACCGCGCCGCTGCCGAAAGCGTGCTCGGCGCCTGTGCCGACCGAGCAGCGATGACCGGCAAAGTCGTGCAATGGGCGAAAAGCGAGCTGGAGCAGGCGGTGGTCGATGCCGGTGGTTGCGCCGCCGAAATGCGTACCTGGGAACAATGGCAGACCCATCCTCAAGGACAGGCGGTAAATGCCGAACCCTTGATTCTGTTCGCCAACCACCCAAGCCAGAACAGCAAACCGTGGACAGGTTCAGTTGCTCGACCACTGGCCGGAATCAAGGTGCTGGACTTGACCCGAGTACTGGCAGGCCCCATCGCCAGTCGCTTTCTGGCTGGCCTTGGCGCCGATGTCTTGCGCATCGATCCGCCGACCTGGAACGAGCCAGGGGTGGTGCCGGAAGTCACCTTGGGAAAACGCTGCGCGCGCCTTGATCTGAACGACAGGGCCGACCGCGCTGTATTCGAATGCCTGCTCAAGGACGCCGACATCCTGCTCCACGGCTATCGCGCCGATGCACTGGAGCGACTTGGCCTGGGCATGAATGAGCGCCGGCAACTGAACCCCGGCCTGATCGATGTTTGCCTCAACGCCTATGGCTGGAGCGGTCCCTGGCAAAACCGCCGGGGCTTCGACAGCCTGGTGCAGATGAGCAGCGGCATTGCCGAAGCGGGTATGTGCTGGATGCAGGCGGACAAACCGACGCCATTGCCGGTGCAAGCCCTTGATCACGCCACTGGGTATTTGATGGCGGCCAGTGCGATCCGGTTGCTGGCACAGCGGTTGAACGACGGTACGGGGGGCTCGGCGCGATTGTCGTTGGCACGTACGGCGAGGTTGTTGATCGAGGCTGGGGCCGGGTCCGATGAGCCGTTGCGGGCAGAGGATCAAAAGGATCAGGGAATGGTGGTGGAGCAGACGCCGTGGGGGCCAGCGTATAGGTTACATGTGCCGCTTAAGATGATCGGGACACCGTTGCAATGGACATTGCCAGCAACTGATTTGGGTTCACATCGCGCGCAGTGGTGGTGACCGTCAGATCGCCTTCGCGGGCAAGCCCGCTCCCACAGGGACTGCGTTTTTCCTGACTATCGCGATCAAATGTGGGAGCGGGCTTGCCCGCGAAGGCGTCAGGACTATCAGCACAAAACCCGGATCAGCTCAGTCCGCCCGACTCAAAGAAGTCCACAGCACCTGCGCCGCATACCCTCGATAAGGACGCCACCCTTCAGCCCGCAACAACAGCTGCTTCGCTGTCACCGGCTCACCCTCCAGCGCCGCCAGCGCATTGATCAGCCCGACATCACCATTGGGAAACCCATCCATCTCCCGCAACTGACGCAAGGCAATGTATTGCGCCGTCCAGTCACCAATCCCGTGCAACGCCAGCAAGCGCGCTACGCCCCCCTCCCGACCGGGTTCAAACAATCGCGGATCATCGAGCAGTGCCTGAGCTACCCCCGACAAGGTCCGGCCTCGGCTTTTCGGCATGCCCAGCGCTGCCAGATCCGCTCCCGCCAGCACATCAGCCGTGGGAAACACATGGCTCAATCCCGACTGCGCTGAACTCAATGGCACACCGTACTGCGCAACCAGTTTGCCCGCCAACCGGATCGCCGCCGCCACCGTAATCTGCTGCCCCAGTACCGCACGGATCGCCAGCTCCAACCCATCCCACGCCCCCGGTACGCGCAGGCCCGGGCGTTCGGCAATCAACCGCGCCATCAGCGGATCAACCGCCAGGTGTCGGTGAATCGTGGGCAGGTCGGCATCCAGGTCGAACATTCGCCGCACTCGCGCAACGATCTCGGGCACGGCAGCAGCCTCTGGAAAGTCCAGGCTCAGCTCAAGTGCATCGGATGTAGCAGGCTGGATCGAAAACGTACCGTAAACGCCATGCAAGTCGATGCTGCGCGAGTAAACACTCTCGACCACCGTTTCCAGGCCAACGATCGCCCGCGCCGACAAGAACCCCAGCAACGCCGGCCAGTCATAGGGCGGCTGGTACGCCAGCAACAACCTCACAGACTGAGCAACCCGCTGTACAACCCATAAGCCGCCAGCCCCGCACCACCGATGACACAGGTGAAAATGCCTTTCTCGACCACCGTGAACAATGGTTTGCCCTGCTCATTACGTGCCTTGGCAAACAGGATCACACCCGGCGCATACAGCAACGCCGACAGCAGCAAATATTTCAGGCCGCCGGCATACAGCAACCACACCGCGTAGCCCAGGGCGATACCACCGATCAGCAGATCCTTGATCCGCTCGGCGGATGCCTGTTGGTAGGTTTCACCCCGTGCGCACAACAACACCGCATAGGCCGCCGACCACAGGTACGGCACCAGAATCATCGAGGACGCCAGATAAATCAGGCTGGTGTAGGTGCCGGCGGAAAACAGCGTGATCAACAGGAACAGCTGGATCATCGAGTTGGTCAGCCACATCGCATTGACCGGCACACGGTTGGCGTTTTCCTTGGTCAGGAATGCCGGCATGGTTTTGTCTTTCGCCGTGGCGAACAGGATTTCGGCGCACAGCAGCGCCCAGGACAATAAGGCCCCCAACAGCGAGATCGCCAGGCCGACACTGATCAGCAACGCCCCCCAGGGGCCGACGATATGTTCAAGCACCGCCGCCAGCGAGGGGTTCTGCAGTTTCGCCAGTTGCGGCTGGGTCATGATCCCCAGCGACAGCACGTTCACCAGCACCAGCAGCGCCAACACCCCAATGAACCCGATCACCGTCGCCCGGCCCACGTCGGAGCGTTTCTCTGCCCGGGCCGAATAGACACTGGCGCCCTCGATACCGATGAACACGAACACGGTGACCAGCATCATGTGCCGAACCTGATCCATCACGCTGCCGAATTCCGGGTTGTTGCGCCCCCAGATATCGAGGGTAAAGATGTCCGCCTTGAACGCCACGGCGGCAATCACGACGAACATGATCAGCGGCACAATCTTGGCCACGGTGGTCACCTGGTTGATGAACGCCGCCTCCTTGATCCCGCGCATCACCACAAAATGCACGGTCCAGAGCAGCACCGAAGCGCAGACGATGGCGATCGGCGTGTTGCCTTCACCAAAGACCGGAACGAAATAACCGAGGGTACTGAACAGCAGCACGAAGTAGCCGACGTTGCCCAGCCAGGCGCTGATCCAGTAGCCCCAGGCCGAAGAAAAACCCATGTAGTCGCCGAACCCGGCCTTGGCATAGGCGTACACCCCGGAGTCCAGCTCCGGCTTGCGGTTGGCCAGGGTCTGGAACACAAACGCCAGGGTCAGCATGCCGACGGCAGTGATTGCCCAACCGATCAGGATTGCCCCGGCATCGGCCCTGGCCGCCATGTTTTGCGGCAGGGAAAAAATCCCGCCGCCGATCATCGAACCCACCACCAACGCGATCAATGCGCTCAGGCGAAGCTTGTTCGGTGATTGCGCCATCGTTGCATCTCCATATTGGGGGGGCGACAACTGCCGCGACATCGTCACATAACGGGCGTCAACTAAACTGTTGAAGAGTAATAACGTTTATTGGATAACGCCAACATACGTCTTTTACTTGCACAAAACGGCTATTAGAGGCGCCGATATAATCATTTGTTGTATACGTTTTTCTAATACATCAATTTTGTACAAAAAACCCACGAGGAAAATTTGCGAATTCTCAAAAACCAACTAGCGTCATAATTCGAAACAAACTTTAAAAGTACTGAAATAATGTACAAAAGGCTCTAGAACAAGCGTTACAGACAGCCGCCTTGCAAATGATGGCACTCCGCCAACAAACTGGGAACGCTCTCATTTAGTGATCCAAGTCAGCTGATTGGATAGCCAACGGAATTAGTCTGTTGCCTCTCTTCTCCTGCATTGGAGTCATGCAATGTCTGAAGCTCCCGGAAAACTGAAACTCGGCGCGCTGGTTGCGTTAGTCGTGGGTTCGATGATTGGTGGCGGTATCTTTTCCTTGCCACAAAACATGGCCGCCAGTGCGGATGTCGGCGCCATTCTGATCGGTTGGGCGATCACTGCCGTCGGCATGCTCACCCTGGCGTTCGTGTTCCAGACCCTGGCCAACCGCAAACCCGATCTTGATGGCGGGGTTTACGCCTACGCCAAGGCCGGTTTCGGCGACTACATGGGCTTCTCGTCCGCCTGGGGGTACTGGATCAGTGCCTGGCTGGGCAACGTGGGGTACTTCGTACTTTTGTTCAGCACCCTCGGCTACTTCTTTCCGCTATTTGGGGAGGGGAATACCCCCGCAGCCGTGATCGGCGCCTCGGTGCTGCTCTGGGCCGTACATTTCCTCGTACTGCGAGGAATAAAGGAAGCCGCGTTCATCAACCTGGTGACCACCGTAGCCAAGATCGTGCCGCTGCTGCTGTTCATGTTGATTGCGGTGTTCGCCTTCAAACTGGACATCTTCACCGCCGACATCTGGGGCCTGAAGAACCCGGACCTGGGCAGCGTGATGGACCAGGTGCGCAAAATGATGCTGGTCACCGTGTGGGTGTTCATCGGCATCGAAGGCGCGAGCATCTTTTCGGCCCGCGCGGAAAAACGCAGCGATGTGGGTAAAGCCACCGTGATCGGCTTTGTCACCGTGCTGCTGTTTTTAGTCCTGGTGAATGTGCTGTCGCTGGGGATCATGACCCAGCCGGAACTGGCCAAACTGCAGAACCCGTCAATGGCCGCCGTGCTGGAACACGTGGTCGGTCACTGGGGCGCGGTGCTGATCAGTGTCGGCTTGATCATCTCGTTGCTGGGGGCGCTGCTGTCGTGGGTGCTGCTGTGCGCGGAGATCATGTTCGCCGCCGCCAAGGACCACACCATGCCGGCGTTTTTGCGCAAGGAAAACGCCAACCATGTACCGGTCAACGCCCTGTGGCTGACCAATGCCATGGTGCAGGTTTTCCTGATCATCACACTGTTCTCTGCCAGCACTTACCTGTCGCTGATCTACCTCGCCACCTCGATGATCCTGGTGCCTTACCTGTGGTCGGCGGCCTACGCCTTGCTGTTGGCAGTGCGCGGCGAAAGTTACGAAGGCGCGGCGGGCGAGCGGCAGAAGGATCTCATTATCGGCGCGGTGGCCCTGATCTACGCGATCTGGCTGCTGTACGCCGGCGGCATCAAATACCTGCTGCTGTCCGCCCTGCTCTACGCCCCCGGCGTGACCCTGTTCGCCAAGGCCAAGCTGGAAATCAACAAACCGGTTTTCACCAACGTCGAGAAGCTGATTTTCGCTGTGGTGGTCGTCGGCGCCGGGGTGGCGGCCTACGGTCTCTATGACGGCTTCCTGACCCTTTAGCTCCTGTTTCTAGAAGCACAACCCTGTTTTGTCATCTGGAGGATCACTGTAATGACCAAGGAAAAAGTTAAGTACGGCGTCCATTCCGAAGCCGGCAAACTGCGCAAAGTCATGGTTTGCTCCCCAGGCCTGGCCCATCAGCGGCTGACCCCGAACAACTGCGATGAACTGCTGTTCGATGACGTGTTGTGGGTGGCCCAGGCCAAACGCGACCACTTCGACTTCGTCACCAAGATGCGCGAACGCAACGTCGATGTGCTGGAAATGCACAACCTGCTGACCGACATCGTCGCCATCCCCGAAGCCCTGGACTGGATTCTGGAACGCAAGATCACCGCCAACTCGGTGGGCCTGGGCCTGATCAATGAAACCTCGTCGTGGCTGCGCAGTCTGGAGCCGCGCAAGATCGCCGAGTTTCTGATCGGTGGTGTCTCGGGCGACGATTTGCCCACCAGTTTCGGTGGCAAGGCCATCGAGATGTTCCGCGACTTCCTCGGCAACTCCAGCTTCATCCTGCCGCCGCTGCCCAACACCCAGTTCACCCGAGATACCACCTGCTGGATCTACGGTGGCGTCACCCTCAACCCGATGTACTGGCCGGCGCGCCGTCAGGAAACCCTGCTGACCACCGCCATCTACAAGTTCCACCCCGAGTTCACCAACGCCGACTTCCAGATCTGGTACGGCGACCCGGACAAAGAACATGGCAATTCTACCCTTGAGGGCGGTGATGTGATGCCGATCGGCAACGGCGTGGTGTTGATCGGCATGGGCGAACGCTCGTCGCGCCAGGCCATTGCCCAACTGGCGGTGAACCTGTTCAAAAACAAGGCCGTCGAGAAAGTGATCGTCGCCGGCCTGCCGAAATCCCGCGCGGCGATGCACCTGGACACCGTGTTCAGCTTCTGCGATCGCGACCTCGTCACGATCTTCCCGGAAGTGGTGAACCAGATTGTCGCCTTCACCCTGCGTCCCGATGAAAGCAAGGCGGGCGGCATCGACATCCGTCGCGAAGAAACCAACTTCCTCGACACCGTGGCCCAGGCCCTGAACCTCAAAGCGTTGCGCGTGGTGGAAACCGGCGGCAACAGCTTCGCCGCCGAACGCGAGCAATGGGACGACGGCAACAACGTAGTGGCCGTGGAACCGGGCGTGGTCATCGGCTACGACCGCAATACCTACACCAACACTCTGCTGCGCAAAGCCGGCGTGGAAGTGATCACCATCAGCGCCGGCGAACTCGGCCGGGGACGGGGCGGCGGCCATTGCATGACCTGCCCGATCATCCGCGATCCGATTGACTACTAACCTATTACCTTGGCCCGCGCTGCCCTCTACCCAAGGGCATGCGCAAGCCAAGGGGATAACCGACACCTTAGGAGATCCAAAATGGCGTTCAATATCCATAACCGCAATCTGCTGAGCCTGGAACACCACACCCCTCGCGAATTGCGCTACCTGCTCGACCTGTCCCGCGACCTCAAGCGTGCCAAGTACACCGGCACCGAACAGCAGCATCTCAAGGGCAACAACATCGCGCTGATCTTCGAAAAGACCTCGACCCGCACCCGCTGCGCGTTCGAAGTTGCAGCCTATGACCAGGGCGCCAACGTCACCTACATCGACCCGAACTCTTCGCAGATCGGCCACAAGGAAAGCATGAAGGACACCGCCCGCGTGCTCGGGCGCATGTACGACGCCATCGAGTATCGTGGCTTCAAACAGGAAATCGTCGAGGAACTGGCCAAGTTCGCCGGCGTACCGGTGTTCAACGGCCTGACCGACGAGTATCACCCGACGCAAATGATCGCCGACGTGCTGACGATGCGTGAACACGCCGACAAGCCCATCCACGAGATCAGCTACGCCTACCTGGGCGACGCGCGCAACAACATGGGTAACTCCCTGTTGCTGATTGGCGCCAAGCTCGGCATGGACGTGCGCATCTGCGCGCCAAAAGCCCTGTGGCCGGCGGACGACCTGGTGGCTCGCTGCAAACAGTACGCAGAAGAAAGCGGCGCGCGCATCACCCTCACCGAAGACCCGAAAGCGGCGGTCAAGGGCGTGGACTTCATCCACACCGACGTGTGGGTGTCGATGGGCGAGCCGGTCGAAGCCTGGGCCGAACGCATCCAGCAACTGCTGCCGTATCAGGTCAACGCCGAACTGATGAAAGCCACCGGCAACCCGCGCACCAAGTTCATGCACTGCCTGCCGGCGTTCCACAACAGCGACACCAAGATCGGCAAGCAGATTGCCGAGCAGTACCCGCACCTGAAGAACGGCATCGAAGTGACCGATGACGTGTTCGAGTCGCCAGCCTGTATCGCCTTCGAGCAAGCGGAAAACCGCATGCACACCATCAAGGCGATTCTGGTGTCGACGCTGGCTGATCTCTGACGGCTGACTCGCTCCCACACTGGCCCGATTCCAACCGGGAGATCGAGTTGTTTGTGACTTCTCTTTTAGAAGGACTAGCACCATGCGTATCGTCGTTGCTCTGGGCGGTAATGCCCTGCTCCGCCGGGGCGAACCCATGACCGCTGACAACCAGCGCGCCAACATCCGGATCGCCACCGAACAGATCGCCAAGATCCATCCCGGCAACCAACTGGTCATCGCTCATGGTAATGGCCCTCAGGTCGGCCTGCTCTCATTGCAGGCGGCGGCCTACACCTCGGTTTCGCCCTATCCGCTGGACGTGCTCGGTGCCGAAACCGAAGGCATGATCGGCTACATCATCGAACAGGAACTGGGCAACCTGCTGGACTTCGAAGTGCCCTTCGCGACCCTGCTGACCCAGGTCGAAGTCGATGCCAATGACCCGGCCTTCAAAAACCCTACCAAACCCATTGGCCCGGTCTACAGCAAGGCCGAGGCGGAACAACTCGCTGCAGAGAAAGGCTGGGCCATTGCCCCGGACGGCGACAAATACCGTCGCGTGGTCGCCAGCCCGAAACCCAAACGCATCTTCGAAATCCGTCCGATCAAATGGCTGCTGGAAAAAAGCAGCATCGTGATCTGCGCCGGCGGTGGCGGCATTCCGACCATGTATACCTCGCCCGGCAAACTCGAGGGCGTCGAAGCGGTCATCGACAAGGACCTGTGCTCGGCGCTGCTGGCCGAACAGCTTGAAGCCGATCTGCTGGTGATCGCCACCGACGTCAACGCCGCGTTCATCGACTTTGGCAAACCCACGCAGAAAGCCATTGCCCAGGCACACCCCGACGAAATGGAAAAACTCGGCTTCGCCGCCGGCTCCATGGGACCGAAGGTGCAGGCAGCCTGCGAATTCGCGCGCCATACTGGAAAAGTGGCGGTGATCGGCTCGCTCGCAGACATCGAAGCGATCGTCCAGGGCAAGGCCGGCACGCGCATCAGTACGGCGACACCGGGCATCAGCTATCAATAAACGAAACTGCGGGGCAGGCCTGAGGCCTGTCCTGATTCAAGATCTTTTGAAGGAGAGTCAACAATGGCAACGTTCGAGCCGGGTCACCTGCACATCGAGCGACACGCGCTGAACAAGGATGACGTCAGCTACAACATCTACCTCGACTATGAAGTCAGCCAGGATCCCAAGGAAGGCAAAGGGATGCTGTTCAAGATGCACGGCAGCATTCAGAACAAGGACATGAGCGAGTCGTTCTTCCTGCCCAAGGACATGGCCTACAACTTCGCCAGCAACGTCACCAAGATTGCCGAGAAGCACGGCATCCCGAAAACCCATAGCAACATCGGTTCGGTCCACAAGCATTACGACAAAATGTTCGAAGACGTGCGGGTGCAGTTGAACATGAAATCGGGCGACCCGGTCAAACCCGAGCACCTGGAGTAATCCAGTCTCCAAGTGGAAGCTGTACCTGTGGGAGCGGGCTTGCTCGCGAAAGCGGTGTATCAGTCGCCAACGATGGTGTCTGACACGACGCTTTCGCG
>NZ_JAHBCX010000052.1:0-31975 GCF_019955895.1 Pseudomonas sp. GL-B-12
CGCCCTATCCACCCCCAAAACTGGGGAAAGCCGCCCGCGCCCCAGCCTCCCGGTCTGTCACCCGCGACTGCGCCAATGCCTTTACTCCGGGCTTCCCACGGGCGTTTTCGCTGATTGGTATGGAAGTTGCCGAACACCCTGCCAACTGACCCATCCCCAAGGGGCAGGTACTTCGATAGAGGGAATACTCATGCACCCTTTACTGCGCAAAACCGCGACCGCCCTGGCCCTGACCGCTCTAGCCCAAGGCATTGCCCAGGCAGCGCTGTTTGCCGTAGACCCCGGACCCTACCTGCCAACCAATGGCAATTTCGCCGCCTGGTATCAAGACAGCCATGGCCGAACCCTTGACCTGTGTTTATCCAAGGCTGTCAGTTCCAGGGTTGCCAGCGCGCCGGGCGCCCCGACTTACATGTGCTCGTTGATCCCGAACCCCGGTATTTTCGACGACACTCAACCGTTGGTCTTCCCGACCAATTTCCCCGACGAAGCGTTCTGGGCCACAGGCGAAACCACCATCGTCGATGCCGCCCGAGGCATCGACCTGACCTATGTCTCGGCGGTTGAGGCAGCCTTCAGTGGCGGCGATCCACTGGAGGGCGACCAGATCAGCTTCGCCCGTATCCGTATTCGCATCGACGTGCCCACCGCCGGCACTTATGTCATCACCCACCCCTACGGCGTCGAAGTGTTCAACATCGACACTCCCGGCCGGCGGGCGATCAACATGACCCGGGACATCGGCATCGGTGCGCCAAAAACCTACGGCGGCGCGCTCAAGGGCGACGTCGGACCGTTCCTGCGCAGCGTCAATGGTCCCTACACCGAGACCAACCCGACCACGGGTCAGGCCGAACAATTCGTCGGCGATCCGAACCTCACCGAAGCCGTCACTGGCAGCCCGTTCAACACCAACTATGTGCGCATCGAAGGCCCCAATGGCCTGGACTTGCGCACCAACCTCTTCGCCGTATCCGGCAAGTTGTCGACGGTGGTCCGGCCGACCCCGGTGATCGCCGAGCGCAGCACCTATTCGCGACAGGCCGGCACCAGCGCCCCGGTGGCCCAGCAGGACGTGTTCGTGCTGGCCCCGCCACCACCGGCCAGCGTGACCCTGGACAGCAACAACCCGGTGCTGAACTTCACCGAAGCGAACACCACCGGCCACTGGTATGCGCAGTCGCCGAACAATCCGACGCTGCCGAGCACCTTGCAGGTGACCGCCGACAACCACCTGGCCATCGCCAGCAGCACGCCGACCACCTTGCCCATGCCGCTGACCGACCTGGTGACGATCTCACGCGCCGAGTACAGCCTGAGCACCGGGCAAATCACCATCATGGCCTCGACCAGCGATGAAACGTCGCCACCGGTGCTCACTGCCACCTCCGGCACCGGTATCGCCATCGGCGCCCTGAGTGGTGACGGCGCGGTGAAAAGCCTGGCCACCGGCATCTCGCCGACTCCACCAGCCCAGGTTCGCGTGTCGTCGTCCAATGGCGGCAGCGATACCGAAGAAGTGGTCATCGTGCAATGAACGCCCACATGCCCGGATCCTCATCAGGAGGCATCATGAACAAATGGCCACGCCTGGCGCTCAACGCCCTGGGACTGACTCTATCGCTGTCCGGCAGTGCCTTCGCGCAACTCGCCGCCGTCGATCCCGGCCCCTACACCTTTGCCACCGGGAAATTCCCGATCTGGTATCAGGACAACAATCTGTTGTCGATGGAGCTGTGCCAGTCACGCGCCGCCAGCTCACGGGTGGCAGCCAGTGTGCCACCGGCCTACATGTGCACCCTGCTGCCGACACCAGGCATTTTCGACGACACCCTGCCGATGGTGTTCCCGGATAACTGGCCAGACGAAGCCTTCTGGTTCCTTGCCGAGACCAGCATCCCCAACAACACCGCCGGCTATGGCATGGACGCTTATGTCGCCGGGATCGAGGCTGCATTTGCTGGCGGCAACCCGCTCGACGGCGACCAGATCAGCTTCGCGCGGATTCGTATGCGGGTGAACATTCCCACTGCCGGGACCTACACCATTACCCACCCCTATGGCGTGGAAACGGTCAACGTCACCACCCCCGGGCGTCGTGCGATCAACATCACCAAGGATGTCGGCGTCGGTGCACCGGGGGTTTTCAGCGGTGCGGTCAACGGGGCGATCGGGCCGTTCCTGCGCAGCGTCAACGGCCCCTACACCGAAGTGAACCCGGACACCGGCACCGTCGAAACCTTCGTCGGCGACCCGAACCTCACCGAAGCCGTGACCGGTAGCCCCAACAACACCAACTTCGTGCGCATCCAAGGCCCGGCCGGGACCCTCCAGACCAACCTCTTCACCCTGTCCGGCAAGGTGCTCGACAACCGCGCGCAAACCGCGGTGGACATGACCCGTGCCACCTACCGCCGCATAGCCGGCACGGGCGGCAACAACACCCGGGTCGAAGTGTTTGCCAAAGCCGCCAACGGTTCGACCCTGTGCTTTCGCGAAAGCATCGCCCTCGTCCCCGGCCCGCCTGTGTCGCCTTGCCAGACCACCATGGTGAGCGATAACAACGGCGTGTTCTTCGCCCAGCATCTGCTGGCCAATGCAACGGTGCCGCCGGTCGTGGTGGTCACCGCCACCAACCCGGCCGGGACCACCCGCCCGACCTCGGTATCGAGCAAGCTCTCGGATGTGGTGAAAATCCAGACCGCTCGTTATAGCTGGAGCAACCACAGCCTGCTGATCGAGGCCACCTCCACAGACGAAGTGGTGGTTCCGGACATGGTCGCCCAGGGTTACGGCCGGCTGTCAAAAACCGGCACCCTGCAACACCTTACGGTGGCTGACCTGACCCAACCCCCTGCAACCGTTACGGTCAAATCCGCCGCCGGCGGCAATGACACCGAGCCGGTCGTAGTCGTCGGCACTGCACCGGACACCGGCGCGAACCAGGCACCGATCTCCGTCGCCGATACCGGCAGCACCAGCTTCGGCGTGCCGATCACCCTCAACCTGCTGGCCAACGACAGGGACCCGGACGGCAATACGCCGCTGAGCATTACCGCGCTGACTCAACCGGCCGCCGGCCAGGGCAGCGTGGCATTGAGCGGCACGACGGCGGTGGTCTACACCCCTCCCGCTGTCGTCAACGCGCCGCTGACCACGACCTTCACCTACAAGGCCCAGGACGTCAAAGGCCTGGCCTCGACGACAGCGGCAACCGTGACCATTACCGTGGCGCCTAACCGGCCTCCGGTGGCAGTCGCCGATGCCGTCACGACACTGGGTGTGGCGATTCCAATCAACGTGCTGGCCAACGACAGCGACCCGGAAGGCAATGTGCCGCTAGCGGTCGCCAGCTTCACTCAACCACCGACAGGTCGCGGCATCGTCAGCAGTAACGGTACGGTGCTCACCTATACCCCACCGGCCACCGTCACCACGGCCTTCACCACGACCTTCACCTACATCGCCCGGGACAGCTTCGGCGCCCAGTCGACGTCGCCGGCCACGGTCACGGTGCAGGTCTCGCCACGGCCTGCTGCGGAAACCTTCGCAGTGACCACCGCAACGGTGAGTGCCCGTTCCAATAACCGCTTCACCTGGAACTTTGCCGGCACCTCATCGGTGACCACCGGCAACACCATCACCATCAAGGTCACCACGCCGACCGGGCTGGTCACCCTGGGCACCTCCACCGTACCGGTGAACGGTCGCTGGCGGTTGACGGTGAACAACACCACCACGGTCGTTCCGTCGGCGAACCCGACCGCCACGATCACCTCGTCCCAAGGCTCCGTGCGGACAGTGCCGGTGATCGCCAACTGAGCCCGCGCCCCATTAGCCACGTTGGTTGATGGGGCAGGCTTGAACCCTATGGAAAACCGCGGCCTCGGGTGGGGGGCCGCGGTTTTTTTGCCGGGTGCATTGATGGAAGCAATCCAGCGGTGGTCTAGCTACCAGACCTGGACCGGTGCCCGACCAAGCTCAATCCTGCAGTTGGACTGGGTGGCATCTGAAAGAAAATGGTCGGCTGTCAGGCCGCCTCGCGAGCAAGCTCGCTCCTACAGGGCCGAGCGTTAGCTCGCCTGCAGCTCTTGATCTTGATCCACCCGCCCCCTCGGCAGGCTGAGCGGAGGTGTTCATCCGGGGATGGGCGCGCAGCGCCGTTCGACGCAGTCGAACTCATTGCATGTAGGTCGCGCGAAGCCGACCGGAGGGCAATGCCCCCGGATGAATGCCAGAGCGAAGGAACCCCGAGCCTTGGCGAGGGGCCGGACGTTCGGGGCGAGCGTTTTTTTGCTTACTTTTTTTAGGCGCTTGTAAAAAAAGTGAGTCGCCGTCAGGGCGAAACCGCCAGCCGCCGTTACCGCAACAACGGATATGTACTCATACCCACAACCTGATCGACGAGTCCCGTCAGCCGCCCGGCCAACGCCTTGGCCTGGCTAGCCACGTCGGTGACGGCGGTACTTTCCCACCACATGCCGCGCAAAGGCGGCCCCATGGCAAACAAACGGCTGGCGGGCAGCCCCTCGGCATTCAGGACCGCGCCATCGACCGCTGCCGCGATGCCCAAGGCCAACGGCCCCGGCCGGACCAGGCCACGGGCGAGCAGTTGCCGGGGAAGCGGCCGCGCAACCCGGCGCCAGTCGTACTCGATACCGCTTGAGTTGATCAGGCCGGCACCGCTGACCACACAGGTGTGCGCCTCGCCGCGCCGTCGAAGGCGAATACTCACCTCGCCATTCAGCGAAGGCTCAAGCCCCTTGAACGAGGCCGCATGAATACGCAACCGCCCTTCTTTATATAAGCGCGCCACCAGTTCGGCACTCAAGGGCGGCGAGCGGTGGTGATGGCTTTCCCACCACGGCCGCACATGCCGCACGAACTGCCGACGTTGCACGTCCGTCGCCTGATGCCACAAGCGGCCGATGTGTGCCCGCACCGTGTCCAGCGGCGCCTGCCAGTCGATGCCCTGGGCGATGGCGTCCCGGCAGTGCCGACGCAGTTCGCGCATCAACTGGCGGGGTGTGCGGATGCTCTGATCCTCAGCGAGAAAATCCACCCAGGCCGGAGGCTGGCGCCGCACATGGGGCAGCAGGCCATGGCGGGAAAACACTTCGATCGGGCCGCGATGCCCGGCCTGTTCCAGGGACACCACGGCGTCGACCATGGTCAGGCCCGAGCCGATGATCATGACCGTCGATTGCGGATCGAGCCGCTGCATGGCCGCCACGTCCCACGGATCGAGGGCGGCCGCATTCAAGCCGCTGGACCGGGTTTGTGGCGTGCGCGCGGCGGAAAACATCCCGGTGGCCAGTACCGCAAAAGCGCCCTGCAAGCATCGGCCATCGCTCAAGGTCAACCGTACGGCGTCGGCATCGGTTTGCAAATCGACCACTTCGGCCTGCACATGCTCGACCGTCGAACCGTTCAAGGCGCCCACCGCCTGCGCTTCGGCCAGGCGCTGCCGGGCGTACAGGCCGAAAATCCCCCGTGGCGGAAACAGTTCGCTGATCGGCACGTGCTGCTGATCCGATTCCGGCCAGCCGCCAGCCTCGATGTACCCGGTCAACCATTGGGTCAGGTCGTCGGCGTTGTCCGGGTCGACACTCATCCGCGCCGCATTGCCGTTGAGCGTATGGCCCAGTTCCACCGCACTGTAGGCTTCGCCCCGCCCCAACTCGGCCCGGGGCTCGATCACCAGCACCCGGCGCCGGCCCGGCAAACGCATCAACTGCGCCGCCAGCATCGCGCCACTGAGGCCGCCACCGACAATCAGGATGTCGGCGTCATTGGTCAAGGTCTGGCCCATCGTGCACTCCCTGTTCAGATCACCACATTACGCACAAACTTCGCCGCCACCGCCCCGTCGTTGCGATAACAGTGCGGCTGGTTGCTGGCGAACATGAAGAATTCACCCGCAGCGATATTTTGCGCCTGGTCGCCGAGCATAACGGTCAGGCAACCTTCGAAGACATAAATCTGCTCGCTCCAGCCATCGGCGTCCGGCTCTGACGGATACACCTCGCCCGGTTGCAGGCACCATTCCCACTGCTCGACTTCGCGGCTGGCCTGGGCTTTGGAGAGCAACACCGCTTTACTGCCGGGGATCGTGCCGGTCCAGGCCAGCTCGTTGATACGGCTGGGATCGCGAGCGTCGGGGGCCTGGATCAAATCACTGAAGGCAACGTCGAGGGCTTCGGCCACCCGGTCGAGGGTGGTCAGGCTGACGTTCTTTTCCCCCGCCTCGATTGCCACCAGCATTCGACGGCTGACACCGGACTTTTCCGCCAGCGCGGTCTGGCTCAGGTCGGCGGCATGACGCAAACGACGGACGTTTTGACTGACGTGCTGGAGGACCGAAGCCCGTTGGGTAGAATCTTTGTGCACTATATTGCTCACTGAGTGGGGTTGGGCAGTATACTGCGCAACATTCGGCGCATTGTGCGTCCCCCTCCAGTAGCGTGCAAGGTCATGACGTCGGTGAACTCCCCAAAGGCTTCCTCCCGTTTTACAAGGTTCAGCAAGGCCGAATGCGTGCTGGTGCTGATCACCATGGTCTGGGGCGGTACCTTCCTGCTGGTACAGCATGCGATGACCGTCAGCGGCCCGATGTTTTTCGTCGGCCTGCGCTTTGCCGCCGCCGCGAGCATCGTCGCCCTGTTTTCCTGGCGCCACCTGCGCGACCTGACCCTGTTCGAACTCAAGGCCGGGGCGTTTATCGGCGTGGCGATCATGCTCGGCTACGGCTTGCAGACGGTCGGGTTGCAGAGCATTCCCAGCAGCCAATCGGCATTCATTACCGCGCTGTACGTGCCTTTCGTGCCGTTGCTGCAATGGCTGGTGCTGGGACGGCGCCCGGGGTTGATGCCGAGCATCGGCATCATGCTGGCCTTTACCGGGTTGATGCTGTTGTCCGGGCCGTCCGGTGCGTCGTTCAACTTCAGCCCCGGTGAAATCGCCACCTTGATCAGCGCCGTGGCCATTGCGGCGGAGATCATCCTGATCAGCACCTACGCCGGCCATGTCGATGTGCGCCGGGTGACAGTGGTGCAACTGGCGGTCACTTCGGTGCTGTCGTTCCTGATGGTGGTGCCGACCAACGAGGCGATTCCGGACTTCTCCTGGTTGCTGCTGTGCAGCGCGTTGGGCCTGGGGGCCGCGAGTGCGGCGATTCAGGTGGCGATGAACTGGGCACAGAAAAGCGTTTCACCGACCCGCGCCACGCTGATCTATGCCGGCGAACCGGTATGGGCCGGGATTGTCGGGCGCATTGCCGGGGAACGTTTGCCGGCGATTGCCCTGGTCGGCGCGGGCTTGATTGTGATGGCAGTGATTGTCAGTGAGTTGAAGACCAAGGGTAAGGCTGCGGCGGCCGAGGAAGAGCTGGAAGAGGAAACTCAGCGATAAACCGCAGGTTCTGTATGGCCGGATAGGCCGCCTTCGTCGGAACTGACTCCCCTACCTCTCTCTGAAACAATGTGAATCAGGACTTTTCCGTCTACCGCGTAGGATTCTGCGACAGCTTGGCGTTTGGTGATCCGGGAACTGGCACGTATGATGCTTCACAAACTTCCGCAGATTAGAAGCCTATGTCCCTGATAGTTCTACTGCTTCTGCCTTTCATAGGCAGCTGTTTGGCGGCCGTGTTGCCGCACAATGCACGTAACGCCGAATCCCTGCTGGCTGGCCTGATCGCCCTGATCGGCACCGTTCAGGTCGCCTTCCTGTACCCGCAGATCGCCCATGGCGGCATCATTCGCGAAGAGTTTTCATGGCTGCCCAGCCTGGGCCTGAACTTCGTCCTGCGCATGGACGGTTTCGCCTGGCTGTTCTCCATGCTGGTGCTGGGCATCGGCACCCTGGTTTCGCTGTACGCCCGCTACTACATGTCGCCGAACGATCCGGTGCCACGATTCTTCGCGTTTTTCCTGGCCTTCATGGGCGCCATGCTTGGCCTGGTGATTTCCGGCAACCTGATCCAGATCGTGTTTTTCTGGGAGCTCACCAGCCTCTTCTCGTTCCTGTTGATCGGCTACTGGCACCATCGCGCCGATGCCCGGCGCGGCGCCTACATGGCGTTGATGGTGACCGGTGCGGGCGGTTTGTGCCTGCTGGCGGGGGTCATGCTGCTCGGCCATGTGGTCGGCAGCTATGACCTGGACAAGGTCCTGGCTGCCGGCGACCTGATTCGCGCCCATGCCCTCTACCCGATCCTGTTGCCCCTGATCCTGATCGGCGCACTGAGCAAAAGTGCGCAATTTCCCTTTCACTTCTGGCTGCCCCATGCCATGGCCGCGCCAACGCCCGTGTCGGCGTACCTGCACTCGGCGACCATGGTCAAGGCCGGGGTCTTCCTGCTCGCGCGGCTATGGCCCTCGCTTTCGGGCAGTGAAGAATGGTTCTACATCGTCAGCGGCGCCGGTGCCTGCACCCTGTTGCTCGGGGCGTACTGCGCGATGTTCCAGAACGACCTCAAGGGCTTGCTGGCCTATTCGACCATCAGCCACCTCGGCCTGATCACCCTGTTGCTTGGCTTGAACAGCCCGCTGGCCGCCGTCGCCGCAGTGTTCCACATCCTCAACCACGCAACGTTCAAGGCCTCGTTGTTCATGGCCGCCGGCATCATCGACCACGAAAGCGGCACCCGCGATATCCGCAAACTCAGCGGTCTGTACAAGCTGATGCCGTTTACCGCCACCCTGGCCATGGTCGCCAGCGCCTCGATGGCCGGCGTGCCGTTGCTCAATGGTTTCCTGTCCAAGGAAATGTTTTTCGCCGAAACCGTATTCATCAATGCCACGCGCTGGGTCGAACTGAGCTTGCCGATCGTGGCAACCATTGCCGGTACCTTCAGCGTCGCTTACTCCCTGCGTTTCACCGTGGATGTGTTCTTCGGCCCGCCCGCGACCGACTTGCCCCACACACCCCACGAGCCACCGCGCTGGATGCGCGCGCCGGTGGAATTGCTGGTGTTCACTTGCCTGCTGGTGGGGATCTTCCCGGCCCAGATAGTCGGCCCGCTGCTCGCTGCCGCGGCGCAACCGGTGGTCGGCGGCACGCTGCCCGAATACAGCCTGGCCATCTGGCACGGCCTGAACGCGCCGATGATCATGAGCCTGATCGCATTGTCCTGCGGCTCCGTGCTTTATCTGCTGCTGCGCAATCAATTCAAGCGCGGGCGCTTCGATCGGCCGCCCGTCGTCGGTCGCCTGGACGGCAAGCACCTGTTCGAATACGCGCTGGTCGCGATCATGCGTCTGGCCCGTCGCCTGGAGCCCAGGATTGGCACCCGGCGCCTGCAAATGCAGTTGTTCCTCGTGGTGCTCGCCGCCGTGCTGGCGGGGTTGATTCCCATGTTGCACAGCAGCCTTCACTGGGGTGACCGGCCGAAAATCCCCGGGTCGATCGTCTTTGTCACCTTATGGTTGCTGGCCATTGCCTGTGCCCTTGGCGCGGCCTATCAGGCCAAGTATCACCGGCTCGCGGCCCTGACCATGGTCAGCGTCTGTGGCCTGATGACCTGCGTCACCTTTGTCTGGTTTTCGGCGCCGGACCTGGCCCTGACCCAACTGGCGGTCGAAGTGGTGACCACGGTGCTGATCCTGCTGGGCCTGCGCTGGCTGCCACGACGGATCGAGGAGGTCTCGCCGTTGCCGGGCAGTCTGCGTCGGGCGCGGGTGCGGCGTATCCGCGACTTGCTGCTGTCGACCTCCGTCGGTGTCGGCATGGCGTTGCTGGCCTACGCCATGCTGACGCGCCAGACGCCCAACGACATTTCCTCGTTCTACCTCAGCCGCGCCTTGCCCGAAGGCGGCGGCAGCAACGTGGTCAACGTGATGCTGGTGGACTTCCGTGGTTTCGACACCCTCGGTGAAATCACCGTGCTGGTCGCCGTGGCCCTGACCGTGTTCGCCCTGCTGCGTCGTTTCCGCCCGCCGAAAGAAAGTCTGCAGCTGCCGGCCCAGCAACGCTTGCTCGCACCGGACGTGGTCACTGACCTGGTCAACCCGCGCCACGCCAGCGACACCGCGCTCGGCTTCATGATGGTGCCGGCGGTGCTGGTGCGCCTGCTGTTGCCGGTGGCGCTGGTGGTGTCGTTCTACCTGTTCATGCGCGGGCACAATCAACCGGGCGGCGGCTTTGTCGCCGGGCTGGTGATGTCGGTGGCGTTCATCCTGCAATACATGGTCGCCGGCACGCAGTGGGTCGAGGCGCAAATGAGCCTGCGGCCACTGCGCTGGATGGGCACGGGACTGATGATTGCCACGGCCACGGGCCTGGGCGCGATGGTCGTCGGCTATCCGTTCCTGACCACCCACACCTGGCATTTCTCGCTGCCGCTGCTGGGTGACATTCACCTGGCCAGCGCGCTGTTCTTCGACATCGGCGTGTACGGCGTGGTGGTCGGCTCGACCCTGTTGATCCTCACCGCCCTCGCCCACCAATCGGTGCGCGGCCACAAAACCGCCGCCCAGCCTAGATCCGTTGCCGCCAAAGGAGCCGTCTGATGGAAGAAGTCATCGCAATCGCCATCGGCGTACTGGCCGCGTCCGGCGTCTGGCTGATCCTGCGCCCACGGACGTTCCAGGTGGTCATGGGCCTGTGCCTGCTGTCCTACGGCGTCAATCTGTTCATCTTCAGCATGGGCAGCCTGTTCATCGGCAAGGAGCCAATCATCAAGGACGGCGTGCCACAGGATCTGTTGCACTACACCGACCCGCTGCCACAAGCACTGGTGCTGACGGCGATCGTCATCAGCTTTGCCATGACCGCGCTGTTCCTGGTGGTGCTGCTGGCCTCCCGGGGCCTGACCGGCACCGACCATGTGGATGGCCGGGAGCCCAGGGAATGATGGCGATGACTCACCTGATCGTCGCGCCCATTCTGCTGCCGCTGCTGACCGCCGCGATCATGCTGATGCTCGGCGAGAAGCACCGACCGCTCAAGGCGAAGATCAATCTGTTCTCCAGCCTGCTCGGCCTGGGCATTGCCGTGGCGTTGTTGCAATGGACACAAACCACCGGCGTGCCCGGCTCCATCGGTGTGTACCTGCCGGGCAACTGGCAGGTGCCGTTCGGCCTGGTGCTGGTGGTCGATCGCCTGTCGGCGCTGATGCTGGTGCTGACCGGCATCATCGGCGTCAGCGCCCTGTTGTTCGCCATGGCACGCTGGGACAGCGCCGGTTCGAGTTTTCACGCGCTGTTCCAGATCCAGTTGATGGGCCTTTACGGCGCGTTCCTCACCGCAGACCTGTTCAACCTGTTCGTGTTCTTCGAGGTGTTGCTGGCCGCGTCCTACGGGTTGATGCTCCACGGCTCGGGCCGGGCGCGGGTGTCTTCAGGGCTGCATTACATCTCGATCAACCTGTTGGCCTCGTCGCTGTTCCTGATTGGCGCGGCGCTGATCTATGGGGTCACCGGCACGCTGAACATGGCCGACCTGGCGGTAAAAATCCCGCTGGTGTCCGAAGCTGATCGCGGCTTGCTTCACGCCGGCGCGGGGATCCTGGCCATCGCGTTCCTGGCCAAGGCCGGCATGTGGCCGCTGAACTTCTGGCTGGTGCCGGCCTACTCCTCGGCCAGCGCGCCGGTGGCGGCGATGTTCGCGATCATGACCAAGGTCGGCGTGTACACCTTGCTGCGCCTGTGGACACTGCTGTTCTCCGCCCAGGCCGGGGCATCGGCGTTCTTTGGCGGCGACTGGCTGATCTACGGCGGCATGGCGACCATCGTCTGCGCTGCCATGGCGATCCTCGCTGCGCAACGCCTGGAGCGCATGGCCAGCCTGAGCATTCTGGTGTCGGCGGGCATTCTGCTGTCGACCATCGGTTTCGCCCAGCCGAACCTGGTCGGCGCGGCGCTGTTCTATCTGTTCAGCTCGACCCTGGCGTTGAGCGCGCTGTTCCTGTTGGCCGAACTGATCGAGCGCTCGCGCTCGGCCAACGAAATCCTGCTTGAAGATGAAACCGAACTGCTGCCCCGTCCTCTGGAATCCTTGCATCCGCCCAAAGGCACCAACCTCGACGACGACCAGAAAGCCGTGGTCGGCCAAGTGATTCCCTGGACCATGGCGTTTCTCGGCCTGAGCTTCATCGCCTGCGCCTTGCTGATCATTGGCATGCCGCCGCTGTCCGGCTTTATCGGCAAACTCGGGCTGATCAGTGCCCTGCTCAATCCATTGGGCCTGGGCAATAGCGGCGACGCACCGGTTTCCAACGCCGCATGGGGCCTGTTGGTGTTGTTGATTGTGTCTGGGCTGGCGTCGCTGATCGCGTTATCGCGCTTGGGCATCCAGCGCTTCTGGACGCCAGCGGAACGGCCATCGCCCCTGCTGCGACGCTTCGAATGCGTACCGATCTTCGCCCTGCTGGGCTTGAGCATTGCGCTGACCTTCAAGGCCGATCCGCTGCTGCGCTACACCCAGGCCGCCGCCGATGCCTTGTACAACCCGCAGCAATACGTGATGGCGGTGCTCGACACGCGCGTTGTACCGAACCCGTCAGCCGTAGCGACCCCGCTGGAGGTGCAGCCATGAAGCGCCTGTTTCCGGCACCGTTGCTGTCGCTGGCCTTGTGGCTGCTGTGGTTGCTGCTGAACCAGTCGATCAGCCCCGGCAACCTGCTGCTGGGTGCTGCGCTGGGTTTCTGTGCGCCATTGATGATGCGCAGGCTGCGTCCGCTGCCGGTGCGCATTCGTCGACCTGGAGTGATCCTGCGCCTGGTCCTGCTGGTCGGGCGCGATGTGCTGGTGTCCAACCTCGCCGTGGCCTGGAGCGTGCTCAATGCGGGTCGCCGCCCGCCCCGCTCGCAATTCATCAAGGTGCCGCTGGACTTGCGTGACGCCAACGGCCTGGCCGCGCTGTCGATGATCACCACGGTGGTGCCCGGTACGGTCTGGTCGGAGCTGGCGCTGGACCGCAGCATTCTGCTGTTGCACGTCTTCGACCTGGACGACGAGGCGCTGTTCATCCAGCACTTCAAGGCGACCTACGAACGTCCGTTGATGGAGATCTTCGAATGAGCCCGTTGCTGTCGAACGCGATCCTGCTGAGCCTGTTCTTCTTTTCCCTGGCGATGATCCTGACCCTGATTCGCCTGTTCAAGGGGCCGTCGGCCCAGGACCGGGTTCTGGCGCTGGACTACCTGTACATCGTCGCGATGCTGATGATGCTGGCGCTGGGCATTCGCTATGCCAGCGACACCTACTTCGAGGCGGCACTGCTGATCGCACTGTTCGGTTTCGTCGGCTCGTTCGCCCTGGCGAAATTCCTGCTGCGTGGCGAGGTGATCGAATGAATACGCCATTGTCGTTGTGGGTGGAGATCCCGGTGGCGGTCCTGCTGGTGCTCGGCAGCCTGTTTGCATTGATCGGCGCCACGGGCCTGCTGCGCATGAAGGATTACTTCCAGCGCATGCACCCACCGGCCCTGACCTCAACGCTTGGGGCCTGGTGCGTGGCGCTGGCTTCGATCATCTACTTTTCGGCGCTCAAGTCCGCACCGGTATTGCACGCCTGGCTGATTCCGATCCTGCTGGCGATTACCGTGCCGGTGACGACCTTGTTGTTGGCCCGGGCGGCGCTGTTTCGCAAGCGCATGGCCGGGGATGATGTGCCGGCCGAAGTGAGCAGCCGGCGGAGTGAGAGCGGTAGCTAGGCCAAGGATTTGTATCGACTGGACCGGCCTCTTCGTCGGATCGCCGCCCGGACCAAGCCCGCTCCCACAGGGATTGAGTTCCTCCTGTAGGAGCGGCGGTGCGGCGATCCGACTTGCCCGCGATGGCGATAGACCTGTCAATGCATCAGGACCGGTCTGTCTCAGACCCAGGCCACCGCCAACAACCCCGCCCCCAGCACCACGCACAACGGCGAATAAACCCAAGTGTCCAACCGGGCAAACTTCGAGCCTTTGACCTCTTTGAAAAACCCCACCAGCTCCGAATCGCCAATGGCCCGGGCAAACAGCAAAATCGCAATCGCGCTGATCACCCACTGCAACGACCAGTGATGCAAGGGTGGCAGGCACCACCCCACCCGCAAGCACACCAGCACGGCAATCAACAGCAACACCCCGGCCACCACCAGCGTGATCCAGCCTCGTGGCTTGAACGCTGGCCTCAGTTGTGCACTGCCCTCCTGCGGTACTTGCGGGACCGCCGCCACCGCCGCCCACTCACCACCCAACGCCCAATACACATGCACCAGACTGATCACTGCGAAGATCGTCACCAGCCATTGAGCCAACAACAAGGTCATGGTTCAGAGATCCTTGAAAGGGATATGAACAGAACAGGCTAGTCGGCTTTTCCTGAAGTGCGCGGCCGAGTGCAAGACCAATTACTCATACCGGCGCAAGCTCACATTCCGGCAGAGACGTTATCCGCCACGTCCTTGGGCAGCCAGGCCCGCCAGACGTCCGGATGGGCCTTCATGAACGCCTGCGCTGCCTGACGCGGCGGTGTATGTTTCTCGCTCATCTCGGCCAGCGCTTTGTTCAGCGGGTCAATCGGAAAGTCGACTTTGGCGAAGAACTCCGCAATCTGCGGATATTGCTTCTGAAAGGGGGTGGACACACCGATCGACAGCTTAGAGGCCAAAGAACGAGTTGGCTGTGGATTGGGGTTGTCGGCGTCGGTCAAGGTCTTCCAGGCTTCGGCGTCGAACGGTGGCTCTTCGAGTTGAATCAGCTTGAAGCGGCCGAGCAACGGCGTGGGTGACCAGTAGTAAAACAGCACGGGCTTGCCACGATGAATTGACGAACTGATCTCTGCATCCAGTGCCGCGCCCGAACCGCTGCGGAAGTTCACGTAGCTGTCGTCCAGCCCATACGCCTTGAGCTTCTGCTTGTTGACCACTTCCGAGGTCCAGCCGATAGGGCTGTTGAGGAAACGTCCCTTGGTCGGGGCTTCCGGGTCCTTGAACACGTCTTTGTATTTTGGCAGGTCGCTGACGCTGCGCAGGTCCGGCGCCAGCGCCTTGATGCCCTTGGCCGGATCGCCCTTGATCACATACTCCGGTACCCACCAGCCTTCGGTAGCGCCCTTGACCGTGTCGCCGAGGCTGACGACCTTGCCTTCGGCTTCCGCCTTGACCCACACCGGGCTGCGACCGGCCCACTCTTCGCCAATGACCTGGATGTCATTGTTGGCCAGCGCGGTTTCCAGGGTGATGGTGGTGCCCGGCAAGGTGTCGGTCGGCAGCCCATAGCCCTTCTCGACAATGATGCGCAGAACATCGGTGATCAGGCTGCCGCTTTCCCAGTTCAGGTCGGCGAAGTGGATCGGTGTCTGGGCGGCAAACACCTGGGCGGGCGTCGCCAGCAAAGCAAAGGTGGCCAGGACAGCAGCCAGCAACCGTCGAAATCCGTTCATGCTTTTGCACCTCGTGCTGTTCACAGCAATAGCAGGATGGCCTGGCAGTAGACCGCGAAGCCTCTGAATACTCAGTCCACTGACTGTAGTAGAGGTTCGTGCTTTCGAGGTGCATGGGTCAGTTTTCGGAGGTTTCCTGCATACGCATCAGCTCTCGTCTGACCATGCTGGCGTATGCCGCCGGTTGCAGTTGGTAAAGCTGTGACGCCACCCAATTCAGCCAGGCTCCCTGCAGAATGGTCTTCTGCCCGAACAGCCGCCGCGCTTCGTCTTGCGCGCTGGCCAGGTTCTGTTCGTGGAAGTCGGCGCGGGTCAGGGTCATCACTCGCTGGCCTTGAAAGTCACCAGTTCGCCCTTGCGCCACTTGGCTGCCTTGGCTGTCACGGCCTTGAGGGTCTTGGTCAGGCCTTCCTGCAACTGTTGATGGGCGGCGAACACCATCACCACGCTGTGACCTTCCTTGAACACGATCCCCTGACCGTCGGCCGTGGTCACGAAGGCGTAATCGCCAATGCCGTAAACCGTCAGCTTGATATCGCGGAACTTGATGTCCAGCTTGCCGCCTTCGCGACTGGGCAGCACGGACGCGCTGAAATGATCGCCGACCTTGAGTTTGAGTCCGGGCTTGTCGTCCACCACCAGGGCTGATTCGGTGTCGATTTCGGCAATGTAAATGCCTTCAGCGTTCTGTTCAGTGATGTAAACGAAACGTGACTGAAACTGCTTGACCAGCTTTGCGCGCAAATCACCCAGCACGAACAAAGCATGCATATCGAGATTACTTACTGCCAAGGAAACATCCCCACATCTGAAAAATGGTGCCGTGCGCGAAAAATAAACGCACAGCCAAAAAAGCGGTAATGCCGAAGGTGTAGCCAAAGAACCCGGATTGAAGTCCTGAATGAGCAGTGCACTCATTCATCACGAAGCTTGAGAAGACTACTGGAACGTCACTCGAGTCGTCCTGCCTGGCGTTCGTCACAGGCTGAAGGAAAACGCCCTCCCTGCTGCCAGAAAATCATGGACTATCAACTCCGGGGAAAAATCTCATCAAGAAAAAATCTTTTCCTACATATCGTCCGCAAAAAATTGCTTTAGATAAACATCATTCACCCACCAGTGGGGGTGATTCTAGAGCAGCGATGCTCTTGGAGACTAGCCAAAACGACGTACATACGTCGGTAAACAATGAAAAGGACTTCATATGTGCACGCTGACTCACTTTGCTTATCCCTTGGCGCCTGACTCAGAAACAGCGCCGATCCCGCACCCGATACGGTTGCGCGTACACGAACCGCTTCCCGATGTCCCGGCGCACCCGCGATTTCAAGTGGTGATGGCGGGCATTGCCTTCTTTCATATCAAGGATATTTCGACAGGCTGCGTAAGAGGTTTCCGAGCTGATCATAACGAAGCCTGTGCCCTCGCCCGGTTTCTGGAATCGCATTGTTGACATGCCCGCCATGCTCATTTCCATCGACGTTTCGTCTGCCCGCCGACTTATCTCAGCCGTCGACGGGCAACTACTGCCATACTGCCCGCCAAATAAAACGGACCCGCAGAAAATCGGGTTGCGTTGACAACAACAATGTATTTCCAGGGGAAGTCGGCAACGTGACGGAATTTGATATCGGCGAGTTTTTTATCCGGGGTGAAGCCAGAGAAGTCGAGGGTGAATTCCAGGCCGTGATTGTCATGCGGGCCAAACCACCGCTGAAGACCGTGACGTATCACCAGGTCGAAAAGGATCGCTGGTTCAAAACCCCGGATGTCGCTGCCATTGCGGCCCAGGAATCGGCCCGGGAACTGAAGGACGCGGTCGATGCGGGTGCATTGAAAGCCTGATTGCCGGGTTGGCGGTGAGCGAAGACGCTGACTGGGCGCGGGTGGTCGACGACCTGACCTGCGCATGCACCAGACGCCCTGACCACCTCAATGCAGGCTGTCAGGACTTTCGGCGCTCAATTGCGCCAGCCAGGCGGCCTTGCACTCCTCCGCTTCATCGCGACTGGAGAACGCCGTGCCCCGGCGCTCGCCATTGAGCAACACGACCCAGCAGACCCTGCGCCCCATGGATCGCAAATTGGCGGGTACACCGCTGCCGATCATGACCGCGACATCAACTTTGCCTTGCATGCTGACCTCTCGAAATTAATTAGCAACCTAATTAGTAGGTATGTTAATCAGTTTAACGACGAGGAAACAGCAAAACCCTGCACAGGTTCATTGCAGGATTCGTAACAATCGTCCGGCAGCCCGGGGTTTCTAGCGTGGCTTTTCCGGCTTGTAGCCCAGGCGCAAACCGCCCCAATGCCGGCCCTTGAGCATGATCGGCACCGAAAGATCGTGCATTAACTCGCCGGTGTCGCGTGTATAGGTTTGCAGCAGCACGGCCTTCTGATGGCTGCCGCAGCGGATCCCGGTGCGGTCAGCGAACTTGCGTTTGGTCCGGTTCTGCAAGGCATCGACCTGCGCATCGCCCGTCAGCGGCTGGTTGAACGCCTTGTTATGGGTCGGCACATAACCCTGCTGGGTGCAGGCGATGGCGAACACCAATCCTTCGTGACGCGGTAACAACGGTTCTTGAATCGTAGGCAACACCTGATCGGTGTAGCGGTCGAAACGCGTCTGGTACTTGGTCGGGCTGGTATTGGGGATGGCCTGGTAATTGCGGTCGAACAGATCGTCGAGGCTGATTCGACCGGCATCGATATCCGCTTCGAAACGCGCTGCAATCTGGCTCGCGGCGTCCCGGGCCAGGTCATAGATCCGCTGGTGATAGTCATCCAGCCCCACCTCGGCAAGACGCTCGCTGATGGTTTCGGCCTGCCCCTCCATTTGCACTGCCGCATGGGCCAGACGCTGAGTCTGCTGGTCGCTGACCGCAAGATCGCTGCGCATCTGTTCGATGGCGTGAAACAGGCTGTCGAGTTGTTCGCGGTTGGTGTCTGCCCCTTGGGCGATCTCTCCGACCTGGGACTCGACACTGGCCGCCAGACGGGCAATGTTCTCCAGGTGCTGCCCCGTGCGCTCTACCTGCTCGACGCCGGAGTCAAGGTCGCTGGACAGTTGGCGGATCTGCTCCACCACCTGCGCCGTGCGTTGCTGGATATCGGCCACCATTTCGCCGACTTCGCCCGTGGCGGTCGCCGTGCGTGCGGCGAGCCCGCGAACCTCGTCGGCCACTACTGCAAACCCGCGACCGTGCTCCCCCGCCCGCGCCGCCTCTATCGCTGCGTTCAACGCCAGCAGGTTGGTCTGGCTGGCGATGGACTGAATCACCAGGGTCACCCGCTGGATATCATCGCTGCGCAGGCTCAAGGCTTCGATCAGTTCACGGCTGTTGCCGGCGCGCTGGCTGAGCTGATGCATGCGCGCAATGGACTCGATCAATTCCGTACGCCCGACCACTCCGCTCTGATGAGCTTCGCTGGCGGCACTGAGCGCCTGGCGACTGAGCGTCGAGGTGGCCTGTTCGGTGCTGATCATGACCTCGGCATTGCTGACGATCTGTGCCGCCGCCTTGAGCTGCGATTGCAGTTTTTCCGCCAATTGCCGAACCGAAAACGCCACACCGGCGGCTGACAGTGCGTTATGGCTGGTGGTGCAGGAAAGATCGCGAGTCAACTCGCCGATGGCATCGGGGTTGGCGGGGCAAGCAGCCTTCGGGGTCGCGCGCGCGCGCAGTCGAGGCAGCCAGATAATCAATACGGCCAGGGGCAGGCCAAGGTAGAGCGACCCGTCGCCCAGCGTCATGCCACTTAACAACAGCATCAGGGCGATGCTTTGCAGCGTTGGCGTCAGCCAGCGGTTGTTCGGCAACAGCACGGGTGCGGGCACTGCCGCAACCAGAGACCCGTCTCTCGTCATCATCGTCACCCCGGAAAGCTTCTAATTGTTGTCTTCGCATTAAACGCCACTATAAAGCCATTATCCATGAGCCTTTAGTCGCGAACGTTGCAGCAGATCAATAGAAGAACCGGGAAATCGAAGACGGCAGAAAACAAAGATCGCAGCCTGCGGCAGCGCCCTACTTCAATTGCGTAGGAACTGCCGCAGGCTGCGATCTTTTCAAGGCAGCCCGGATCAAAGGGGCTGCCCCGCGGAATCAGGCCTGACGCTGGTGCTTGTCGATTTGCTCGTGACGTTCCTGAGCTTCGATGCAGTACTTGGTGGTCGGGCTGATCAGCAGGCGCTTGAGGCCAATCGCCTCGCCGCTGTCGTCGCACCAGCCGAAGCTGTCTTCCTTGATGCGCTCAAGGGCTTGTTCCAACTGAGGCAGCATGCGCTGGTCGCGATCGATCGCGTTCACCAGCCAGGTGCGCTCTTCTTCGACCGAAGCCGCGTCTGCCGGATCAGCCGGGGTATCCAGGCTTTCGATGGCAATGCGGTTCTGTTCGATGCGCTCATGGGTTTCGACTTTCATGTTCTGCAACAGCTCGGAGAAAAAAGCATGTTGCTCGGCATTCATGTAGTCATCCGCCGGCATGGCCAGCAACTTGTCCTTTGTCATTGATATCTCTATAAAAAAACGTGCATTAAGGCGAATAAGGGAGCGTTCCGGCAGACCTGGGCAGGCCATCGGAAAGGCGCCGTTTGTTCCAAGCGCCACCCGGCACTCAATTTACGAGGGGCGGCAGTCTACGGCCGACTTGAGGCCTCAGCAACCGAAAAGACAGCGAATTTGTCCGACAAAGCCCTGAAAATGCTCTATGGCAGGCTTTGAGGCGGTAATCGGAGTGCGTTTATAGCAAGAAATTCAATCGAGCGGCTGTATATAGAAGACAAACGGCTTGCACCGGGCATTATTCACGGTCATTTGCAGGGCAGCGAACCTCAGCTAAGGTTGTCCCTCCCGAAATGGCCATATAAAGGAAAGGATCATGAAGCTGATCGGAATGCTGGACTCGCCCTATGTAAGACGCGCCGCCATTTCTGCCAAATGCCTGGGAATCACGCTGGAACATCAATCGGTCTCGGTGTTCCGCCACTTCGAACAATTCCAGCAGATCAACCCGGTGGTCAAGGCGCCCACCCTGGTGCTGGATGACGGTGAGGTGTTGATGGATTCGACGCTGATCATCGATTACCTGGAAACCCTGGCCGAAAACAGCCTGATGCCCGTCGAAGCGAGTCAGCGCCTGCGCGCGTTACGCCTGATTGGCCTGGCGCTGGCCGCCAGCGAAAAGTCCGTGCAGCTTTACTACGAGCGCAGCCTGCGGCCGGCGGAGATTCAATTCGAACCTTGGGTTGAGCGGGTAGAAGGACAACTGACGGCAGCCTATTCAGCGCTGGAGCGGGAGCTGGAAAAGCAGCCGCTGAAGACTGACGGTTCGATCGAGCAGGACGGCATTACCCTCGCCGTAGCCTGGAGCTTTACCAATCTGGTAGTGCCGGATCAGGTGAATGCGGCGCAGTTTCCGCGGATTGCAGCGTTCACGAAGTTTGCCGAAGGGCTTGAGGTGTTTGTCAGTACGCCGATTGACTGACAGATTCACTTTGCCTGTTCTGTCGTCATCGTCGGAACGCCGCCCGGAGCAGGCTTGCTCCCACAGGGGATTGCGGTGAACGGGGATGTTCAGCGGGATCTGCGCATTGACCGAAGCCCGGAGCTTCCATGAACTTTTATTTAGAAAGCCTGCGATCATTTCTTGGCAAAATGCCGCACAACGTTGTGAACATTTAATCAGGCCAGCCTTATGACCCGCATCTTGACCATCGAAGACGACGCCGTGACCGCCCGGGAAATTGTCGCCGAACTGAGTAGCCACGGCCTCGACGTCGACTGGGTCGACAATGGCCGCGAAGGGCTGGAGCGTGCGGTCAGCGGCAACTATGACCTGATCACCCTCGACCGCATGTTGCCCGAGCTCGATGGCCTGGCGATTGTCACCACGCTGCGGACCATGGGCGTGGCCACGCCGATCCTGATGATCAGCGCACTGTCCGACGTCGATGAGCGCGTGCGCGGCTTGCGCGCCGGTGGCGACGACTACCTGACCAAACCCTTCGCCACCGATGAAATGGCCGCCCGGGTCGAAGTCCTGCTGCGCCGGCAGAACACCGTGACTGCCCAGGCCACCACGCTGCGGGTAGCGGATCTGGAGCTGAACCTGATCAGCCACGAAGCCAGCCGCGACGGTCAACTGCTGACGCTGTTGCCCACCGAATACAAACTGCTGGAATTCCTGATGCGCAATACCGGGCAAATCCTCTCGCGGATGATGATTTTCGAAGAAGTCTGGGGTTACCACTTCGACCCCGGCACCAACCTGATCGACGTACACATCGGCCGTCTGCGCAAGAAGATCGACCCGCCTGGCAATGTCCCACTGATTCGGACCGTGCGAGGCTCGGGTTATGTCATTGCCGAACCCGTCTAAAGGCTGGCGCTCTTCCAGCAGTCGTCTGCTGGCGCTCTACAGTTCGCTGTTCGTGCTCTGGAGCGGGATTCTCATGGGGGTCATGTACTACGAGGTTTCCGCTTACCTGGACAACCTGGCCAAGCATTCGCTGATGCAACGCCAGCACCTGTTTTCGCGCTTCTCGGGTGAACAACTGGTGGACGCCCTCGCCGTCAGCATGACCTTCGACATCCGCGGCATCGACGCCTACGGCCTGTTCGATGCCCGACACCGTTACCTCAGCGGCGCCCTGCGCTACATTCCGGATGGCTTGCCGCTCGATGGCAAGATCCACATGCTGCGCGATTGCGATGCCTCCGACGACAGCGACGACCAGACGCTGCCCGCCGACAGTTGCGACGCCGTGGCGACCCGCACCCTCGACGGCCGCTGGCTGGTGCTGGTGCGCGACAACGGTTCGCTGTTCGCCGTGACCCGGATCATCCTTCACGCCTTGTTCTGGGGTGTGACCCTGACCATTGTGCCGGGCATCGTCGGCTGGTCTTTGCTGCGGCGCCGGCCGTTGCGGCGCATTCGCGGGATTCAGGCCAGTGCCGAAGCCATCGTCGCCGGCGACCTGAGCCGGCGCTTGCCACTGTCCAATCGGCGTGACGAACTGGACATGCTCGCCGCCATCGTCAACGCCATGCTCGAACGCATCGAACGCCTGATGAACGAGGTCAAGGGCGTGTGCGATAACATCGCCCATGACCTGCGCACGCCCCTGACCCGTCTGCGCGCGCAGCTTTACCGCATGCAGCAGCAAGCCGGCGAAGGCTCGCCGCAGGCCATGCAACTGGACTTGGTGCTGGCCGAGGCCGATACGCTGATGGCGCGCTTCCGTGGATTGCTGCGAATTTCCGAACTGGAAGACCGCCAGCGCCGCTCCGGTTTCGTGCAAGTGGACCCAGTGGCGTTGCTGCAAGAGCTGCATGAGTTCTACCTGCCCCTGGCGGAGGACGACGGCCTGGTGTTCCAGCTGCACCTGCCCGCGTCATTGCCACCCCTCCATGGCGACCGCGCACTGCTGTTCGAAGCGGTGGCGAACCTGCTCAGCAACTCGATCAAATTCACCCCGCCCGGTGGCGCGGTGGTCTTGCGCGGGGTCAATGCTGGCGGGCACACGCGGATCGAAGTGCTCGACTCCGGCCCGGGCATTCCCGAGGCGGAACGTGAAGCGGTATTCCAGCGTTTCTATCGCGCCGAGGCGGGCAATCATAAAAGCGGCTTCGGGCTGGGGCTGTCCATCGTCGCGGCGATTGTCAGCCTGCACGGGTTTACCCTGGAGGTGGGCAGTAGCGAACTGGGTGGCGCGCGGCTGGTGCTCGATTGCCGGCAGAGTCTGATTCCCCCGGCCTGATACAAATCTGCCTGAGCTGACACAGACCGTGTGGGAGCGAGCTTGCTCCGGGCGGCGTTCCGACGATGGCGATCCGTCAGGCAATGATGATTCGACTGACACGCCCTCTTCGCGAGCAAGCTCGCTCCCACAGGTTGCGCGTCTTTCCTGAACGTTTGATGCTTAACTGAGAAGACTCCAAAAGCCACCGAGCCAACACCATGAACCGCAACGACCTGCGTCGCGTGGACATGAACCTGTTGGTGATTTTCGAAACTCTGATGTTCGAAAAGAACCTGACCCGGGCCGGGGAAAAACTGTTTCTCGGCCAACCCGCCGTCAGTGCGTCGCTGGCAAAGTTGCGCGATCTGTTCGACGACCCGTTGCTGGTGCGCAACGGACGAACCCTGGAGCCAGCTACGGGCGGACGAGGCGCCGTTTGATATCAACCTGTCCGAACTGTCGATGGTCTGGAACGGGGTCAACGATAACGATCCGGCAGAACGCTGGTTGCGCTCGAAAATTGCACAGCACATGGCGGCGCCACTATCGGGGCGTTGTTCGACTGCAGGACCACCGGCTCGGACTCGCGCAAATACACCGGCATGTCGGTCACCGGTGGCATGGCCGGGATCTCGAAGTACATCTGCACCACCCAGCCACGGTGATAGCTGGCGTGGTTGACCACATGCATCAGCATCGCGCCAGCGCTCATGGTGCCGCTCTCGCCCGAGACAAAGGTGAATTCCAGGGGCTTGTCCAGGGAGGCATCGGTTTGCCGGGCGCTCCAGTCGCAGTACCAGCGATCGATTTCTTTTTGCGCCAGGCGCAGTTCGGACAGATCGGCATGCAGCAGGTCGTGTGAAGTCTTGAAGCCATGCCCCCGGCCTTCGAGATGCGCCTGCCAGATGCAATCCACCACGTACACGTGATTGAGGGTGCCGATCATGTTTTTGAACACCGACACCCGTTCTTTTTTGACTTCGCCCGGAGGGAGCGCCGCGAGGCTGTCAAAGAGGCGCTGATTGGCCCAGCGTTTGTAATCGGCCAGCAGGCAGGCAGTGCGTACGGTGATCATCAGAGTTCTCCGATGGCAGTAAGCGCACCCCCTAGCATAGACCCGATGGCCGCAAAGCAGCGCCAGCACTGATCATCGGTCGTTCAGCTACGCCATGTTCGGCGCAGCTGCTGCTATTGAAATCGGCAGCAGCAAGGCCATGAACTGATCGGCGTTGTCGGCAATAAAGCGGAAACGCTCCACGGAACTCTCGGCAACCACCGCGCATCCTAAATTATGTGGTACTTCCCTTATGCTTCATGCTGTCGGAGGACACCGTCATGCGCCGTCTGTTTATCATTTCTTCTCTGGTACTTTGTTTGCCCGCAGGTTCCGCTATGGCCAAAGTGGATGCCGAAGATGTCGCCACCTCGGCCGGGGTTTCCGCCTCGCTTTATTCGACGTTCAAAGACGACAAACTCATGATTCCCGCCCGGGATGACGCTTCCAGCTTCGTCGCCAGTGGCGGTGCGATTCGTGGTGCGTATCTGGAGGCGGTGTTGAAAAAGATCCGTCAGGACAATCCCGCCCTCAACAACGCAAGTGACGAAGACCTGGCCCGCGCCATTCTCGTCCAGGAAGGCGTTGCCGCTGATCATTGAAGATCGTCATCGCCAGCGGTGGGGCTTGTGACACCGGGATAGCGTTTCCAGCCCTACCTGGCGTGTGTGCCAGTGGACAAGCGTGCCCACCCGGCCACGAGTTGCGCGTTGATACTCACTCCGCCGCACACCACGATCACCACGTCATGGGCATCGGCAATCGCCGGGTGATCGAGGTAGGCAAGCGCCAATGAAACCCCGCACGCCGGCTCGACCAGCTGCCGCAAATCGTTGGCATAACGCACCACGCCCATGATCGCTTCATCATCACTGAGCACCACGCACTCATGGGGAAAATCGCCGATGTGCCTGACCGGCCAGGCGGCCACTTGCGCGGCGCCCAGGGACGTGGCGACGGTGTCGATTTTCGCCAATCTGACCGGGTGCCCGGCCGCCACCGCCGCGGCGAACGACGCCGCGCCTTCGGTTTCGCAGGCAATGATGCGGCAATCGGTGCGCCCATGACGAGTCAGACCGGTGAGCAGCCCCGCCAGCAGGCCACCGCCGCCCACCGATGTCACCAGCGCATCGACTTGCGGGCAGTCTTCAAGGATTTCATCGACCATTGTGCTGTGCCCTTCCCACAACACCGGATGGTCGAAGGCCGGCACGAATTCGCTGTGTGGGTCCTGGGCGAGTTCCTGTGCCCGTTGATTGGCTTCGTCCCAGACCTTGCCGTGCACAATCACCTCGGCGCCGGTCTTGCTGATCCGCGCCCGGGTACTTTGCGGGGTGGTGTGCGGTACCACGATGCATGCCTTGAGCCCCAGGCGGGCAGCGGCCATGGCCGTGGCCAGCCCCGCGTTCCCGGCGGAGGGACAGACCACCTTGCGCTTGCCCTGCTGCTGAGCCCGGCTGCACAGCAAACCCATGCCGCGTAACTTGAACGAGCCGCTGGGTTGCAGGTTTTCCAGTTTCAGCCAGATACGGCGGGTCGGGGTCGACAGGCCAGGGTGCAGGATCAAAGGCGTTCGGATGTGAAGCATATGGGCTCCTGTTACACGCCACCGGCTCGCCGAGCTTGCGCGAGCCGGTGGTGAACGGTCCTCTCTCCCAAGCTTAGTTCACCCGGCCTCGGGGCGACCGTCTCAGCGATAACGCGGCGCCGCCACGGAGTTGCCAAACAACCCGGACAGCGTCCGGCGCTGGGCTTCGTAACGGTCCCACTGGCTGCCATCGTGCAAGCCTGGAATGGTCACCACTTCGCCGGCTGCCAGGCCAGCGAGTGCGGCATCGACCATGTCTTCGGCGGACATCACGATTTCCTGCGGCAGGTTCTCCACCGGGTTGCCGGCCTCGCTCCAGAAATCGGTGGCGGTCGCCCCCGGCAACACAGCCTGGATGCGTACGCCCTTGTCCGCCAGTTCATGCTGCATCGACTGGCTCAGGCTCAAGACGAACGCCTTGCTCCCGCCGTACACGCCGTTGAGGATTTCCGGAGCGATGGCGACGATGGAGGCGATATTGATCACGGTGCCGGTGCCCCGGGCGACGAAGCCGGGTACGGCGGCATAGGCCAGGCGCATCAACGCCGTCACGTTGAGGTTGATCATCGCTTCCATGTCGTCCACGGGACTGCCAAGCAGCGGCATGACGCCACCGACCCCGGCGTTGTTGACCAACAGGGTGATGCTGGCGTCGTTATGCAGGATCTGTTCGACCCGCAGCGAATCCGCCTTGTTCGTCAGGTCGGCGGCCACCACCTCCACGGTGCGCCCGGTTTCGTCGCTCAAATGGTTGGCCAGGGCATTGAGCTTGCCCTGGCTGCGGGCCACCAGGATCAGGTCGTAACCCTGCCGGGCCAGGCGGTCGGCATACACCGCGCCAATGCCCGAAGAAGCGCCGGTGATCAGTGCAGTGCCTTTGGATGAGAGCGCCATGGTGCAATTCCTCTACGGTGAGGCGAGAGATTCGCCGGGTGCTGACCGTTATAAAGGGGCTTACGATTGTCTCAAATGACGTTTAAAGTACGTTTTTAGGACGCAACCGTTTGAGGGCAGGCCAATGATCCGCGTGGCGTTCGTGGTTTTCGAGGGTTTCCAGTCCATGGCGCTGGCCGCCATGCCGGTGTTCGAGTACGCCAATTTCAGTGCCGCAGAGGCGCTGTATGACGTGCGCGTGCTGTCGGAAAACGGTCACAACCTACGCGCCTCCGGCGGCTTGAGCGTCGGTACCGAGGCCTTCGACGGGCGCGTGTTCGACACGGTGATCGTGGTCGGCGGCGACTCCATCGTCGAACAGGCACCCGAGGCCGTGCTGGATTACCTGCGGGCCAGCATCAACACCGCGCGGCGTACGGCGTCGATCTGCTCCGGGGCGTTCGTCATGGCCCAGGCTGGCTTGCTCGACGGACGGCGGGCCACCACCCACTGGGCCTATGCCCGGGAACTGCAGGCGCGGTTTCCGTCGATCAAGGTTGAGGCCGATCGCATCTATGTGATCGACGGTTCGATCTGGACCTCCGCCGGCATGACGGCGGGTATCGACCTCGCCCTGGCCATGGTGGAAAAAGACCACGGCGCCGAGCTGGCCCGGGCCGTGGCGCAGAAACTGGTGATGTACCACCGCCGCGCGGGCGGCCAGTCGCAGCACTCGGCGTTGCTGGAGCTGGAGCCGAAATCCGATCGTATCCAAACCGTGCTCGGCTACGCCCGGGAACACCTGGCCCAGCCCCTTTCGGTAGAGCAACTGGCACAAGTGGCCAACCTCAGCCCCCGGCAATTCAGCCGGGCGTTTCGCGCCGAAACCGGGCAATCGCCGGCCAAGGCCATCGAAAACCTGCGCCTGGAAGCGGCGCGACAGATGCTCGAACGCGGACGCCTGACCCTCGACCAGATCGCTGTGGAAACCGGGTTCACTGACCGCCGGCGCATGCGCGAAACGTTCCTGCGGGTGTTCGGGCAACCGCCACAGGTGATTCGGCGCAATGCGCGAGCAGAGGTGCCTTGATCGCGCCCTCGCCCGGCTTGGGAAGCATCGGAATCTACACTGAACCTGACGGAGGTTACTTTTGGAGGCACCATGAAAATTTCGGCCAAACTGGCGTTTTTCGCCGTCGTCAGCACCCTCGCCTACCTCGCCCTGGCAATCTGGGGGCTGGGTGGTTTCACGGCTTACTTCAGCCACGGTTCACTGGTCGTCATTGCCCTGGCGACCCTGATCATGGCCGTCGTATCACTGTTCACCGAAGTCAACCTGAGTTCGGGGGAACGCGAAGACCGGGCCAACCGCTGGGTCATTCCGGCCTTCGGCGTGATCGGGTTGCTGAGCGGCTTTCTGCCGGCCTATACCGACCGCATCGATTTCTGGACGTTTGGCGGTGAGGGCGTGCGCTGGCTCGGGGCGCTGTTGTTTATCTTCGGCGGCGCGCTGCGGTTGTGGCCGGTGTTTGTGCTGGGCAAGCGCTTCAGTGGGCTGGTGGCCATTCAGCCGGGGCATCGACTGGTCACCGAGGGGATTTACCGCAACCTGCGCAACCCCAGTTATCTGGGGATGATGGTCATCGGCATGGGTTGGGCACTGGCCTTTCGTTCTGGTGTCGGGCTGATACTGGTGGCGCTGACGCTGATCCCGCTGATCGCGCGCATTCACGCTGAAGAAGCCTTGCTCAGGGCGCAGTTCGGCAGCGAATACGAGGCCTATTGCGCCCGCAGCTGGCGGTTAATCCCGGGACTTTACTGACAGGAACACTGATCCCCTGTGGGAGCGGGCTTGCTCGCGAAAGCGGAGTATCAGTCGACATTGCAATTGCCTGACACACCGCCTTCGCGAGCAAGCCCGCTCCCACAGGGGAAATGTGTTGCTCACAAAAACTGCAAACGAATCAGACCGTCGGCATCCACGCTCGCGGCAACCATGTCATAACCTGCCAACGTCCCATGCAACGTCTCGATCGGCTGTTCATGGGTCGCCGTGACAATCATCAAATCCGCCCCCGCCGCCTCGGCCGCCAGAATCCCCACCGTGGCGTCTTCAAAAACCAGGCACTGCCCAGGCTCGACGCCCAAACGCCGGGCCGCGAGTTGGTACCCCGCGGGGTCGGGTTTGCCAGCCGTGACGTCCTCTGCCGTCACCATCACCTCAGGCTCGGGAATCCCCGCCGCCGCCATCCGCCGCAACGCCAGCTCCCGCGGGGCGGAAGTGACAATCGCCCATTGGCTGGCTGGCAAAGACCGCAAGAATTTCGCCGCGCCAGCCACTTCGAATACCCCATCGACGTCGACGATTTCCGCTTCGGTAATCCACGCGGCTTCAGCTTCGGCGTCTACCCCGGGCAAGCCCAGGCGCCTGATGGTGTCGATGGCGCGGGCACCGTGAATGGTCGGCAGGAAGCTGTTGACATCGACACCATGGCGCACCGCCCAGGTGGTCCAGACCCGCTCGGCGGCGGCAATGGACGTCAGGACCGTACCGTCCATGTCGAACAGGAAGGCACGGTAAGTCGAGTTGAATACGGAGTGATCGGACAAGGAAAAGAACCTCGCAGGTGCCAGACGGATTTGCCCGGCAATGTAGCATCTGCGCGTAGGTCAGTTGAGTCGTTTGGACTTGAAGGTCTGGCCCACGCAATCGAGCAGTCCGCCAATCATCCAGGGTTTCTTGATGAACGAGACCGCGTGCCGCACGCCTGCGCTTTCAGGGGTTTCGAAACCGGACATGATCATGATCGGCTTGTCCGGCCAGCGATCGCCGAACTGGTTGGCCAGGTCCGCGCCGTTGAGCGTGCCGGGCATGGTGATGTCTGTCAGCAGCATGTGCACCTGCGGCGCATGCTGTTCCAGATAGATCGCTGCCGCATCCGCACTGATTTTCGGCTCGACGACAAAACCCTCCTCCTGAAGAATCTCACAGAGAAACTCCAGAATCAGCGGGTCGTCCTCAACCACCAGAATCAACCCGCCAGGAAGATCCCCACCCGCCGTCGGTACTCGACTCATGACCGTGCCGCTCCCTGATTGCCTCAATGATTTCGCAGGCTCTAACCCGCTACCTAAAAGGTATGAGCAGCGGACTCGGTGGAAATTCATTTTTGATGCAGCCAGGCGACCGGTATCAAGCGTCCTGATCAATCTTGCCCATCAGGCGGCTGCCCTGGATCACTTCATCGATGTCCTTTTGAGCGGCGACAAAAACCTGTGGGAGCGGGCTTGCTCGCGAAGGCGTAGTGTCAGTCGCTATCAATGTTGACTGATACACCGCTTTCGTCGGAACGCCGCCCGGAGCAAGCCCGCTCCCACAGGGGATTTCGGCTGTTTGGACTTATTGCGACATTTCGCTTTTTTTCATCGCATCCTTGGACATCGCATCTTTTTTCATCGCGTCCTTGGACATGCTGTCTTTGGACATGGCGTCCTTGGACATCGTATCGGTCTTCTTCATTGTGTCTTTTTTCATCGCATCCTTGGACATGGCGTCCTTGGACATCGAATCCTTGCTCATGCTGTCGTTGCTCATGGTGTCGGCGGCAAAAACACTGGCAGCACCAACGGCCAGGCACATGGACAGAACAACAGTGGTCAACTTTTTCATGATGAAACTCCTTGGAGCGTGGGTTGTGGAGGTGTGAACTGGCCAGGCACCCGTCAGCTGCCACCGAACCAGTTGTAGCCCTGGTCTTCCCAGAAGCCACCCGGATAGGTGTTAGTGACGAACATCGCCTGGATATGTTTGGGGTTCTTGTAGCCGAGCTTGGTGGGCATGCGCAGCTTCATCGGGAAGCCGTATTCGCGCGGCAGCACCGCGCCGTCATAAGTCAGCGTCAGCAGGGTTTGCGCATGCAGCGCGGTGGCCATGTCGATGCTGGTGTAGTAGTCGTCGGCGCATTTGAAACCGACGTATTTGGCGTCTGTGTCAGCGCCGATGCGTTTGAGGAAGTCGCTGAAGCGCACGCCGCCCCAACGCCCGATCGCGCTCCAGCCTTCGACGCAAATGTGCCGGGTGATCTGCTCGGTCTGGGCCATGGCGCGCAGCTCTTCGAGGCGCCAGCTGCGCTTGTCGGCGACCAGGCCCGTGACTTCCAGGCGATAGCCCTCCTCCTCCACCGTCGGCACCTCGTCGATGCCGTAAAAGGCATTGAAGGGAAACGGCCGGGTGATCATCGATTCGGGATAGGTCGGCGCCATCGCGTTGGGGTTGAACAGCCAGCCCTGCACCCGGTCGTTGAAGCGCGACATGGACGACAGCGCGGTCTCGACGCTTTCGTTGTCGGTAATGTTGCAACCGGACAACATGGCCACGCCGCCGAGGGTCAGGCCACGCAGCAGGAACGAGCGGCGCGAGCGGTCTTCGATCTGCGGGGCGAGGATCTTGCGAGCGTCGGTCAGGATCGACGCCTCGTCCAGCCCGGGTACCTGAATGCGCTTTTTCATACCTGCTCCTTGCGGCCGACGATCATGGCCAACAGCGTTTTCGGCACCAGCGCCACCATCAGCAGATGCACCGCCACGAAGGCCACCAACAGCGCCATGGCGAAGAAATGCACACGACGCGCGCCTTCGTAACCGAACAGCAATTCACGCAACAGCGGGAACTGCACCGACTTCCACAACACCAGCCCGGAGAGCACCAGCAGCGTGATGTCGACCATCACGAACAGGTAAGCGACGCGTTGCACCTGGTTGTAGTGGCTGAGGTCGGCGTGCCCGAGTTTTCCGCGCAACGCGGCCCACAGGTCATGCAGCACACCTTTGGGCGAAACCGGGAAGAAACGCCGCTTCAGGCGTCCGCTGAACAGGTTGAAGGCCAGGTAGATCAGGCCGTTGATCGCCAGTAACCACATCGCCGCGAAATGCCATTGCAGCGCACCACCCAGCCAGCCGCCGAGGGTGATCGACTTGGGAAAACTGAATTCGTAGATCGGTGAGGCGTTGTAGATGCGCCAGCCGCTGGTGACCATCACCAGCACCGCCAGGGCGTTGAGCCAGTGGGTCAGGCGTAGCCAGCGTGGATGACTGGACTTGGGTGAAGCAGTGCTCTGCGACATGTCCGGCTCCCGTTTGTTGTTGTTCGTTGGAGCCGATTATGGGAGCCGGAAGATCGCCAAATCCTCACGTAAAGTTAAATTAAACGTGATAACTGGCCTGTCACTGCTGACGCGAAGAACCTGTGGGAGCGGGCTTGCTCGCGAATGCGTAGTGTCAGTCGCTATCGATGTTGGCTGACACACCGCTTTCGCGAGCAAGCCCGCTCCCACAGGGTTTTGTG
>NZ_JAHBCX010000053.1:0-29991 GCF_019955895.1 Pseudomonas sp. GL-B-12
AATTCTACAGCGTTACACGCTGCTGTCAACACCTCTTTTTCAACTTCCTTTTGGCTTCGATGACCTGAAGCAACCTGCTGCCGAAACCTGCGTAACTCATTGTTTACCAAGGAGTTTTCCGTTTCGACTGCGCCGGAAGTGGGGCGAATTATAGACACCTGGAATCTGCCGTCAACAGCTATTTTCACAATTCTGTCATATAGGGCGAAAAAGCCCCGAAAACAAAAAGGCCGACCCAATGGGTCGGCCTTCTGCGCCCTTCTACTTACAAGCTAGGGAAGGCGAACTGCGAAGCTTCATGGCTCGCGCGCTGCGGCCAGCGCTGGGTGATGGCTTTGCGGCGGGTATAGAAACGCACACCATCCGGGCCATAGGCGTGCAGATCGCCAAACAGCGAACGCTTCCAGCCACCAAAGCTGTGGTAAGCCACCGGCACCGGCAACGGTACGTTGACACCAACCATGCCGACCTCGATCTCGTCGCAGAACAACCGCGCGGCTTCGCCGTCACGGGTGAAGATGCAGGTGCCGTTGCCATATTCGTGATCGTTGATCAGTTGCATGGCTTCTTCCAGGCTATTGACCCGAACAACGCACAGCACCGGCCCGAAGATCTCTTCTTTATAGATACGCATCTCTGGCGTGACATTGTCGAACAGGCAACCACCCAGGAAGAAGCCTTCCTCGTGACCGGCCACGGTCAGGCCACGGCCATCCACCACCAGTGTCGCGCCGGCGGCTACGCCGTCTTCTACATAACCGCTGACCTTGTCGCGCGCCTGGCCAGTCACCAGTGGGCCCATGTCCAGGCCGCAGTTGGTACCGGCACCGATTTTCAGCGCCTTGATTTGCGGAACCAGTTTGGCCACCAGTGCATCGGCCACCTGATCACCCACGCACACCGCTACCGAGATCGCCATGCAACGCTCGCCGCAAGAACCGTAAGCCGCGCCCATCAGTGCGCTGACGGCGTTGTCCAGGTCTGCATCCGGCATCAGTACGGCGTGGTTTTTCGCACCGCCCAGGGCCTGAACGCGTTTGCCACGCTTGGTGCCCTCGGAATAGATGTATTCGGCAATCGGCGTCGAACCAACGAAGCTCAGCGCTTTGACTTCCGGCGCTTCGATCAATGCGTCCACCGCAGTCTTGTCACCGTGCACCACGCTCAGTACGCCTTTAGGCAGACCAGCCTCCAGCAGCAACTGGGCGATCAGCAGCGTCGAGCTCGGGTCACGCTCGGATGGCTTGAGGATGAAGCAGTTGCCGCAGACGATCGCCAGTGGGTACATCCACAACGGCACCATGGCCGGGAAGTTGAACGGCGTGATACCGGCAACCACGCCCAGCGGCTGGAAGTCCGACCAGGCATCGATGTTCGGGCCGACGTTACGGCTGTATTCGCCCTTGAGGATTTCCGGAGCCGCACAAGCGAACTCGACGTTCTCGATGCCGCGCTTCAATTCACCGGCAGCATCTTCCAGGGTCTTGCCGTGCTCTTCGCTGATCAATTGCGAGATGCGAGCTTCGTTCTGCTCCAGCAGTTGCTTGAAGCGGAACATCACTTGGGCACGCTTGGCCGGCGGCGTGTTGCGCCAAGCCGGGAATGCAGCCTTGGCCGCGTCGATGGCGCTCTGGATGGTTTCGCGGGTTGCCAGCGGCAGCTTGTGGATAGCCTGACCGGTAGACGGGTTGAACACATCGACCGCGCGACCGTTCTCGGTCACCAGTTCGCCATTGATCAAATGCGGAATAACGCTCATGGAAGCTCCTGAAAAGTTGTCCACAGGCGCTCGCGTCGGAGCGCCTGTTGTTTGTAGGTATATAGAAGGAGAAATCAGTCGATCTTGCTCAGCACTTCGCCGACCGCGTCAAACAGACGATCCAGGTCCTGCGGCTTGCTGTTGAAGGTTGGGCCGAACTGCAGGGTGTCGCCGCCGAAGCGTACGTAGAACCCGGCTTTCCACAGCGCCATACCGGCTTCGAACGGACGCACGATCGCGTCGCCGTCACGTGGGGCGATCTGGATCGCGCCGGCCAGGCCGTAGTTGCGGATGTCGACGATGTTCTTGGTGCCTTTGAGGCCGTGCAGAGCATTTTCGAAATGCGGTGCGACTTCGGCCACGCTCTGCACCAGGTTTTCCTTTTGCAGCAGGTCGAGTGCTGCCAGGCCCGCGGCGCAAGCCACCGGGTGCGCGGAATAGGTGTAGCCGTGAGGGAACTCCACCGCGTATTCAGGCGTCGGCTGATTCATGAAGGTCTGGTAGATCTCGGAGCTGGCAATCACCGCGCCCATCGGGATCGCACCGTTGGTGACTTGCTTGGCGATGCACATCAGGTCCGGGGTCACGCCGAAGGTGGTAGCACCGAACATGGTGCCAGTACGGCCGAAACCGGTGATCACTTCGTCGAACACCAGCAGGATGTTGTGCTGGTCGCAGATTTCACGCAGACGCTTGAGGTAACCCTGTGGTGGAACCAGCACGCCAGCGGAACCGGCCAATGGCTCGACGAAGACCGCCGCGATGTTCGACGCATCGTGCAGTTCGATCAACTTCAGCAGTTCATCAGCCAGGGCGATACCACCCTGCTCCGGCATGCCACGGGAGTAAGCGTTGCTTGCCAGCAAAGTGTGCGGTAGATGGTCGACGTCCATCATCGCCTGACCGAACAACTTGCGGTTGCCGTTCACGCCGCCGAGGCTGGTGCCGGCGATGTTCACACCGTGGTAACCACGGGCACGGCCGATCATTTTGGTCTTGGTCGACTGGCCTTTCAGGCGCCAGTAAGCACGAACCATCTTCACGGCGGTGTCAGCACACTCGGAGCCCGAGTCGGTGAAGAACACGTGGTTCAGGTTGCCCGGGGTCAGGTCGGTGATTTTTTCAGCCAGCTGGAAGGACAGCGGATGGCCGTACTGGAAGCCTGGCGAGTAATCGAGGGTGCCCAGTTGCTTGGCGACCGCTTCCTGGATTTCCTTGCGGGTGTGCCCGGCGCCACAGGTCCACAGACCGGACAGCGAGTCATAAACCTTGCGGCCCTTGTCGTCGATCAGCCAGCTGCCTTCGGCGCCAACGATCAAGCGTGGGTCGCGCAGAAAGTTACGGTTGGCGGTGTAAGGCATCCAGTGAGCATCGAGCTTGAGCTGGCTGGCCAGGGAAGTCGGGGCGTTTTCAGGCTGGTTCATGGGCGAAACCTCGCAAGGCAATAAGCGGCGTAAGGATTGAAAACCGTTGTTGCAGCTAAATTGCCACGGAGATAAAGTCGGTAAAATGCAACTCTTCTAATGTTCAGTCAGCCCATTACTAAACTTTTGAGTAACCCGCATGAGCACTCGCCGTCCCGATCCGTTGGCCCAGGTCAGCGACTTTGATATTCGCCTGCTGAGGATTTTCCGCAGCGTGGTTGAATGCGGCGGCTTCTCCGCAGCGGAAACCGTGCTGGGCATCGGTCGCTCGGCGATCAGCCAGCAGATGAGCGATCTGGAGCAACGCCTCGGCCTGCGCCTGTGCCAACGGGGACGTGCCGGGTTTTCCCTGACCGAAGAAGGCCGCGAGGTCTATCAATCGGCGTTGCAGCTGTTAAGTGCGCTGGAAAGCTTCCGCACCGAGGTCAACGGCCTGCACCAGCACTTGCGCGGCGAATTGATCATTGGTTTGACGGACAACCTGGTCACCCTGCCCCACATGCGCATCACCCATGCCCTCGCGCAATTGAAAGAACGTGGCCCGGACGTACAGATCCAGATCCGCATGATCGCGCCCAATGAAGTCGAACAAGGCGTGCTCGACGGTCGCCTGCACGTCGGCGTAGTGCCGCAGGCCAGCGCGCTGTCGGGGCTGGAGTATCAACCGCTGTATAGCGAACGTTCGCTGTTGTACTGCGCGGTCGGCCATCCGCTGTTTTATGTCGATGACAAGCAACTGGACGACGAACGCCTGAACAGTCAGGACGCCATCGCGCCCACCTTCCGTTTGCCAGCGGAGATCCAGGCTCACTACCAGGCGCTCAACTGCACCGCCAGCGCCTCGGACCGCGAAGGCATGGCGTTCCTGATCCTGACCGGGCGCTACATCGGTTACCTGCCGGATCACTACGCGAGCCTTTGGGTGCAGCAAGGTCGGTTGCGCGCGTTGAAAGCCAAAACGCGTTTCTATGACCTCAGCCTGGCGTCGGTCACACGCAAGGGGCGTCGACCCCATCTGGTGCTGGAGAGTTTTCTCGAGAGTCTTGCGGCGACGCGTTGAAAATTGTGGGAGCGGTGCAGTGTTTTATTGTGTGAGGCCTTGTCTGACGTCGGTGGGTGCGCTATCAACGCACTGGCCGCCCCCACTCATCTTCTCGGAAGTGCCTATGACCTTTGAAGTCCCAGCCCACGGCGGAAAACCCGTCAGCCGCATTCGTCAGAAAAACGAAGAGACCATCATCAAAGCCGCCGAAGACGAGTTCGCCCGTCACGGGTACAAAGGCACGAGCATGAACACCATCGCCCTGAATGCCGGGCTGCCCAAGGCGAACCTGCATTACTACTTCACCAACAAGCTCGGTTTGTACGTGGCGGTGCTGAGCAACATCATCGAGTTGTGGGACAGCACCTTCAACACCCTCACCGCCGAGGACGATCCGGCCGAAGCCTTGATCCGCTACATCCGCGCGAAAATGGAGTTCTCCCGACGCCAGCCGCAAGCCTCGCGGATATTTGCCATGGAAGTCATCAGCGGCGGTGAATGCCTGACCGAGTACTTCAACCAGGATTATCGCACCTGGTTCCAGGGTCGTGCGGGCGTGTTCCAGGCCTGGATCGACGCCGGTAAAATGGACCCGGTCGATCCGGTACACCTGATCTTCCTGTTGTGGGGCAGCACCCAGCATTACGCCGACTTCGCCACGCAGATCTGCCGCGTCACCGGGCGTACCAGGTTGACTAAACAGGACATGGAAGACGCCGGGGACAACCTGATCCGCATCATTCTCAAGGGCTGCGGCCTGAAACCTGCCATCTAAGTAGCCATTCAGGTACGTATGCCATTTACCCTCAGCGGTTTTTGCGAATACCGCGAAGAGATTCGCAAGAGCCGCTTCATTACCTTCGCCGCGCCGATCTCCAGCCCGGCCGAGGCCCAGGCGTTCATTGAACAGCACAGCGACTTGAATGCCTCGCACAACTGCTGGGCCTGGAAGCTCGGCGATCAATATCGCAGCACCGATGATGGCGAGCCCGGCGGTACGGCCGGCCGGCCGATTCTGGCGGCGATAGAGGCGCAGGATTGCGATCAGGTCGCGGTGCTGGTGATTCGCTGGTATGGCGGCATCCAACTGGGCACCGGGGGGCTCGCCCGGGCCTATGGCGGGGGTGCAAACAAATGCCTGCAAGCGGCGCCAAAGATTGAGCTGATCAGCCGGGTGCCGCTGCGTTGCGCTTGCGGATTTGCCGAGTTGGCCCTGGTCAAGCTGCGGGTGGCGGAGGCTGGTGGATTGGTTGTGGATGAAAGCTTCACCGCTAATGGTGTCGAGCTGCAGTTGGCCGTAGGCGATGCACAGATCGACACCTTGCAGTCACAACTGGCCGATTTGAGTCGCGGACGTATTTTGTTGCAGCGCTAAAAGGCTTCAGCACAGGCTGCGATCTTTTGGGGCACGCCGCTTTTTCACTTATTCCATATTTGCCCACATCTGCTGTGCACCCGCCTGTGGATAACCTGAGCACATACCGCTGTAACCCTTTTGTCATGCGGCTTTGCGGACTTTGCTCAATTTTCGCCCAATCTGCCATCAAGCTCATCAAATTCAAATAAAAACAAACAGTTACAACGGTTTATCGCCTTTAGAAGAAAGCCACTCAGTGCTTATGCCCGTGCTTTGAGCTTGCGCACAAATACTGTGGAGCAATCTGTGGATAACCCGTTCATGGCCGTCTCGGCGCCCTGCACGGTATGGCTTGTGGTCGATTGCTCATTTTTTGAGCAAAAGCGCACGAGCAAAATTGGGGCTTGAATTGCACCATTGCCCCCATGTGGTGCCGGGCTCTGCGTGGCACATTTGAAAGCTGCGTACTCAACGCCTCTGGTCGCAGGACTTCGACATTTTCCTGACCTAGTGGCCAGAAAATTGCTTTATCCACAGGCACAAGTCCAACAGCACCGAGCCTGTCATGCCCAATCGCGCTCCAATCCCCGATCCGATTCCGCGCCTGCAACTGCACAGAATCAGCAAACGCTACCCCGGTTGCCTGGCCAACGATGCCATCGACCTGACCATTGCCCCTGGCGAGATCCATGCCCTGCTCGGCGAAAACGGCGCGGGCAAAAGCACGCTGATGAAGATCATCTACGGCGTGACCCACGCCGATTCCGGCGAAGTGATCTGGCAAGGTCAGCGGGTGAGCCTGCGCAACCCGGCCCAGGCCCGGGGTTTGGGAATCGGCATGGTGTTCCAGCATTTCTCGCTGTTCGAAACCCTGAGCGTGGCGCAGAACATCGCCCTGGCCATGGGTGCGGCGGCAGGCACACCCAAACAGCTTGAGCCGAAGATTCGCGAAGTGTCCCGGCGCTACGGCATGGCGCTGGAACCTGAGCGACTTGTCCACAGCCTGTCGATCGGTGAACGGCAACGGGTGGAGATCATTCGCTGCCTGATGCAGGACATCCGCCTGTTGATTCTCGATGAACCGACTTCGGTGCTGACGCCGCAAGAGGCCGACGACTTGTTCGCCACCCTGCGCCGGCTCGCCGCCGAGGGCTGCAGCATTTTGTTCATCAGCCACAAGCTCGGGGAAGTTCGCGCGTTATGCCACAGCGCAACGGTTTTACGAGGCGGTCGGGTGGCCGGCCATTGCGTGCCGGCCGAGTGTTCGGATCAACAACTGGCGCGCTTGATGGTCGGTGAAGCGGCGGAGTTGATCGCAGACTATCCGAAGGTTACTGGAGGTGATGCGTTCCTTGATGTCCGTGGCTTGTCCTGGCGCAACCCGGACCCGTTCGGCTGCTCGCTTGCCAACATCGACCTTGAAGTGCGCCGCGGTGAAATTGTCGGCATCGCCGGTGTCGCCGGTAATGGCCAGGATGAATTGCTGGCCTTACTCAGCGGCGAAGCACTGCTGCCCCGCAACGCCAGCGCGACGATACGTTTTGGCAAGGAGCCAGTCGCCCATTTGCGTCCCGATGCTCGCCGCCAACTCGGCCAGGTGTTCGTTCCCGCCGAACGCCTGGGTCATGGTGCGGTGCCGGAGCTGAGCCTGGCGGACAACGCGCTGCTGACCGCTTTCCAGCAAGGACTGGTGAGTAACGGCCTGATCCAGCGCGGCAAAGTCGAAGCACTGGCCGAGGAAATCATCCACCGTTTCGGGGTCAAGACGCCCGATAGCCAGGCTCCGGCCCGCAGCCTGTCCGGCGGCAACTTGCAGAAATTCATTCTCGGCCGGGAAATCCTTCAGCAACCGAAACTGCTGGTCGCCGCACACCCGACCTGGGGCGTGGACGTCGGCGCGGCCGCCACCATTCACCGCGCCTTGATTGCCTTGCGCGATGCCGGCGCGGCGATCCTGGTGATTTCCGAAGACCTCGACGAACTGTTCCAGATCAGCGACCGCCTCGGCGCCTTGTGCGGCGGTCGGCTGTCAGCGCTCCACGCCACCGTCGACACGCGCCTGAGCGATGTCGGCGGCTGGATGGCCGGCCAGTTCGGCGCCCCTCAATCACTCGCATCCGCCACGCGTTAACGGAGTGTCACATGCTGCTTTCTCTTGAACCCCGCGGCCAGCAATCGCGCCTGATGCTGTGGTGCTCGCCGTTGCTGGCGGCTGCACTGACCCTGGGCTGTGGATCCTTGTTGTTTATCGCGCTCGGGCACGACCCGCTGCTGACCTTGCACACCTTGCTGATCGCGCCTGTCAGCGACCTGTATGGCGTCTCCGAATTGCTAGTCAAAGCCCTGCCGATTCTGCTCTGCGCGTTGGGCCTGGCGGTCGCCTATCAGGCGCGCATCTGGAACATCGGTGCCGAAGGTCAACTGCTGCTCGGTGCGCTGGCCGGCAGTGCGCTGGCGGTGAACATCATCGATATGCAAAGCCGCTGGGCGCTGGTGCTGATCCTGCTGACAGGCACTCTGGCGGGCGCCGCGTGGGCCGGCCTGACGGCGTGGTTGCGCACGCGCTTCAACGCCAATGAGATCCTGACCAGCATCATGCTCAACTACATCGCACTGAACCTGCTGCTGTTCTGCGTTCACGGCCCTTTGAAAGATCCCGCCGGGTTCAACTTCCCCGAGTCAGCAATGTTCGGTGACACCAGCCGCTTGCCGCTACTGATGGAAGATGGCCGGGTTCACGCCGGGGTGTATTTCGCCCTGCTCGCATTGGTGACCGTGTGGGTGCTGTTGCAGAAAAGCTTTGTCGGTTTCCAGATCAAGGTGCTCGGGCTGGACAAGCGTGCCGCCGGTTTCGTCGGCTTTCGCGAGAAGCGCCTGATCTGGCTCGCACTGTTGATCAGCGGCGGCCTGGCAGGGCTGGCTGGTGTGTGCGAAGTCACCGGCCCCATCGGCCAGCTCGTGCCGCAGGTCTCACCGGGCTACGGCTATGCGGCGATCACCGTGGCATTTCTCGGCCGCTTGAATCCTGTCGGCATCCTGTTTTCCAGCCTGTTGATGGCGCTGCTGTATATCGGCGGAGAAAGCGCACAAATGAGCCTGAACCTGCCGCAAGCGATCACCCAATTGTTCCAGGGCATGATGCTGTTTTTCCTGCTGGCCAGTGACGTGCTGATTCTCTACCGACCGCGCTTGAACCTGCGCTGGACCCGCCGCGCCCAAGCCACCGCCGTACAAGCAGGAGCGTTGTGATGGATATCGATCTGCTGAGCAATATTTTCTATGCCATGGTCCGCTGCGGCACGCCGTTGCTGCTGGTGGCGTTGGGGGAACTGATCTGCGAGAAAAGCGGCGTCCTCAACCTCGGCCAGGAAGGCATGATGCTGTTTGGCGCGGTGATCGGTTTCATCGTCGCGTTCAACACCGGCCAACTGTGGCTCGGCGTGTTGCTGGCGATGCTCGCCGGGATGCTGTTGTCATCACTGTTCGCCCTGGTGGCGCTGGTGTTCAACGCCAATCAGGTGGCCACCGGTCTGGCCCTGACGATTTTCGGCGTGGGCCTGTCGACCTTCGTCGGTGCGGCTTGGGTCGGTAAGCCGCTGGCGGGATTCGAACCCTTGGCGATTCCGTATTTGAGTGAAATCCCGCTGATCGGGCGAATGCTGTTTACCCAGGACCTGTTGGTGTATCTGTCATTCGCGCTGTTTGCGCTGGTGGCCTGGGTGATTCTGAAAAGCCGCGTCGGGCTGTTCATCCAGGCGGTCGGGGAAAACCCGGAGGCAGCCAGCGCCATGGGCTTGCCGGTGTTGGCTGTGCGGACCCTGGCGGTGTTGTTCGGCGGTGCGATGGCAGGGTTGGCCGGAGCATATCTGTCCCTGGCGTACACACCGATGTGGGCGGAGAACATGAGCGCCGGGCGCGGCTGGATTGCCCTGGCGCTGGTGGTGTTCGCCAGTTGGCGGGTGTGGCGCCTGCTGCTCGGCGCGTACCTGTTCGGGCTCGCCAGCATCCTGCACCTGGTGGCGCAGGGGTTGGGGCTGGCGATTCCGTCCAGTTTGCTGGCGATGCTGCCGTATGTCGCGACCATTGTGGTGCTGGTGCTGCTGTCACGGGATGCGCTGCGGACACGGTTGTACGCGCCGGTTTCGTTGGGGCAGCCGTGGCAGGCTGGGCATTAGTGGTTGTTTGGGCGGGCCTCTTCGCGAGCAAGCCCGCTCCCACATTGGATGGGTGTGTACTCGGTCAAATGTGGGAGCGGGCTTGCTCGCGAAAGCGTCCGAACAGGCAACACCTGAGCCACGCCCCACGCCAACTCAAACACCAGAAAAACCACCAGAATCGAACTCGCGCCATGGATCAGGGCATAAGCCTGCCAGGCCGAGAACAGGAATCTGGCCACGGCGTCATACCGCCCATAAACCTGCTGCGGATCACGAATCCGCAGCACCGCCCATACGCAGACAATCGAGCCCAGCAGATTCGCCATCAACATGTGCACCGGTTCGAACGGTGGCAGCTCACCGGGCAAACTCAACGCCTGACTCACCCCCGTCAAAAGCCCATGCAACGCCGCAAAACTCCACGGCGTGACAAACGCGACCGTCACGATCAGGTCGTACCAGGCACTGCCTTGCACCAACCGGCGATATTGCGCTGAAGTCCACATCGACATTGCTCCATCAATTCAGGGAGCAACAAGGCTAAAGCCTGGAGTATGCTCCAGGGTCAAGCCCCTCGAGACGTCATGATGCGCATCGGTGAATTAGCCCAGGCCAGCGCCGTCAGCCGCGACACGCTGCGCTTTTACGAGCAGCGTGGGTTGATTGCGGCGCAACGCAGCGCCAACGGCTATCGCGACTATCCACCAGACATGGTGCAACTGGTGCAGTACATCAAGACTGCTCAACGGCTGGGCTTTACCCTCGGCGAGATCGGCAACAGCGTCGCTACAATCTGGCAATCGCCCGATCCGGACAGCGCCGTCACGCAACTGCTGCAAGACAAACTCAAACTGATCGAAGCCCGCATGGCCGAACTCGGCGCGCTGCGCGATGAGTTGCAACAACGGCTCGGGCAACAGTGCCCATTGAATCCACGATCCTGAACTTTCAAGGAAGCCACTCATGTCCAAGGCAAAAAACGCACTCATCATCGGCGCCTCCCGGGGGCTTGGCCTCGGGCTTGTGAAAACCCTGTTGGCCGATGGCTGGCAAGTCACCGCCACCGTGCGCGATCCGCAAAAAGCCGAAGCCTTGCAGGCCCTGGGCAATGTGCGGATCGAAAAGCTCGACATGGACGATCAGCAGGCGGTGTCCGCCCTGAGCCAACAACTCAAGGGTGATGTGTTTGACCTGTTGTTCGTCAATGCCGGGGTCAAGGGGCCGGAGGTCCAGACGCCAAACGGCGGCGCGACAATGGCCGAAGTCGGTCAGCTGTTTTTCACCAACGCCGTGGCGCCGATTAACCTGGCCCAGCGTTTTGTCGAGCAACTGCGCCCGGACACCGGCGTGCTGGCGTTCATGAGTTCAGTGCTGGGCAGCGTGACCATGCCCGATGCGCCGGAACTGGCACTGTACAAGGCCAGCAAGGCGGCGCTGAATTCCATGACCAACAGCTTCGTCACTCAGTTGGGCGAAACCGGGCTCACCGTGTTGTCGCTGCACCCGGGCTGGGTGAAAACCGACATGGGGGGTGAAGGCGCGGACATTGATGTGGAAACCAGCACCCGTGGCCTGGTTGATCAGGTGAATGCGTATGTCGGCAAGGGCGGGCATCACTTCATCAATTACCGGGGTGAAACCATTCCCTGGTAAACGCCACCCTTACTGTAGGAGCGAGCTTGCTCGCGATGGTGTGTCAGCCGACAGCTATGTAGCTGATACTCCATCGCGAGCAAGCTCGCTCCTACAGGGGCTACTCTTCGTCTGGTCGGGTTGGGCTTGCCCGCCAGAGCGTTTTGATCGACACTGCGCACCTCGCCTCCCCGGCGAACCTGGATCAGCAGACAGGGCAACACTGAGCTGGCAACCCTGAACCCAACTTTCAGAGGAGCCGGCCAACATGCCTGCGACCCGTACCTGGTTAAAAAATCCCCTCGCCATTTTCACCTCCAACGGTCTCGATGCTCGTGGCGGCCTGGTGCTGCAAGACGGTTTGATCGTCGAAGTACTCGGCACCGGTCAACAACCGTCCGTCCCATGCAATGAAGTGTTCGATGCCCGCGAGCATGTGATCCTGCCGGGCTTGATCAACACCCATCACCACTTCTATCAAACCCTGACCCGCGCCTGGGCGCCGGTGGTCAATCAGCCGCTGTTCCCGTGGCTGAAAACCCTGTACCCGGTCTGGGCTCGCCTGACCCCGGAAAAACTCGCCCTCGCCACCAAGGTCGCGTTGGCTGAATTGCTGCTGTCCGGTTGCACCACCGCCGCCGACCACCACTACCTGTTCCCGGAAGGTCTGGAAAACGCGATCGACGTGCAAGTCGAGAGCGTTCGCGAGTTGGGCATGCGCGCCATGCTGACCCGCGGTTCCATGAGCCTCGGCGAAAAGGACGGTGGCCTGCCGCCGCAACAGACCGTGCAGGAAGGCGAAGTGATCCTCGCCGACAGCCAGCGGTTGATCGCCGAGTACCACGAACGCGGTGATGGCGCGCAAATCCAGATCGCCCTGGCACCGTGCTCGCCGTTCTCTGTGACGCCGGAAATCATGTCGGCCAGTGCCGAGCTGGCGAACAAACTCGACGTGCGTCTGCACACCCACCTGGCAGAAACCCTCGACGAAGAAGATTTCTGCCTGCAACGCTTCGGCCTGCGCACCGTGGACTATCTGGACAGTGTCGGCTGGCTCGGCCCGCGTACCTGGCTGGCCCATGGCATCCATTTCAACCCGGACGAAATCGCCCGCCTCGGCGCCGCCGGCACCGGCATTTGCCATTGCCCGAGTTCGAACATGCGCTTGGCCTCGGGCATCTGCCCGAGTATCGACTTGACCGATGCCGGTGCCCTGCTTGGTTTGGGCGTGGACGGTTCGGCGTCCAACGATGCCTCGAACATGATGCTCGAAGCGCGCCAGGCGTTGTACATCCAGCGCCTGCGCTACGGCGCCGAGAAGATCACCCCGGAGCGCGTGTTGGGCTGGGCGACCAAGGGCTCGGCGAGCCTGCTGGGCCGTACCGACATCGGCGAGTTGGCAGTGGGCAAGCAGGCTGACCTGGCGATGTTCAAGCTGGATGAATTGCGCTTCTCCGGTAGCCATGATCCTGTCTCGGCATTGTTGCTGTGCGGCGCCGATCGCGCGGACCGGGTGATGGTCGGCGGCAAGTGGCGGGTGATCGATGGGCAGGTCGAAGGTCTGGACCTGAAGGGATTGATTGCTGATCACAGCCAGGCGGCGCGGCAACTGATCGCCGGGACCTGATACAACACCGATTAAAACTGTGGGAGCGAGCCTGCTCGCGATGGCGGTATTTCAGTCACTGACGATGTCGACTGACACTCCGTCTTCGCGAGTAGGCTCGCTCCCACATTGGTTTTGTGGAGAGTCATGACCATCTGGATTGGCGCACCAGTGGATGGCAACTGTGCAAGGACATGCACTGTTATCGGACTTCAAGGACCTTTCGCGAGCCTGCTCGCGATAGCATCACCGCTGATTCAAGTTTTGTTGTCTTGTTGGTCAGCAATTTGCATTGCCCTGTGCAAGCCAGAGAGCCCAGCCAACCTCACAACAAAATGGAGTTCCAATTCATGCACAACCGTCCGTTGAAGAAGCTGCTTTGCGCCGTTGCGGCGGCCATCGGTCTGAGCGCTAGCCTGGCCGCCGTAGCCGCTGACCCGCTGAAAGTCGGCTTCGTCTATATCGGCCCGATCGGTGACCACGGCTGGACGTATCAGCATGAACAGGGGCGCAAGGAACTCGCGGAAAAATTCGGCTCGCAGATCACCACCAACTACGTGGAAAACGTCGCCGAAGGTGCCGACGCCGAGCGGGTGATCCGCAACATGGCCAAGGATAAATACGACCTGATCTTCACCACCTCCTTCGGCTACATGAACCCGACCGTGAAAGTCGCCAAGCAGTTTCCCAAGGTGACCTTCGAACACGCCACCGGCTACAAGCAGGACAAGAACCTCGGCACTTACCTGGCGCGCACTTACGAGGGTCGCTACGTCGGCGGCTTCCTCGCGGCGAAGATGACCAAGACCAAGAAAATCGGCTACGTCGCTTCGTTCCCGATCCCGGAAGTCATCCGCGACATCAACGCCATCCAGTTGGCCCTGAACAAGTACAACCCCGGCACCGAGATCAAGGTGGTGTGGGTCAACTCGTGGTTCGATCCTGGCAAGGAAGCGGACGCCGCCAACGCGCTGATCGACCAGGGCGTGGACGTGGTGTTCCAGCACACCGACAGCCCCGCGCCGATCCAGGCCGCCGAACGTCGCGGCGTGTATGCCGTGGGCTACGCTTCGGACATGGCGCACTTCGGGCCGAAAGCGGTACTGACCTCCATCGTCAACGATTGGGGCCCGCACTACGTCCAGGCAACCCAAAGCGTGATCGACCATAACTGGAAACCCCAGGACTACTGGGGCGGTTTGAAGGAAGGCACCGTTGAGCTGCCGATCAGCGACCTGGTGCCGGCGACGGTGAAGAGCGAAGCCGAGCAACTCATCGCCGACATCAAGAGCGGTGCGCTGCAACTGTTCACCGGGCCGATCAAGGATCAGGCCGGGATCGAGAAAATCCCGGCGGGTGTGTGCGCGACCACGGCGGAACTGGCGTCGATGAATTACTACGTGGAAGGCATGAAGGCCGAGATTCCGAAGTAAATTTTTAGCCACAGCACAACTCCCACATTGGATCTTCAGCGTTCTTAAGGATTGCGCATGAATAGCCTTCCGATCATCGACATCACCCCGCTCTACAGCGAAGACCCATCCGCCTGGCCAGCCGTGGCCGGGCAAATCGACCTCGCCTGCCGCGAGTGGGGTTTCTTCTACATCAAGGGCCATCCGATTTCAGCGGCTCGCATCAACGCCCTGCTTGATCACGCCAAACGCTTCTTCGCCCAACCCACCGCCGAAAAGCTCAAGATCGACATCACCCAGACCCGTCACCATCGCGGCTACGGCGCCATCGCCACCGAGCAACTGGACACAAGCAAACCCAGCGACCTCAAAGAAACCTTCGACATGGGCCTGCACCTGCCGGCCGGGCACCCTGAAGTACTGGCGGAAAAACCCTTGCGCGGCCCCAATCGCCATCCGTCCATGCCCGGCTGGGAGGCATTGATGGAGCAGCACTACGTCGACATGCAAGCCCTCGCGCAAACGCTGTTGCGGGCAATGACCATCGCGCTGGGGATTGAGCGCGACTTCTTCGACACACGCTTCAATGACCCGGTCAGCGTGCTGCGGATGATTCATTACCCGCCGCGCCACACCGCCAGCTCCGAAGATCAGCAAGGTGCCGGGGCGCACACCGACTACGGTTGCATCACCCTGCTCTATCAGGACGCCGCCGGTGGCTTGCAGGTACGCAACGTCAAAGGCGAATGGATCGACGCGCCGCCGATCGAAGGTACGTTCGTGGTCAACCTGGGCGACATGATGGCGCGCTGGAGCAACGACCGTTACCTGTCGACGCCGCACCGGGTGATCAGCCCGCTCGGTGTGGATCGTTATTCGATGCCGTTCTTCGCCGAGCCGCACCCGGACACCCCCATCGAATGCCTGCCCGGTTGTCAGGATGCATTGCACCCGGCGAAATATCCGGCCACAGCCTGCGCCGAGTTCCTGCTCTCGCTCTTCGCCGATACTTACGCTTATCGACGGGAACTGGAAACGGTGTGATGAACCGCCTGGTCAGGTTTTACCAATTGTTGCGGCAACCCTCTGTAGAATGGCGACCATTGCACCTGATGAGAAAAGAATTATGTACGACTGGCTGAACGCCCTGCCCAAGGCAGAATTGCACCTGCACCTGGAAGGCTCGCTGGAGCCCGAGCTGTTGTTCGCCCTGGCCGAGCGCAACAAAATTGCCTTGCCTTGGGACGACGTCGAAACCTTGCGCAAGGCGTATGCCTTCAACAACCTGCAGGAGTTCCTCGACCTGTATTACCGGGGTGCCGATGTGTTGCGCACGTCCCAGGATTTCTATGACCTGACCTGGGCGTACCTGTTGCGTTGCAAAGAGCAGAACGTGATTCACACCGAACCGTTCTTCGACCCGCAGACCCACACCGACCGTGGCATTCCGTTCGAAGTGGTGCTCAACGGCATCGCCGCCGCGCTGAAGGATGGCGAGCAGCAACTGGGCATCACCAGTGGTTTGATCCTGAGCTTCCTGCGCCATCTGAGTGAAGACCAAGCGCAGAAAACCCTCGACCAGGCGCTGCCGTTCCGCGATGCGTTCGTCGCCGTGGGCCTGGACAGCTCCGAAATGGGCCACCCGCCAAGCAAGTTCCAGCGCGTGTTCGACCGTGCCCGTCACGAAGGCTTCCTGACCGTCGCCCACGCCGGTGAAGAAGGCCCGCCCGAGTACATCTGGGAAGCCATCGACCTGCTGAAAATCCAGCGCATCGACCATGGCGTGCGCGCCATCGAAGACGAGCGCCTGATGCAGCGAATCATCGACGAGCAGATCCCGCTGACCGTGTGCCCGTTGTCGAACACCAAGCTTTGCGTGTTCGATCACATGTCGCAGCACAACATTCTCGACATGCTGGAACGCGGCGTGAAAGTGACCGTGAACTCCGATGACCCGGCGTACTTCGGCGGTTATGTCACCGAGAACTTCCATGCGCTGCACACCCACCTGGGCATGACCCAGGATCAGGCCAAACGCCTGGCGCAGAACAGCCTCGATGCGCGGTTGGTGAAACCGTAAGGTTCAGCGCCAAAGCCCGGCGGGAGCGAGTGCGTTCGCTCCCACACCGGTGCACTAAAGCGCCATTTCCAACTCGCTCTCCTGGGCAAAGCGATGAATTTCGCGTTGCCCTGAGGCCGTCACCTGCAAGGCTCGGGAATCATTGGGCAGGCTCAGCCACCCCGACTGCATGAACAGCTGCAACAGTGCCGCGCCCAGCGAGCCGCCCAAGTGCGGGCGTCTTTCGCTCCAGTCAGGGCAGGCGCAGGCAACCCTGCCGTTGTGATGGGCCAGCGCCTGGATGAACACGCCCCGTGCCGCCAACTCCGTCGCGCCCTTGAGCGTGACCGTGACCCGCTGATCAAAGTGTTCGATCCAGCCTGCCTCCAGCAGTCGCTGATACAGATCGGCGGACAGGGTGCCCCCCAAGTGATCGTCGCACAGTCGGGCACTCAACAATGACGAACGCACCGCCCGGGGTTTGGCGAGAGGCACATTGCGCTTGAATACGTCCGGAATATCCTGGGGTGCGCTGGCGAAGGTCGCGCTGGCCAGTGCTTCGATTGCCGCCCCGACCTCGGGAGCGGCCAGGCGGAAGAAGCGTTTGCGGCCGCGGTTTTCAACCCTCAGCAGACCTCCGGCGGACAAACGTCCCAGGTGTGCACTGGCCGAAGACGGTGACAGGCTGGCCAGCAATGCCAACTCTTCGGTTGTTCGCGCCGAACCATCCATCAAGGCCCACATCATTGCGCTGCGCTTTGGGTCAGCCAGCAATGTGGCGATCTGGCTGATGCAAGGTGCATGTTCCATGTATTCACTCCCTGTTGAATCGTTTCGTCTACTGTCCAGAGAAATCTTGACCAGTAATGTGTCGTCGGCCAATCCGTGGAAACTGCCATAAGCCCGGCAACGCCTTGCTCACTCATTAGCGCTGCCTGACCGATGCTGCGAAGGCCAGAAGGATGACCGTGCAGCCGGGCCGACTCGAACGTGGACCCGCCATTGGGGATCGACGCTACTTACATGATGAGGGCGCTAGTATATGCGGGTTGGTCGGCGGATCCTTTCCTCCGCCCGGCATAGGTGGTGATCGTTCCTGAGGGAAATTTCTCTTTTTTCGTGCGACTAATGATCGATTTCCGCAAAGCCTGGAAATTGACTGCTCAAAAGGGTGCAACGGCTGGCAAGCATTTCACGCAACAGGTTCACCGGCTTACTCAATTGTGCGCGATGGGCGCACAACAGATTCAACGGTGCGCGCTCACAGAGCAGCTCCGGCATCAGCACCTTCAAGCGGCCGGCCAGTACATCGGCGGCCACATCGAGCCAGGACTTGTAAGCGATCCCGGCTCCTGCCACGACCCAAAGGCGCACGACATCGGCATCGTCACTGAAACGATCGCCGCTGACGGTCAGGCTGACTTCGCGTTTGCCATCGTGAAAACTCCAGTGATCGTGGACCCGGCTGCCGAGCATGTACAACAGGCAATTGTGCTGTGCCAGTTGCTCCAGATGCCGCGGCTCGCCATGCCGGGCCAGATAGCCGGGAGCGGCGCACAGCACCCGGCGGTTCTGCGGGGCAATGGGCAGCGCCACCAGGCTGGAGTCCTCCGGCTCACCGTAGCGCAGGGCAATGTCCACCGGTTGGCGGAACAGGTCGGCGATGCGGTCCCCCAGCAGCAGACGCACGGTGAGTTTCGGGTGCTCGCGTTGAAACTCGTCGAGCCAGGGCAGCAGCAGGTTGCGGCCAAAGTCCGATGGCGCCGACAGTTGCAGCACCCCGCTGACCTGGTCCTGACCACTGGCCAGCAATCGCCGGCCCTCGTCGAGATTGCTCAGGGCCGCGCGGGCGTATTCGAGAAAGCCCTCGCCTTCGGCGGTCAGGCGCAGGCTGCGGGTCGAACGGGCCAACAATCGGGCGCCGAGTTGCTGTTCGATGCGCTTGAGCGCCGCACTGGCCACCGCCGCCGACATGTCCATGCCCCGCGCGGCGGCGGACAGACTGCCCAGGTCCGCCGCCCGGACAAACAACTGCAAGTCATCGAAACGCAGCATCAGAGCACCGATTATCAAAAAAATATTGAAAGAGACTGCTCTTTTAGCCGGTTTTATCTTCAGGAGAAATAGCCAATCATCTGCCTCATCGAATCTCTTCTTTATTAGTCTTCCGGAGCCCCCCATGAAAGCCATTGCCTACTACGCCTCGTTGCCGATCAGTGACGACAAGGCTCTGCAAAACATCGAACTGCCGGAGCCAGTCGCCGGCCCCCGCGACTTGCTGGTGGAAGTCAAAGCCATCTCGGTCAACCCGGTAGACACCAAGGTGCGCCAGAACGTCCAGCCCGAAGGTGGTGCGGCCAAGGTGCTGGGTTGGGATGTGGCCGGTGTGGTCAAGGCGGTGGGCAGTGAGGTGACGCTGTTCCAGGCCGGCGACAAGGTGTATTACGCCGGCTCCATCGCGCGTGCGGGCGGCAACAGCGAGTTGCATGTGGTGGACGAGCGCATCGTCGGCCATATGCCAAAGACCCTGGGTTTCGCCGAGGCCGCTGCCCTGCCGCTCACCGCGATCACGGCCTGGGAACTGTTGTTCGAGCGCCTGCAAGTGCGCGAAGGCAAAACCGACGAAGGCCAGAGCCTGTTGATCGTCGGCGCGGCGGGTGGCGTGGGCTCGATGCTTACGCAACTCGCTCACCAACTGACGGCCCTGAAAGTCATCGGCAGCGCTTCGCGTGCGCAGACCCAAAGCTGGGTGAAGGAACTGGGCGCCGATCTGGTGATCGACCATAGCCAGCCACTGAGCGAAGCACTCAAGCGTGCCGGCGTGGATCAGGTCACCCACGTTGCCAGCCTGACCCAGACCGACCAGCACCTGGACCAACTGGTCGAGGCATTGGCGCCCCAAGGCAAGCTGGCGCTGATCGATGACCCCAAGTCGCTGGATGTGACCAAGCTCAAGCCCAAGAGCCTGTCACTGCACTGGGAATTCATGTACACCCGTTCGCTGTTTGAAACCGCGGACATGATCGAGCAACACAACCTGCTCAATCGCGTCGCCTGGCTGATCGACGCCGGGACACTGAAAACCACGGTGGGCGAACACTTCGGCACGATCAACGCGGCCAATCTGCGCCGTGCCCATGCCCTGCTGGAAAGCGGCAAGGCCAAGGGCAAGATTGTGCTGGAAGGGTTCTGAAGCGCTGAAAAAAACCGCCGCTGATTTCATCGCCTTCTGCTGTTTTCCGTCTGCGAGCGGGACGCCCCGGTCGCAGACAGCCTCTGTGGGCCCCCTCGAAAACCCGTGTTTTTTTAGTTACAACCGTCAGTCCGACAGTTGATCCTTGTCACAATGGTGACCGTATACGGGACTACAATCGAATCTCCTGCGAGGCATTCTTTTGCGTAACGTCTTTTACAAGACATCTTTTACGAGACATCTTTTGCGAGAGGAGTTCGGCTATGAAGATCCTGATAAAAGAACTGGCAAAGTCCCAGTGGCAAGTTCGCTTAGACCAACATGCTGTGACGTTCCGCAGCGAAGCAGAAGCTCGCGCCTTCACGCGTACCCTTGAAGCCCGCATCCAGGCCCCTCATCAGATTCCCGTCCTCCTCCCGCAGCGTGCAGCCGGCTGACTCCGGCCTCAAACCTGGGCTTGCGCCAGCGCCCGGGCATTTTGCAAACGCCGGGTGAGCACCGCTGCGCTCACCACCAGAATTCCACACAGGCTGATGACCATGGCCATTGGCACGGCGCTGCCGTCGTGCAATACGCCCACCAGCGCAGAGGCGCCGGCAGCCACGCTGAATTGCAGGCAACCGAGCAGCGCCGACGCGCTGCCGGCCCGTGCACCCTGCCCGCTCATCGCGCAGGCCGCGGCGTTGGGACTGATGCAACCGAGGCTGGCGATACAGATGAACAATGGAATCAGCAGCGGCCATAGGTGTGCCGGGTGCAGAGAGCTGACAGCGAGCAGGGTCAAACCGGCCGCCAGATAAACCCACACCGCACGCGCCAGCAAGAACGTCGGGCCACGCTTGGCCAGTAACTGCGCGTTGACCTGCGCCACCAAAATGAAGCCCGCCGCATTGGTGCCGAACAGCCAGCCGAAATGCTCGGCCGGAACGCCGTAGAGCTTGATGATGATGAAGGGTGAACCGGCGATGTAGGCAAACATCCCGGCGATGGCGATACCCCCGGTCAAGGCATGGCCAAGAAATATCGGGTCAGCCAGCAACCGGCCGTACTGACGCAGCGCACCCGACAATGGTTGACGCGGCATGTGGGCCGGCAAGCTTTCCGGCAATCCCGTTGCCACCGCCAGCCCTGCCAGCGCACTGAAACCGGTCAACGCCAGGAAGATCGACTGCCAGCCTGTGGTGTTGACCAATAACCCACCCAGCAATGGCGCGAGGATCGGGGCAAGCCCCATCACCAGCATCAACTGCGAAAAGACTTTCGCCGAACCCACCGCATCACATTTGTCGCTGACCACCGCCCGGGAAATCACCATCCCCGCGCAACCGCCCAACGCCTGGATGAAACGCGCGCCGATCAGCCACTCCAGGTTCGGCGCATAAGCGCACGCCACGGAGGCAGCGGTGAACAGGCCGACACCGGTGAGCAACGGAATGCGTCGCCCGAAACGATCCGCCACCGGGCCATAGGCCAACTGACCGATGGACAAGCCGAGGAAGTACGCCGCCAATGTCATCTGAACGTGATTTTCGTCCGTCCCGAAAGCCAGGGCCATGGCCGGGAAGGCCGGCAGGTAGAAATCGATCGCCAGCGGACCGAAAGCGCTCAAGGCGCCGAGAATCAGAATGGTACGGAAGTTCATCAGGCATCCAGTGGGGCAGAAGTCGGCAGCCCGACAGTCTAGCCGCGCATGGACGCCTTGAACATTCCGGTAGCTCGCTAACTATCAAATTCAGGCCAGTTTGACGCCGTAACCCTCTTCGCTGATCGCCTCGATCACTTGCTGGGCGGTCAGCGCACTTTCGACACCGACCTCCCTGGCCGCCAGATCGACCTGCACGCTGGCCGCCGGGTCTTTGGCCTGGACCGCCTGAGTGATGGCCTTGACACAGTGACCACAAGACATGCCTTCAACGTTGAACACTTGCATGGGATGACTCCTTTTCCGAGGTTTGAACCCAGTTTCGAGCTTGCCACCATGGCAAGGTCAAGTTCTGAAGCTAGCTGCCGGGCTGGCAATCGGCGCGACGCTCGGCCAAGCTGCGTCCATCAATGACTCGAACTCAGGAGATTCAGCCATGCGCTGGTCAGTTTTCAGCCTGTTTGGTTTTCTCAGCCTTTTCGCCGCCGTGTCTTCGGTCAATGCTGCCGGTCAGGATTATGGCGTACTGATCATTTCCCGCGAGCGCCTGGAAGTCGCGACCAGCTGCGAGATTGGTGTGTACATCCAGGATCAACTGGCGGCGCGGCTGTTCCAGGAACAGAGCACCTCGTTCAACCTGCCGCCGGGCATCGTCTCGCTGCGCCTGAAACTGCTGCCGGGCCAGGTCCCGGGTTGCAGTCCGGGCATGCTCGCGCCGGGTTCGCAGGATATCCAGCTCAAGGCCGGCGATGTGCTCAAGTACCGGATCGCGATGACGCAGGAAGGGATGTACCTCAAGCGCGCCGGTCTCGGCTACTGATCGGCTGCTTGATCTGAAACATGGCACTTGACCTTGCCAGCATGGCAAGGTTGATCCTGTGGTCATCTACTACAGGGAGTGCGACTGATGTCCGAATCCACCACGTTCGACCTGCCGATTGCCGGCATGACCTGCGCCAGTTGCGCCGGGCGGGTCGAGCGCGCTTTGAGCAAAGTCATTGGCGCCAGTGCCGTCAGCGTCAACCTCGCCACTGAACAGGCGCGGGTCCAGGCACCCAGCGACAGCCTGCCGGCCTTGATGGATGCCGTGGCCAAGGCCGGCTATAGCGTGCGGCAACAGAGCCTGGAATTGAGCATCGACGGCATGACCTGCGCTTCCTGCGTCGGTCGCGTCGAGCGTGCGCTGGGCAAGATTGTCGGAGTGAAAAGCGTCAGCGTCAATCTGGCCAACGAACGCGCCCACCTTGAACTGCTCGGCCAGATCGATCCGCAAACCTTGATCGCAGCGGTGACCAAGGCTGGCTACAGCGCCAGCGTATGGGAAGCCGAACACCCGCCAACCGACAACCAGCAACAGCGCCTGCACCGCGAACGCCAAGCCTTGATCATTGCCATCGCCCTCGCCTTGCCGCTGGTATTGCCGATGCTGCTACAGCCATTCGGCGTGCACTGGATGCTCCCGGCCTGGGCGCAATTTGCCTTGGCCACGCCGGTGCAATTCATCTTCGGCGCACGGTTTTACATCGCCGCGTGGAAAGCCGTGCGCGCCGGGGCCGGCAACATGGACCTTCTGGTCGCCTTGGGCACCAGCGCCGGGTATGGCTTGAGCCTGTACGAATGGGCCACCGCCGCCGGGCGCATGCCGCATCTGTATTTCGAAGCCTCGGCAGTGGTGATCGCCCTGGTGCTGCTGGGCAAGTACCTGGAAAGCCGCGCCAAGCGCCAGACCGCCAGCGCCATCCGCGCCCTCGAAGCCTTGCGCCCGGAACGGGCGATTCGGGTGATCGATGGCCACGAGCAAGACGTCGCCATCAGCGCCCTGCACCTCAATGACCTGGTGATGGTCAAGCCCGGCGAACGCTTCCCGGTGGACGGCGAAGTGGTTGAAGGCCAGAGCCACGCCGACGAAGCCCTGATCAGCGGCGAGAGCCTGCCGGTGCCCAAGCAGCCCGGCGACAAAGTCACCGGTGGCGCGATCAACGGTGAAGGTCGATTGATGGTGCGTACCCAGGCCCTCGGTGCGGAAACCGTGCTGGCGCGGATCATCCGTCTGGTGGAAGACGCCCAGGCTGCAAAAGCGCCGATCCAGAAACTGGTGGATAAAGTCAGCCAGGTGTTCGTGCCCACCGTGCTGCTGATTGCCCTGGCTACCCTGATCGGCTGGTGGCTGTATGGCGCGCCGATAGAAACCGCGCTGATCAACGCCGTGGCGGTGCTGGTGATCGCCTGCCCGTGCGCCCTAGGCCTGGCCACGCCGACGGCGATCATGGCCGGCACCGGCGTGGCGGCGCGCTACGGGATTCTGATCAAGGACGCCGAAGCACTGGAGCGTACCCATGAAGTCAGCGCGGTGGTATTCGACAAGACCGGCACCCTGACCTCCGGCGCCCCGCGCATCGCTCATCTGAGTGCCATCGACGGGAATGAGGCGAGCCTGCTGCAATGGGCCGGCGCCCTGCAACGCGGCAGTGAGCATCCGTTGGCAAAGGCTGTTCTGGGTGCCTGTGCCGAGCGTGGATTGAAGGTGGCCGATGTCAGCGACAGCCAATCCCTGACCGGCCGCGGCATCGCCGGCAACCTCGAAGGGCGTCGCCTGGCGCTGGGCAATCGTCGCCTGCTGGAGGACAGCGGCTTGAATGCCGAGCCGTTGGCCGACTCGGCGACCGACTGGGAAAAAGAAGGCCGGACCTTGTCCTGGCTGATCGAGCAATCCCCCGAACCCCGCGTGCTGGGCCTGTTCGCCTTCGGTGACACCCTCAAGCCCGGCGCGCTGCAAGCGGTGCAACAACTCAGCGCACGGAACATCAGCAGCCACCTGCTGACCGGCGACAATCGCGGCAGCGCCAAGGTGGTCGCCGAGGCGCTGGGCATCCACGATGTGCATGCCGAAGTGCTGCCGGCGGACAAAGCCGCCACGGTCGCCGCACTGAAACAAACCGGCGTGGTGGCGATGGTCGGTGACGGTATCAATGACGCCCCGGCACTGGCCGCCGCCGACATCGGCATCGCCATGGGGGGCGGCACCGACGTCGCCATGCACGCAGCCGGCATCACCCTGATGCGCGGCGATCCGCGACTGGTGCCGGCCGCGCTGGAGATCAGCCGCAAGACCTACGCCAAGATTCGGCAGAATCTGTTCTGGGCCTTCGTCTATAACCTGATCGGCATTCCGCTGGCGGCGTTCGGCTTCCTCAATCCAGTGCTGGCCGGTGCGGCCATGGCGTTGTCGAGCGTCAGCGTGGTGAGCAATGCGCTACTGTTGAAAACCTGGAAACCCAAGGACCTGGAGGACAACCGATGAACATCGGCCAAGCGGCCCGCCACAGTGGCCTGAGTGCAAAGATGATCCGTTATTACGAATCCATCGGCCTGCTCAAGGCGGCCCATCGCACCGACAGCGGTTACCGGGTGTACGGCGATGACGACCTGCACACGCTGGCGTTCATCAAGCGCTCGCGGGACCTTGGGTTTTCCCTGGAAGAGGTCGCCAAGTTGCTGACCCTCTGGCAAGACCGCCAGCGCGCCAGCGCCGATGTGAAAGCGTTGGCCCGCCAGCACATCGATGAGTTGAACCAGAAGATCCGTGAACTCGGCCAGTTGCGCGACACCTTGCAGGACCTGGTTGAGCACTGCCAGGGCGATCATCGGCCGGATTGCCCGATTCTGAAGAATCTGGAGTCGGGATGTTGTGCTGACCCCGTGCGTGCCTGACCTATTGGTGTTGGATGTACCGACGCCTTCGCGGGTAAGTCGGATCGCCGCACCGCCGCTCCCACAGGGTTTGTGGTGTATGAACATGTGTGGGCCGGCTCAATCCTTGTGGGAGCGGGCTTGCTCGCGAAGGCGTCGTATCAGTCGACATCAATGTTGCATGACTCACCGCTTTCGCGAGCAAGCCCGCTCCCACATTAGTTCTCCAGTGTTTGGAAGTAGACACCCACAAAAAACCCGGCCGAAGCCGGGTTTTTCTTTATCCGATCACTGCATCCAAGGTGGAGGCGGTTCTTCGGTCTTGCCCGGCGGAGCATCGTCCGCCGCGCGTACGGCCTGCTTGCGCTCTTCATCCAGGCGCGCGGCCTCGATCTCGCGCATGATTCCGCCCACGTCGGCCAGCTCTTCCGTGTCGGCGAACTCGCCGGTCAGGACACTGGCCGGGTGCAAGGTGCCAGCCTCGTACAAGGCCCACATTTCCTTGGCGTACTTGGTCTTCTTCAACTCCGGCGCAAACCGCCCGAAGTAGGACGCCATGTTGCCCACATCGCGCTCCAGCATGCTGAACGCGTGGTTGTTGCCCGCCGCGTCCACTGCTTGCGGCAGGTCGATGATCACCGGACCTGTCGGCGTCAGCAGCACGTTGAACTCGGACAGGTCGCCGTGCACCAGACCGGTACACAGCATCAGCACGATCTGGGAAATCAGAAACGCGTGATACTCGCGGGCCTGATCCGGCTCCAGCACCACATCGTTCAGACGCGGCGCGGCATCGCCGTACTCGTCGGCCACCAGCTCCATGAGCAGCACGCCTTCGAGGAAGTCGTACGGCTTGGGCACGCGCACACCGGCATTGGCCAGGCGGAACAGCGCCGCCACTTCGGCGTTCTGCCAGGCGTCTTCGGTTTCCTTGCGGCCAAACTTCGAGCCTTTGGCCATCGCCCGGGCCTGACGGCTGTTGCGCACCTTGCGGCCTTCCTGGTACTCGGCCGCCTGACGGAAACTGCGTTTATTCGCCTCCTTGTAGACCTTCGCGCAACGTAACTGGTTACCGCAGCGCACCACATAAACAGCTGCTTCTTTACCACTCATGAGTGGGCGCAGCACCTCGTCGACCAGACCGTCCTCGATCAGGGGTTCAATGCGTTTTGGAGTCTTCATCAGCTTTTATTGTGGGTCCTTTATTACCAAACACGCGAAAGTCATTCGTTATACGGCAATCCACTCACCGGGGGGAGGGGTTGTCGACTTATGAACATTGCAGAAGCACACAATGTACCGATTTCATCAAGTAAAACCGACGACCGCCATGGTCGTTCCAGATCATAGCCGAGCCTGCGTCACTTGTTGTGCAAGGGCATTGAGGGCAATTGCGACAGAAGCTGACACCACCGTTCATACCTTCCGTAGGATTTTTCCCAACAGGCCTCAATTTCCTCCGACAACAGCCGAAGTCCTTAGTGACAAAGTGATTTGTCCGACAATCGCTCCCCCAACAATAGCGATGCCGCACTCAAGGATCCGGGTTGACCAAGAACGTTTACGGCTGCCAATAAACCGCGAGTCATCTGCACTGCGTGGGCCTACAAGAAAATCTGGAGCGCGGATGAACATCAAACAGAAGTTGACCTGGGCGTTTGCAATCATCGCCTGCCTGCCCGTGGTGCTGGTCGCCACCCTCGTTGTGCTGAACCTGCGCAGTGATGCCAGGGACGAATTCATCGACGGCAGTGCCCGCGAGATTCGTCAGGTCAGCAACGCGATGCAATTGTTCTTTGACGGCATCAGCCAGAACGTCGATTACCTGGCCAAGCAGCCGTTGATCCGAAACTCCGACGACAGCCTCAAGACTTACATGGCCGCCAACGCCGAGAGCGTCCCTCAAGGCGAGGCTGACAAAAAAGTCTTCGCCCTGCTCCAGGATCTGGGCAACAGCCACCCGGCCTACGCCTATGCCATCCTCGGCACGGCGGCGGGCGGTTACGTGTCGTGGCCGGATGATCCGAAGCTGAGCAACTATGACCCGCGACAGCGCCCCTGGTACAAGGCCGCCCAGGCCAAACCGGGCAAGCCGTTGCGCACCGAGGCCTACTACTGGGCCCAGGACGACGCGACCTACGTCAGCACCGTGCGCACCATCGACAACAAGCTGGGCACCAACGGCGGCGTGGTCAGCATCGACGTGACGCTCAAGCAGCTCACCGAAATCGTCAAACAGATCAAGCTCGGTGAAACCGGCTACCTGATGCTGCTGGAAAACACCGGCATGGTCCTGGTGGATCCGAAACAACCGGAACACAACTTCAAACCGCTGAACAGCCTTGGCGACGGCTACGCGCAACTGGCCAAGGCCGGCAAGGGCCTGGTGGAAGTGGAGCTGAACGGCGAGCACTACATGGCCAACGTCTGGCCATCGGAGCAATTGGGCTGGACCTTCATCGGCCTGATCAAACAGGACGACGTGATGAGCTCCGCGACCCAGTTGACCTGGTTGATCGCCATCATCGCCGCCGTCCTGGCCGTCATCTTCGCCATCGTCGGAGCCAGTTTTGCCAGCCTCATCGTGCGCCCGATCCGCAGCGTGGCCAGCGGCCTGGAAGGCATCGCCCAAGGCGAAGGCGACCTGACCCAGAACCTGCAAATCCGTGGCAACGATGAAACCGCGCAACTGGCCAACTGGTTCAACCAGTTCCTGACCGCGATTCGCAACCTGATCCAGAACATCGGCGGCGCGGCGGGCAAGATCCTCGCCACGTCCAAGAGTTCGACCCAGGTCTCCAGCGACATGGCCGAAGCCGCCGGACGCCAGCGTGAAGCGGTGGACATGGTCTCCACGGCGTTCCACGAAATGGTCGCCACCGCCAACGAAGTCGCGCGCTCTTGCAGCCAAGCGGCGGAGTCTGCCGACAGTGGCCAGCGCCAGGCGCGCGAAGGTCAGCAGCAGATCGACGCGGCGGTGAACAGCGTGGATCGCCTGAGCCAGGAAATCGAACAGTCGGCCCAGTCGATGCAACAGCTCGAACGCGACAGCAACGACATTCAGTCGATCCTCGGGACCATCCGCTCGATCGCTGAGCAGACCAACCTGCTGGCGCTGAACGCCGCGATCGAAGCGGCCCGGGCCGGTGAACAGGGACGCGGTTTTGCCGTGGTGGCTGACGAAGTGCGGGCCCTGGCCAAGCGCACGGCCGACTCCACGGCGGAAATCGACGGACTGCTGGGCAACCTGGCCAAACGCACCAGCCAGGTGACCCAACAGATGCACGCCAGCCTGGAAGTGTCCCAGCAATCGGTGACACGCATCGGCGAGGCGCGCAACAGCTTCGGGCAGATCCGCGAGTCGGTGGACGTGATCCGCGACATGAACACCCAGATCGCCACGGCGGCGGAACAACAGCATCAAGTGGCCGAAGACATCAACCGGCACATCAGCCAGATCCATGGCGATGCGCAGTTGGTGGCGGAGCTGGCCAACTCGGCACGTCTGGACTCACAAAGCCTGGCCGGGTTGTCGAATGAGCTGGACGGGTTGGTGCGCAGGTTTCGTACATAAGCGAACCGATCAACTGTGGCGAGGGGGCTTGCCCCCTCACCACAGGGATACTCAGTGTACTGGCCCCCTGAGCTAAACACTCAGCGCTCGATAATGGCAGTCACACCCTGCCCGCCCGCCGCGCAAATCGAAATCAGTCCCCGCCCCTTGCCCGCCGCATCCAGCAACTTCGCCAGGTTGGCGATGATGCGCCCGCCCGTGGCGGCAAACGGATGCCCCGCCGCCAATGAACTGCCCTTGACGTTGAGCCTGCTGCGATCGATCGAGCCCAGCGCCGCATCGAGACCAAGACGGGTTTTGCAGTATTCCGGATCTTCCCATGCCTTCAAGGTGCACAGCACTTGCGCGGCGAAGGCTTCGTGGATTTCGTAGTAGTCAAAGTCCTGCAAGGTCAGGCCATTGCGCGCCAGCAAACGCGGCACGGCGTAGACCGGCGCCATCAACAACCCTTCGGCGCCGTTGACGAAATCCACCGCCGCCGCCTCGCCGTCACGCCAGTAGGCCAGAATCGGTAACCCGCGTGCCTTGGCCCATTCCTCGCTGCCCATCAGCACCAGTGACGCGCCATCGGTCAGCGGTGTGGAGTTGCCTGCGGTCAGGGTGCCCTTGGCGCTTTTCTCATAGGCCGGCTTGAGCGCGGCGAGCTTTTCCAGCGTGGAGTCCGGGCGCAGGTTGTTGTCGCGGGTCAGGCCCAGGAACGGCGTCATCAGGTCGTTGTGCCAGCCCTCGGCGTAGGACGCGGCCAGTTTCTGATGGCTCTCAAGCGCCAATTGATCCTGTGCCTGGCGAGGGATGTTCCAGGTCTGGGCCATCAGCTCGCAATGCTGGCCCATGGACAATCCGGTACGCGGCTCGCCGTTGCGCGGGAATTCGGGGATCAGATGCCTGGGGCGCAATTGCAGAAAGGTTTTCAGTTTGTCGCCGGTGGTTTTCGCGCGGTTGGCTTGCAGGAGGATTTTGCGCAGGCCTTCGCTGACACTGATCGGCGCATCCGAGGTGGTGTCCACGCCACCGGCAATGCCGCAGTCGATCTGGCCCTGGGCAATCTTGTTCGCCACCAGCAGCGCCGCTTCCAAGCCGGTGCCGCACGCCTGCTGGATGTCATAGGCCGGAGTGGTGGGCGACAGTCGCGAACCCAGTACGCACTCGCGTGTGAGGTTCATGTCCCGCGACAACTTGAGCACCGCCCCGGCGACCACTTCGCCGATGCGTTGGCCGTGCAGGTTGTAGCGTTCGATCAGGCCCTCGAGGGCAGCGGTGAGCATCACCTGGTTACTGGCCGTGGCGTAGGGGCCGTTGGAGCGGGCGAAGGGAATCCGGTTACAACCGATGATCGCAACGCGGCGCAGTTGGGTCATGAAAAGCTCCTGGTGAATGATTCAAATCGAAAACCGCCCCTGTAGGAGCGAGCCTGCTCGCGATGGCGGCCTGTCAGCTACATTGA
>NZ_JAHBCX010000054.1:0-29413 GCF_019955895.1 Pseudomonas sp. GL-B-12
CGCGAAAGCGGCGTGTCAGTCAACATTAATGTTGAATGTCAGTCCGCTTTCGCGAGCAAGCCCGCTCCCACAGTAGCTAAAGGTTGACCACAGGTTTGTGATCAGTCCTCGCGCTTGACCACCAAAGTCAAAATGTCATAGCTCGCCACCAACTCACCCAACTGGTTGGTCACTTCCACATCCCACGCCACCACCCCTTGCGGGATGCCTTGCGGGCTCTTCTTGCCCTGGTCGATTTTGCGTTTGCAGGTCAGGCGGGCCTGGATGGTGTCGCCGATGCCCACCGGGTTGATGAAGCGCAAGGTGTCCAGGCCATAGTTGGCCAGTACCGGGCCGGGTGCCGGCGAGACGAACAGGCCGGCCGCCGCCGACAGCACGAAGTAACCGTGGGCGATGCGCTTGCCGAACTGCGATTCCTTGGCCGCGATCTCGTCGAAGTGCATGTAGAAGTGGTCGCCCGACAGGCAGCCGAAGTTCACCAGGTCCGCTTCGGTGACGGTGCGGCGGTGAGTCAGCAGCGATTCGCCGATCTGCAGGTCCTGGAAGTGGCGACGGAACGGATGCACGTCGGTCTCGATGACTTTGGCGCCGCGCACATACTCGCCGGTGACCGCCGCCAGCATGGTCGGCGAACCTTGCACCGCCGCGCGTTGCAGGTAGTGTTTCACCGCGCGCAGGCCGCCGAGCTCTTCACCACCGCCGGCACGCCCCGGGCCGCCGTGCTTGAGTTGTGGCAGCGGCGAGCCGTGGCCGGTGGATTCGCCGGCGCAATGGCGATCCAGTACCAGCAAGCGGCCGTGCCAGGCCGCTGCGACCGGAATGGCCTTGGCGGCGATTTGCGGATCCTTGGTCACCAGACTGGCCACCAGGCTGCCTTTGCCGCGCGCGGCCAGGGCCAGTGCTTCGTCGAGATCGTCGTAGGCCATCAGGGTGCTGACCGGGCCGAACGCTTCGATGTCGTGGGCGCCGCCCTCGGCATGCGGGTCGCGGGCCTGCAGCAGGGTCGGGGCGAAGAACGCGCCTTTGTCGACATTTACACCACGGGGTTCGAAACCGTCGCGGGCACCGAACAGCATGTCGCTGCTCTGCAACAGCGCTTCCAGGCGCTCGGCCACGTCTTTCTGCTGATCGTGGGAAGCCAGTGCACCCATGCGCACGCCTTCCACCGACGGGTCGCCGACCACCACTTTGGCCAGGCGATCACGCAGGCGCGTGGCGACTGCATCGATGTGTTTGGCCGGGACGATGGCGCGGCGGATGGCGGTGCATTTCTGCCCGGCCTTGGTGGTCATTTCCCGGGCGACTTCCTTGATGAACAGCTCGAATTCTTCGTCGTCCGGGGTCACGTCCGGGGCGAGAATGGCGCAGTTCAGCGAGTCGGCTTCGGCGTTGAACGGCACCGAATTGCGGATCAGGTTCGGGTTGACCCGCAGCTTGGCGGCGGTGTCGGCGGAACCGGTGAAGGTCACCACGTCCTGGCCTTGCAGGCGGTCGAGCAGGTCGCCGGTGCTACCGATGATCAGTTGCAGGCTGCCCGCTGGCAACAGTCCGGATTCGTCCATCAGGCGCACCACGGCTTCGGTCAGGTAGCTGGTGGCGCTAGCCGGCTTGACGATGCACGGCATGCCGGCGAGGAAGCTCGGGGCGAACTTTTCCAGCATGCCCCAGATCGGGAAGTTGAACGCGTTGATGTGCACCGCCAGGCCGCCACGGGGCACCAGAATGTGCGTACCGGCGAAGGTGCCCATTTTGCTCAGCTGCATCGCCGGGCCTTCGTGGACGATGTTGCCCGACGGCAGCTCGCGGGAGCCGAGGCTGGCGTAGGTGAACAGCGTGCTGTTGCCGCCTTCGATGTCGATCCAGCTGTCGGCACGGGTCGCGCCGCTGTGGTGGGAAATCGCGTAGAGCTGTTCCTTGCGCTCGCTCAGGTACAGGGCCAGGGCCTTGAGACGCTGGGCGCGCTGCTGGAAGTCCAGCGCCATCAAGCCGCTGATGCCCTGGCGACGGCCGTGCTCGATGGCCTCGGCGAAGTCCGGGCGCTCCTCATGGGTGCGGGCGATTTCATGGCCGTCGATGGCGCTGCGCAGCACTTGTGCGCCCTGTTGGCCGATCCAGCGACCGGCGATGAAACTCTGCAGGGTAGGGGCATGCAGTGTAGGTGAAGAGGACATCACGATTGCTCCTGGTTATGAAGGGTTGTGGCGCGGTCGCGACCGCGCCCTTTCGGAATTACCAAAGCGCCAAGGTGTAACCGACGATCAGCCGGTTCTCATCGACGGCGGTAGTCAAGCCATTGCCGGAACGGAAGGTCACGTTGCGCCAGCGCAGGCTGACGTTCTTGAACGCACCGCTCTGGATGACGTAGCTGATATCGGTGTCGCGCTCCCATTCGCTGCCGTTGTCGACGCTGCCGGCCTTGACATGGCTGCCGTCGGTGTAGCGAGTCATGAAGGTCAGGCCGGGAATGCCTTGCGCCGCGAAGTCATAGTCGTAACGCAGTTGCCAGGAATCCTCCTCGGCGCGGGTGAAGGTGTTGAAGGTCACCAGGTTGACCACGTATGGATCGCCACCGTTGAGGAACGGAAAGGCACTGTCGCCGGACAATTGCTGGTAGGCGGCACTGACCTTGTGGGCACCGTGGGACACCGTGAACATGCCGTTGAGGTTGCGGTTGTCGATACGCCCGGCCCGCTCGGCGCCGTCGCCCCGGCTGTCGAAGTAACGCAGGTCGCTGCGCAGGTTGAAGCCGTTGCCCAGCGGTTGCGTATGCACCAGTCCGGCGAATTGCTGGCGATAGATCTGGTCGAGCTTGCCGTAGTAATAGCTCAGGTTCAGTTGCGGACTGAACGCGTAGCTGCCGCCACCGAAGTCGAAGTGATCGCTGGTGGCGGCGCCGAAGCCGATGTCATCGTTGCTGGAAGAGTCCCGCAGGTTGGCCTTGGTCAGGCGTCCGGCATTCACCGTCAGGCCGTCGATCTCCTGACTGGTCAGCAAGCCACCTTCAAAGGTCGATCCCAGCAGGCGCGTGTCGTTGTAAGTGACCACTGGCAACAAGGGTTGCAACGTGCCGAGTTTCAACACGCTTTTGGATACCCGCAGTTTGCCGGTCAGGCCCAGTTCGCTGTACTCGTCGTCGGGCTCATGACTCTGCGGGCCGAACGGCAGCAGGCCGGTGCCACGGCGGTCGGGACTGGAGTCGAGCTTGAGCCCTAGCTCGCCCAGTGCGTCGAGACCGAAACCGAAGGTGCCGTCGGTGAACCCGGACTCGATGCGCGCAGTGAATCCCTGGGCCCATTCTTCGGCCTTGGATTGCGGCGCGTTGTCCTGACGGAAATCGCGATTGATGTAGTGATTGCGCATATCAATACGGGCCTTGCTGTCGCCGATGAAGTCGGCCATGGCGCTCGGCGCGATCATGGGCAGACTCAATGCGGCGGCCAGCGAAAACAGTGATGGGTAAGACGTGGTACGTGCGGGTGTCATTATTTTTATTCCCTGCCAACTGATCGGTCGTCGTTTAGTGTTTGCTGGCGCCGGTGGCACCGATGCCGGTCATCGAGCGGATGAACTGCGCCAGATAACGGCCACGCTCAAGGGCAGCACGGGGCGAGGTGTCGGTGACGGAAAACAGCCATGCACTAAAGAACGCCAGGCTCATGGAAAACAGCGCCGGGTTGGAGTACGGGAACAGTGCCTTGTCGTGATGCATCACGTTGACCCACACCGCCGGGCTCAGCACCAGCAACACAATCGCCGAGACCAGTCCGGACAGACTGCCGAGGACAGCGCCGCGGGTGGTCAGGCCTTTCCAGTACATCGAGAGGAACAGCACCGGGAAATTCACCGACGCGGCGATGGCCAGCACCAGGCCCGAGAGGAAGGCGATGTTCTGCGATTCGAACAGCAGGCCGAGGATGATCGCCAGCACACCAATGCACAGGGTGGCGATTCGCGACACGCGCATCTCTTGCTGCTCGCTGGCCTGACCCTTGCGCATCACGCAGGCATACAGGTCGTGGGACACCGCCGAGGCGCCGGACAGCGCCAGCCCGGCAACCACCGCCAGGATGGTGGCGAAGGCGACCGCCGAGATGAAGCCGAGGAACAGATTGCCGCCTACCGCGTGGGCCAGGTGCACGGCGACCATGTTGCCGCCGCCGATGATCGCGCCGCTGGCGTCACGGAACGCCGGATCGGTGCCGACCATGACGATGGCGCCGAAGCCGACGATGATCAGCAGCAAGTAGAAGTAGCCGATGAAACCGGTGGCGTAGAACACGCTTTTACGCGCTTCCCTGGCATCGCTGACGGTGAAGAAACGCATCAGGATGTGCGGCAGGCCGGCGGTGCCGAACATCATGCCCAGCCCCAAAGAAATCGCGTCGATCGGGTTGGACAGCAAGCCGCCGGGGGCCATGATCGCGTTGCCCTTGGCATGCACGGCGGTGGCACCGGCAAACATCGCCTCAGTGCTGAAGCCGAAGTGCTTGAGCACCATGAACGCCATGAAGCTGGTGCCGAACAACAGCATCACCGCCTTGATGATCTGCACCCAGGTGGTGGCGAGCATGCCGCCGAAGGTCACGTAGAACACCATCAACACGCCGACCAGCATCACCGCATAGAGGTAGTCGATGCCGAACAGCAACTCGATCAGCTTGCCGGCGCCGACCATCTGCGCCACCAGGTACATCAGGGCCACGGTCAGGGTGCCGAAGGCCGAGGTCAGGCGCACCGGGGTCTGTTCCAGGCGATAGGAAACCACGTCGGCAAAGGTGTACTTGCCGAGGTTACGCAGGCGTTCGGCAATCAGGAACAGGATGATCGGCCAGCCGGCCAACACGCCCAGGGCGTAGAGCAAGCCGTCGTAGCCATTGAGGAACATCATCGCGGAAATGCCGAGGAACGAGGCTGCCGAGATCATGTCGCCAGCAATCGCCAGACCGTTCTGGAAGCCGGTCATGCCGCCGCCAGCGGTATAAAAGTCGCTGGTTGAGCGGGTGCGAAGTGCCGCCCAGCGAGTCACGCCTAGGGTGAACAGCACGAACACCAGGAACATGCCGATGGCATTCCAGTTCAGTGGGCGGGCTGCGCCGTCAGCGGCCATCGCAAAATCAGTGACAGCCGCCAGCGGCAGCAGGAACAGCGCAAGAAGGCGGCTCATCGGGCGCACTCCTGCTTGAGTTTTTCATTCAGCGGGTCGATCACGTTGTTGGCGCGATAGACATAGAACCCGGTCAGCGCAAAGGCCAGCCCGACGATGACGACACCCACCAGCATGCCCACGGTGGTCACGCCGCCGCTCAGGGATTGGCCGAGGGTAGAAGGGGAGAAAGCCACCAGCAGCACGAAGCCGTAGTAAATCACCAGCATGGCCAGGCTCAGTGACCAGTACAGCTTCTGTTTACGGCGAACCAGCTGGATGAAATCCGGGTGCTGGCGAATAAGTTCTACTTCCTGGGGTGTCATGACGCGCGCTCCTTTGTTGTTTTTGTTTTGGGTGAAACAGTTTCGGGTTGGAACCGGATCAATGTGGGAGCGGGCTTGCTCGCGAAGAGGCCATCACATTCAACATGGATGGCGCCTGATACTCCGTCTTCGTCGGAACGCCGCCCGGAGCAAACCCGCTCCCACAGGGGGGCGCATTGCCCGATACATCAGAGTTGATCGAAATCCAGCACCACCTTGTCGCTGATCGGGAAGGCCTGGCACGACAGCACATAGCCGGCGGCCACTTCGTAGTCTTCCAGGGCGTGGTTGCTGTCCATTTCCACTTCGCCTTCGATGACCTTGCACTTGCAGGTCGAGCACACCCCGGCCTTGCACGAGTAGGGCAGTTCCGCACCTTGCTCGTTACCCGCTTCGAGGATGCTCTGGCTGTTGCGCGGCAGGTCGAACGCCAGGGCGCGGCCGTCGCTGATCACGGTGATCTGGCTGACCGCCGCATCCACCTGACGGGCGGCTTCGCGGGCGGCGCGCTTCTGCTCGCTGCCGGCAGCGGCGAACAGTTCGAAATGGATGCGCTCAGGTTGCATGCCCTTGGCCTTGAGGCTGTCGCGCACGGTCTCGGTCATTTCCTGCGGGCCGCAGATGAAGGCGGCGTCGAGGGCCTTGACGTCGAGCCAGCGGCTGAACAGTTGCTCGCATTTCTCAGCGTTGATCCGGCCGTTGTACAGGTCGACATCCTGCTGCTCGCGGCTGAACACGAAGATCAGGTTCAGGCGTTGCAGGTAGCGGTTTTTCAGGTCTTCCAGCTGCTCGCGAAACAATGCGCCGGAGCTGGAGCGGTTGCCGTACAGCAGGGTGACGCGGCTGTGGGGCTCGGTTTGCAGGGTGGTCTTGATGATCGACAGGATCGGCGTGATGCCGCTACCCGCCGCCACAGCCAGGTAATTGCCATGGCGTGCCGGGTCGAGCTCGACGCAGAAGTGCCCGGCCGGCGGCATCACTTCCAGTGTGTGCCCGGCTTTCAGCTGTTCGTTGGCAAACGCCGAGAAGCGTCCGCCGGTGACACGCTTGACGGCGATGCGTAGCTCACCGTCGTTGACCCCAGTGCAGATCGAATAGGAGCGGCGTACTTCTTCGCCGTCCAGCTGGGTGCGCATCACCAGGTGCTGGCCCTGGGTGAAATGGAAGCTGTCCTGCAAGTGCTGCGGAATCTCGAAGGCGATGGACACCGCGTCACGGGTCTCGGCGCGCACGTCCTTGATGGTCAGGCTGTGAAATTTGCTCATTGTTGTTCTCCAGCTGGGACGGCCGATTCGCCGCTCAGATGCACTTGAAATAGTCGAACGGTTCCCGGCAATCGACGCAGCGGTACAGCGCCTTGCAGGCGGTGGAGCCGAACTGGCTGAGGACCTCGGTGTGGGCGCTGCCGCATTGCGGGCACACAACCTGCGGGCTTTCACCGAGCAGGCTGCGCTTGCTGGTGCTGCCCTCCGGCGGCGCGATGCCATAGGCGCGCAGGCGTTCGCGGCCGCTGTCGCTGATCCAGTCGGTGGTCCAGGCCGGGGTCAATTTGCGCTCAAGTTGCGGCGCCTTGAATCCGGCGAGTTCCAGGGCCTCGCGGATATCGCTCTCGATCACTTCGGTGGCCGGGCAGCCGGAGTAGGTCGGCGTGACCACCACGTGAAGGTGACCAGCCTGCCAGTCCAGATCGCGGACGATGCCCAGGTCAACCACGCTGACCACCGGCACTTCCGGGTCCATGACCTCTGCCAGAATCGCCCAGGCGGCAGCCAGGTCGGTCGGTTGAGCCGGCCGGGCGCCGAGGTCGCTGGCGATCAGCTCACCAGGTTGCATCGGGGTACGCTCGTGGCAGGAACTGCATTTCGGCCAGCAGGATGCCCAGGTGTTCGGTGTGCAGGCCCTTGCGTGCATTCAGGTAGAAGTAGCTCGGCGCCGCGGGAACGGGCAGGGTGGCGCTGGTGAAAATCTGCTCGACCTTGGCCCGCCATTGAACGGCGACGCTGGCGATGTCCGGGGTGATGCCGGCTTCGCACAGGCGCTGCTCGCTGTCATCGGCGGCGATCAGTTCCACGGTGAAGCGCCAGACTTCGGGGATTGCCGCGAGCATGCGCTTGTGGCTTTCCTCGGTGCCGTCACCCATACGCTCGATCCATTCGCCGGAGCGGCGCAGGTGATAGGTCACTTCCTTCACCGCCTTGGCGGCGATCCCGGCGATGCGTTCGTCGCTGGACTGGCTCAGGCCCTGCAGCACCGGCAAGTGCCAGGCGTCATACAGGAACTGCTTGAGCATGGTCACCGCGAAGTCGCCGTTGGGTTGTTCCACCAGCAGCAGGTTGCGATAGGCGCGCTCGTCGCGACGGAACGCCAGGTGATCGGCATCGCGGCCGTCGTCCAGCAGTTCGGCGGCGTACTCCAGCCAGTTGCGTGCCTGGCCCACCAGATCGAGGCCGACGTTCATCAGCGCCAGCTCTTCTTCCAGCGCCGGGGCCTTGCCGCACCACTGGCACAGGCGCTGGCCCTGGATCAGGGCGCTGTCGCCGAGGCGCAGCAGGTATTCGATCAGATCAGTCTTGTTGTCCATGGTCGACCTCACATGTGCCCGACTTCGGCCGGCAGCTCGTAGAAGCTGGCGTGGCGGTAAACCTTGTCGTCCGACGGATCGAACAGCGGGTCTTTTTCATCCGGCGACGAAGCAGTGATCAATGCCGAAGGCACCACCCACAGGCTCACGCCTTCGCTGCGACGGGTGTAAAGCTCGCGCGCGTTCTCGATGGCCATGGTGGTATCGGCGGCATGCACGCTGCCGACGTGCTTGTGGTTGAGGCCGTGCTTGCTGCGCACGAAGACTTCGAAGAGGGTCCACTCGGACATTTCAGTTACTCCACATCAGGTGGCCGGATCAGGCGGCGTTCTTGTTTTGTTTTTTGCGGGCGTGGGCGACGGCGGCTTCACGGACCCAGGCACCGTCTTCAATCGCCTTGCGGCGGGTGGCGACGCGTTCCTGGTTGCACGGGCCGTTGCCCTTGAGGACTTCGTAGAATTCGTTCCACTGGATGTCGCCGAAGTCGTAGTGACCGCGTTCGGCGTTCCACTTCAGGTCCGGATCGGGGCAGGTGCAGCCCAACAGCTCAAGCTGCGGGATGGTCTGGTCTATGAAGCGCTGGCGCAGTTCGTCGTTGCTCTGGCGCTTGATTTTCCAGGCCATGGACTGGGCGCTGTTCGGCGAGTGTTCGTCGCTCGGGCCAAACATCATCAGCGACGGCCACCACAGGCGGTTGATCGCGTCCTGGACCATGTCTTTTTGCGCCTGATTGCCGTGGCGCATCATGGTCAGGAGGATTTCGTAGCCCTGGCGCTGGTGGAAGCTCTCTTCCTTGCAGATGCGGATCATCGCCCGGGAATACGGGCCGTAGGAGGTGCGCTGCAGCACCACCTGGTTGACGATCGCCGCACCATCGACCAGCCAGCCCACCGCGCCCATGTCGGCCCAGTTCAGCGTCGGGTAATTGAAGATGCTCGAGTACTTGGCCTTGCCGCTGTGCAGCTTGGCGATTTCTTCATCGCGGTCGGCACCGAGGGTTTCCATGGCGCTGTACAGGTACAGGCCGTGGCCGGCTTCGTCCTGGATCTTGGCCATCAGTTGCAGTTTGCGTTTGAGCGACGGCGCGCGGGTGACCCAGTTGCCTTCGGGCAGCATGCCGACGATTTCGGAGTGGGCGTGTTGGGAGATCTGCCGGATCAGGGTCTGGCGGTAGGCATCTGGCATCCAGTTCTTGGCTTCGATCTTGATTTCTGAATCGATTTTTTCCTGGAATGCGCGTTCCTGTTCGGACATCTCCGAGAGGTCTTTGATGCGCTTTACGCCTGTTTCTACTAGCTGTGCGTACATTTTTGAGTTCCCGCCTTGAATCTGTTCTGGGGCATGGGGAACTTTATAAGCGATACAGAATTTAATATCAAACACAAAATGACGTGTCGTATTTGTTTTTGTATCGCTTTGGATGGGTGGTCGCTTTTTGGGGCGGTGTACATATCCGTTTTTTTGGTAACGGCCACTTATGGTTTCGCCCTTACGGCGACTTACTTTTTTTACAAGCGCCTAAAAAAAGTAAGCAAAAAAACGCTCGCCCCGAACGTACGGCCCCTCGCCAAGGCTCGGAGTTCCTTCGCTCCGGCATTCATCCGGGGGCATCGCCTCCGGTCGGCTTCGCTCGACCTCCTCTCGATGTGTTCGGCTGCGCCGAACGGCGCTGCGCGCCCACCCCCGGATGAACGCCTCCGCTCAGCCTTCCGAGGGGGCGGGTGGATCAAGATCAAGAGCTGCAGGCGAGCTAACGCTCGGCCTGATGAGTGGTGAGGAGCGAAGGTGTACGCCGGCCTGCTTTTGCTCTTCTGTGGGAGCGGCGGTGCGGCGATCCGACTTGCTCGCGAATGCGGTTGATCATTCAACATCTCTGTTGGCTGACACTCCGCTTTCGCGAGCAAGCCCGCTCCCACAGTTGACCAGTGTCAGGCGCAAAATCTATGTACATCCCCGCCCTCCTGTGGGAGCGGGCTTGCCCGCGAAGGCGTCCTGACAGCCGACCAGGTGCATCCCGGACGAACGAACCCCGCGATCAGGCCGGCCGTTAGGCCGCCTCGCTTTTGCTTTTGCTTTTGCTTTGGCTTTAGCTCTTGATCTTCTTGCCCCCTCGAGAGGCCGAGTGGAGGTTCTGCGTAGTGGGCAACCCGGCATGGATGCCGGGTTAGCCGCCGCCGGCCATGGATGGCCGATGGCGGCGGGCCCACGGAGCAGGACCGGAGCGAGGGCATGCCGAGCCTTGGCGAGGCACCGAACGTAAGGGGCAAGAGCCCTTGGTTACTTGGGGCTTTTCCAAGTAACCCGCTGTAAGAGCGGAACCATAAGTCGCCATAACCCGAGAAATGGATAAACACACAGAACCCGAAGCCAAAAAAAACCCCGCAAAAAGCGGGGCCATAAAGGGTGCAGCAGTCATGCTTTAGGACGTTTATCCAACACGTGGCAAGCCTTGCCCTCCGACCGCTTGATCGAATGAAACGGCTGCAAAACGATCCGCGAACTGATCCCGATATACGTCTTGATGTGCTTGCTCAACTCCCCGCAAACAGCCTTCTGCTGTTCATCGGTCAGATGCTGGTGCTCAGCCTTGAGCTCGACATGCACATCAACGCTGTCCAGGTTGCCATTGCGATACAGATGAATCTCATAACACTCGGCAAGTTGTTTAACTTTTAGAACCTGCTCCTCGATCTGCGTCGGAAATACGTTGACCCCGCGGATGATCAGCATGTCATCGCTGCGCCCGGTGATCTTGTCGATGCGCCGCATCGGCCGTGCGGTGCCCGGCAGCAGACGCGTCAGGTCGCGGGTGCGGTAGCGGATCATCGGCAGGGCTTCTTTGCTCAGGGAGGTGAACACCAGTTCGCCCATCTGCCCGTCCGGCAGCACTTCGCCGGTGACCGGGTCGATGATTTCCGGGTAGAAGTGGTCTTCCCAGATAGTCGGGCCGTCCTTGGTTTCCGCGCATTCCATGGCCACGCCCGGGCCCATGATTTCCGAGAGACCGTAGATGTCCAGGGCGGTGATGCCCAGGCGTTGCTCGATGGCGCTGCGCAGTTCGGCGGTCCACGGTTCGGCGCCGAAGATGCCCAGGCGCAGGGCCAGTTTGTGCGGGTCGATGCCCTGGCGCTCGATTTCGTCGGCAATGTTGAGCATGTAGGACGGCGTGACCATGATGATGTCCGGCTGGAAATCCTTGATCAGCTGCACTTGTTTTTCGGTCTGGCCGCCGGACATCGGGATCACCGTGCAGCCCAGGCGTTCGGCGCCGTAGTGCGCGCCGAGGCCGCCGGTGAACAGGCCGTAGCCATAGGAAATGTGCACCTTGTCGCCACGGCGGCCACCGCCAGCGCGGATCGAGCGCGCCACCACGTTGGCCCAGGTGTCGATGTCGTTCTGGGTGTAGCCGACCACGGTCGGTTTGCCGGTGGTGCCGCTGGACGCGTGCAGGCGCACGATGTCGTGCATCGGCACGGCAAACATGCCGTAGGGGTAGTTGTCCCGCAGGTCGGACTTGGTGGTGAAAGGGAATTTCGCCAGGTCGTCGAGGGACTTGATGTCGTCCGGGTGCACGCCCAGCGCATCGAAACGCTGACGGTACAGCGGCACGTTGTTGTAGGCGTGGTTCAGGCTCCAGCGCAGGCGCTCCAGCTGATGCTGGCGCAGTTCGTCGATGCTGGCGGTTTCCAGCGGGTCCAGCACAGGATCCAGAACGGATTTGGCTATTGGCATGTTCATGTGTTCACTCGAATTGTTTTTGTGTTCCAGCCCTTTTGCACAAGGGCTTTGAGTGCATGCCCCAAGGATACCTCTCGGCTCCTTGGGAATCGCGATTCTTTAGTGGGATAGACGCTCGATGATCAGCGCGATCCCTTGGCCGACACCGATGCACATGGTGCACAGGGCGTAGCGGCCGTTACGTTCTTCCAGCTCGTGCAGGGCGGTGGTGACCAAGCGTGCGCCGCTCATGCCCAGTGGATGGCCCAGGGCGATGGCGCCGCCGTTGGGGTTGACCCGTGGGTCGGTGTCGCTCAGGCCCAGTTCACGCAGCACCGCCAGACCCTGTGCGGCGAAGGCTTCGTTGAGCTCGATCACGTCCATGTCGGCGAGGCTCAGGTTGGCCACCTCCAGCACCTTGCGGGTGGCGGGCACCGGGCCGATGCCCATGATCCGTGGTTCAACGCCGGCGGTGGCCATGGCCACGACCCGGCCACGGGCGGTCAGGCCGTGGCGCTTGGCGACTTCCGGGCTGGCCAGCAGCAAGGCGCAGGCCCCATCGTTGACCCCGGAGGCGTTGCCGGCGGTGACGCTGCCGCCTTCGCGGAACGGCGTGCCGAGTTTGGCCAGCTGTTCAAGGGTGGTGTCGCCGCGCGGGTGTTCGTCGTGCTCGACCACTTTGGCCGGGCCTTTGCGCTGGGGAATTTCCACAGCAACGATTTCCTTGGCCAGACGTCCGTTGGCTTGGGCGGCTGCGGCGCGTTGCTGGCTGCGCAGGGCGAAGGCGTCCTGGTCGGCCCGGGAGATGTTGAACTGTTCGGCGACGTTCTCTGCCGTTTCCGGCATGGAGTCGATGCCGTAGGCCTTTTTCATCAGCGGGTTGACGAAGCGCCAGCCGATGGTGGTGTCGAAGATCTCGGCCGACCGGGAAAACGCTTGCTCGGCCTTGCCCATCACCAGCGGCGCGCGGGACATCGATTCAACGCCACCGACCAGCATCAGCCCTGTTTCGCCGCTGCGAATGGCGCGGGCGGCGGTGCCGATAGCATCCAGCCCGGAGCCGCACAGGCGATTGAGGGTGGTGCCCGGCACGCTGACCGGCAACCCGGCCAGCAACGCCGACATGCGCGCGACGTTGCGGTTGTCTTCGCCGGCCTGGTTGGCGCAGCCGTAGATCACATCATCGACCGTGTTCCAGTCCGCTTGCGGGTGACGGCGCAGCAGTTCGCGCAGGGGCACCGCACCGAGGTCGTCGGCGCGCACGCTGCTCAGGACGCCGGCGTAACGGCCAATCGGGGTCCGGACTGCGTCGATGATCAAGGCGTCATTCATTGGGGGTCTCCTGCGTCAGCACCGGGCCGCGCACTTTGTAGGATTTGCCGTGGAACAGGGCGATCAACTGGCCCTGCTGGTTTTCGATGCGCACGTCATAGTTGCCGGTGCGACCGGAACGGCTCTGCTCGATGCAGTCGGCGTTCAGCGTGTCACCCAGGCGTGCCGGGGCGATGTAGTCGATGCTGCAACCGATGGCCACGGTGGCTTCGTTGTAGCTGTTGCAGGCAAAGGCGAACGCCGAATCAGCCAGCGCGAACAGGTAGCCGCCGTGGCAGGTGCCGTGGCCCTGGACCATGTCGGCGCGCACGGTCATGCCCACTCGCGAGCAACCGGGCCCGGCCGAGAGCAGGCGCATGCCCATGCCCTGGCTGGCGGCGTCGCGCTGGAACAGCGATTGCGCGCATTCACTGGCCAGGGTCATGGATTCATGGTTAGTCATGGAATGTTCTCCCTTCGGCGACGCGACGGCGCAGCAGCAGCGACGGCCGGTAGCGTTCTTCGCCATAACTGGCTTGCAGGTTTTCCAGCGTTTCAAGAATGTGCGACAGGCCAATGGCATCGGCCCAGGCCAGCGGCCCTTGCGGATAATTGACCCCGGCGCGCATAGCCAGGTCGATGTCGGCGGCCGAGGCCACGCCTTGCAGCAGGGCGTCGGCGGCCTCGTTGGCGAGCATCGCCACGGTGCGCAGGACGGCGAGGGCCGGGCTGTCGCTGAGCAGACTGACCTTGAGGCCGGCCCGTTGCAGCAGGGCAACGCCTTGTTCGAGTGCCTGCGGATCAATGCCGTTCGAGTAGCTGATGGCGATGCGTTGGGCTTTGCTGTAATCGAACGCAAGGTCCAGCAGGATCAGGTTACGCAATCCGTCTTCACGTGCTCGCTGGCAGGCCATGCGCCCGTCGCTCAAGGCCAGCACGGCGTCACCGACGCGAAGTAGACCTTGTCCATCGCGCTGGACGATCTCGACGCCTTGTTCATGCAAGCGTGCGAGCAAGCCTTTAGCGATACCGAGATCGCCTTCCACAGCACAAACCTCGACTTTCGCATCGCTGCTGATTTCAGCCGCGAGCGGGCGCTCTGCACCTTGGGCGTAGCTGTAGAAACCCTGGCCGCTCTTGCGTCCCAGACGCCCGCCGTCCACCAGTTCTTTCTGGATCAGCGACGGCAGGAAGCGCGTGTCCTGGTAATAGGCGTCGAACACCGAGCAGGTCACGGCATAGTTGACGTCGTGGCCGATCAGGTCGGTCAGTTCGAACGCGCCCATGGCAAAACCACCGGCCTCACGCATCAGCGCATCCAGGGTCGGGCAGTCGGCAGCGCCTTCCTGAAGCATCCGCAGGCTTTCGGCATAGAACGGCCGGGCCACGCGGTTGACGATAAAACCCGGTGTGGAGCGGGTGTGCACCGGGTTTTTGCCCCAGGCCTTGGCGGTGTCGTACAGGCACTCGGCGAGTGCCGGATCGCTGGCCAGACCGGAGACTACTTCCACCAGCGCCATCACCGGCGCCGGGTTGAAGAAGTGCAGGCCGAGCAGGCGTTGTGGATGTTCAAGCTGCGCGGCGATGCTGGTGATCGACAGCGACGAGGTGTTGCTGGCGAGGATGCAATGCTCGCCGCAGATGCCTTCGAGCTGGCGGAACAGCGCGCGCTTGACCTCGAGGTTCTCGACGATGGCTTCGATGATCAGGTCGCAGTCGGCCAGGACTTCGATGGCTTCCACCGCTTGCAGGCGGGCAATCGTCGCGCTGCGCGATTCGGCGGACAGCTTGCCGCTCTCGACTCGCTTGCCCAGTTGCCGATCAATGCCTTCAATCGCTTGAGCAGCAGCGCCGGGACGATTGTCCAGCAGCAATACCGGATGGCCGGCCTGGGCCGCGACCTGGGCGATACCGGCACCCATGGCCCCGGCGCCGATCACGGCGATGCGTGCGTTGGTGTTCAGTGCTGTCATGACTCAGCGCCCCTTGAAACTTGGGGTGCGTTTTTCCATGAAGGCGCCGACGCCTTCGCGGTAGTCCTCGCTGCGCCCGGCCAGGCGCTGCAGGTCTTTTTCCAGCTCAAGCTGTTCGTCGAAGCTGTTGCTCAGGCTGGCGTTGAGGCTGCGCTTGATCAGCGCCAGGCCGTAGGTCGGCTGGGACGCCAGGTGGCGGGCCAGTTTCAGCGCTTCGTCGCGCAAACCGGCGTCGTCCACACACTGGTAGATCAAGCCCCATTGCTCGGCCTGCTCGGCGCTCAGGCGGTTGCCCAGCAGTGCCAAAGCCTTGGCCCGAGCCATGCCAACAAGACGCGGCAGGGTCCAGGTGCCGCCGGAATCGGGGATCAGGCCGATCTTGCAGAACGCCTGGATGAAACTGGCCGAACGCGCCGCCAGTACCAGATCGCAGGCCAGCGGAATGTTGGCGCCAGCGCCAGCGGCGACGCCATTGACCGCGCAGATCACCGGCAGCGGCAGGTCGCGTAATTGGCGGATCAGCGGGTTGTAGAACTTCTCGATGGACTCGCCCAGGTCCGGCACGGCGCTGCCCGGCGCGACATTGCGGTCGCTCAGGTCTTGCCCTGCGCAGAAGCCGCGGCCTTCACCGGTCAGCAGTAAAACGCGCACGTCCGGGTTCTGCCGCACTAGCTTGAGTGCTTCTTTCACTTCGCCATGCATCTGGGTGTTGAAGCTGTTGAGCTGGTCCGGCCGATTGAGGCTGAGCAGGGCGACGCCGGCGTCGATGGAAAACAGGATGTGTTCGAAGTTCATGGTCTTGGCGTTCTCTTGGCAGTCGTTCGAATTCGGATGTCAGTGGCCGCTTTATTGCCCGGTGAACGTCGGGCTGCGCTTTTCCTGGAAGGCTGCAATGCCCTCATCGCGGTCGCGGGTGCCGGCCAGCACGGTGAAGGCGTGACGCTCGAAGCGCAGGCCGCTGGCCAGGTCGGTGTCCATGGCCTTGAGCAGCGCTTCCTTGGCCAGGCGCACCGCCAGCGGTGCCTTGGCCGCAATGCTGCGGGCGATGTGCAGGGCGCGCTCGACGGTGAATTCCGGTTGGGTGACTTCACTGACCAGGCCGGCGCGCTGGGCCTGACGGGCGTCGATCGGCTCACCGGTCAGCACCATTTGCATGGCCATGGATTTGCCGATGGCGCGTAGCAGGCGTTGGGTGCCACCGGCCCCGGGCATGATCCCGAGGTTGATTTCCGGCTGGCCGAAGCGGGCGTCTTCGCCGGCAATGATGATGTCGGCGTGCATCGCCAGTTCGCAGCCACCACCGAGGGCGAAGCCGTTGACCGCGGCGATCAGCGGTTTGCTGAAGCGGGTGATGGTTTGCCACGAGGCCTGGCGCGGGTCGTCGAGGATGCCGACCAGGTTGCGTTCGGCCATTTCCTTGATGTCGGCGCCGGCGGCGAAGGCCTTGCGGCTGCCGGTGAGGACCACGGCGCGGGTGTCGGGGTCGGCTTGCGCGATGTTCAGTTCAGCGGCCAGTTCGCCCAGTAACTCGGTGGTCAAGGCGTTCAGGGCTTGCGGGCGCTGCAGGGTAATAAGGCGGACGCCAGGCTCGATCAATTCGACGGCAAGGGTCAGAGGCATGGCGGATGCTCTCACGGTGCACGCTCGGCGTGGTGCCGGCTCGTTATTGGATCGGCCGCAGGGGCCGGTTTTGCCCAAGTATAGCTATAACGTGATACGTAAATGCAATACGAAAATAGATTTAATGTGTCTTATTGGTGTTGGTTTGGATTTTTTGGTTTTCTTGTGAAGGGGGGGTGATAGCAGGTTTTGCCCAGAAAACATTGGGTTTTATGGCGATTTTTGAGGCGTGCTGGCATTCGTCGGAAAGGTGCATTTCAAGTGATACGGTTTTTAGTCTTTGTGCTGTTAAAAGTGATGTGATACAAAATGAGTCATTAATTGCATCGCTTTGTGAAGGAAGCTTCCATGACCTGCTACAGCCTTGATGGCCTGACTCCGGTGGTTGACCCGAGCGCTTATGTGCACCCGTCTGCCGTATTGATCGGTGACGTGATCATCGGCCCCCATTGCTATATCGGTCCGCTGGCCAGCCTGCGCGGGGATTTCGGGCGGATCGTGCTGGAGGAGGGCGCCAACCTGCAGGACACCTGCGTGATGCATGGTTTCCCCGACAGCGACACCGTGGTCGAGCGCAACGGCCACATCGGCCACGGCGCGGTGCTGCACGGTTGCCGGATCGGCGCCGATGCGCTGGTGGGCATGAATGCGGTGGTGATGGACAACGCCCGGATCGGCCCGCGTTCATTCGTTTCGGCGGCGGCGTTCGTCAAGGCCGGTTTCGAATGCCCGGAGCAGTCGCTGGTCATGGGCGCACCGGCCAGCGTCAAGCGCAGCCTCAGCGATCAGGAAGTGGCGTGGAAACAGGCCGGCACCCGGGAGTATCAGCAACTGGCCCAGCGTTGCCTGACGCAGATGCAGGTCTGCGAACCGCTGAGCGAACCGGAGCCGGATCGCCCGCGGATCAGTGACAGCGGTCTACGACCCAAAGGCAGCGGTTTGTGAACGCTTGCCCCTGTAGGAGCCAGCCTGCTGGCGAAGGTGTGTCAGCTACCTTGGTTTCGACTGACACACCATCGCGAGCAGGCTCGCTCCTACAAGGGATTGGGCTTAACCAGTTGGCTTTCGGTATATTCCTTTTCTTTTTTCGCACGGAACGCCCATGTCGTCCCTGACTCCCTTGAACCATCTGATTACCCGCTTCCAGGAGCAGACGCCGATCCGCGCCAGTTCCTTGATCATCACGTTGTACGGGGATGCCATCGAACCCCATGGCGGCACCGTCTGGCTGGGCAGCCTGATTCAGTTGCTCGAACCCATCGGCATCAACGAGCGGCTGATCCGCACCTCGATTTTTCGCCTGACCAAGGAAGGCTGGCTGACCGCCGAGAAGGTCGGTCGTCGTAGCTATTACAGCCTGACTGGCACCGGTCGCCGCCGTTTCGACAAGGCCTTCAAGCGGGTCTACAGCACCACGATGCCGGCCTGGGATGGCTCCTGGTGCCTGGTGATGCTCTCGCAACTGACCCAGGACAAACGCAAACAGGTGCGCGAGGAGCTGGAGTGGCAAGGCTTCGGCGCGATTTCGCCGGTGGTGCTGGCCTGTCCGCGCAGCGACCGTTCCGACGTCAACGCGACCCTGCTCGACCTCGGCGTCCAGGAAGACACCATCGTCTTCGAAACCACCGCCCAGGACGTACTGGCCTCCAAGGCGCTGCGCCTGCAAGTGCGCGAGAGCTGGAACATCGAGGAGCTGGCGGCGCACTACAGCGAGTTCATCCAGTTGTTCCGACCGCTATGGCAAGCCCTGCGCGAGCAGGAAAACCTGCAACCGGCCGACTGCTTCCTGGCGCGGGTGTTGTTGATTCACGAGTACCGCAAGCTGCTGCTGCGCGACCCGCAACTGCCCGACGAGTTGCTGCCCGGCGATTGGGAAGGCCGCGCCGCCCGCCAGTTGTGCCGCAACATTTACCGTTTGATCTACGCCAAGGCCGAGGAATGGCTGAACGCCGCACTGGAAACGGCCGACGGCCCGTTGCCGGATGTGGGTGAAAGCTTCTATCGGCGTTTTGGCGGACTGAAATAGCACGTCATTGTTCAGGGAGTGGTGCGGTTCAGGAGACTCGAAGCATCCGATGTCGTGTGGATTGACGTAGACAATAAAAATAAGCCTGCGTGAGGCCTGACATGATTCCTACAACAGCACAGCGCCACGATGGGTTCGACCAGTGGATCCATCAGATCAACCAGATCTGTGGCGCCTTCAACGCACAACCCCTGGGCAGCGAATTTGCCGGGCGCATCCGCGAGTACCAGAGCGATGCGCTCAAACTCAGTTTCGTCGACGCGTGCCAGGCTCGTTTGTACCGTACGCCCCAGGAAGTCGCGGCGGGCGAGGGCGGCAAGTATTTTGCGGTGTTCCAGCTCGACGGTACGGCGGGCATGGCCCAGGGCGACGACAAGGTCTTGCTGTCCCCCGGCGACATCACGCTGATCGATGCCGCGCGCCCCAGCGACTTCACCTACGGCGAAAACTCCCGGCAGTTGTCGCTGATCCTGCCGTATCAACTGGTCGAGCAAACCCTGCGCTTCAATCAGGTCAAGTGCGGCCACCGGATTGCCGCGACCTCGCCCATTGCGATGCTCTCGCACCGGCTGATCCTCGATGCCACCCGCCAGCAGCACCTGACCCGCCAGGAAAGCGAAGCGACCCTGGAGGCGATTGTCAGCCTGCTGCGTCCGGCTATCAGCCAGACCGACGACAGCAGCGACTCCCACGAGCGGAGCTTCCGCAAGACGCTCACCTGCATCGACGACAACATTCGCTCCGAAGACCTGTGCCCGGAATGGCTGGCGCGGGAAGTCGGCATGTCCACCCGGGGCCTGTACCGGATGTTTGCCAAGAAGGGATTGGTGGTGGCGCGCTACATCAAGAACCGTCGCCTGGACCTGTGCGCCGAATCCCTGCGCCGGTCAGGCAAGGAGCAGAAGTTGTCGGTGCTGGGGTATTCGTGGGGGTTTTCCGATTCGAGTTACTTTTCCACCGCGTTCAAATCACGCTTCGGCATTGCGCCGGGGGAGTATCGCAAGCGGCATGCTTGAGGTTTTTTTGCTCTTGCTTCGGTGAAAAAATGCTATGGCTTGAGTAACTGGCTGAACGCCTCCAGCTCACTTTTCTCCAGGTCGGACACCAGCACAAAGCGCATGTGGTTTTCTTGCCAGGACACCACGTTGAAACCTCGGATCGTCAGGCTTTGCCGTGGCTTGTCCGTCTCAGGCGTGGGCAAGATAAAAACATTGATGATGTGCATGGCCCGCCCGTAACTCAGGGCCGCCGTGGTCTGATGTTGCAGATAGTCCAGCCGCCCTCCCAGCAGCGGAAACCCCTGTGCCGAGTAATCGAAGACCGGCGGCGAGAAGTCGAGTTTGCCGGTGAACCAGGGCTTCACGGTATGGCGGTCGGACGACACCACATCGTTCAAATGCTCGCCCATCAGCGAACGCACATGGCTGGAGACCGCCTCGTCCATCAATGGCTGTTCGCTGCCCGGCGTCGCCACATACAGCACCACCGCCAAGGCCAGCGCCGTCGCTGAAAAAACTGGTGCGAACCATTTGCGCCAACGCTCGACGACGCCAACCGATGGGGGTTCAGGGGCGAACACCCGGGAAGTCAATGACGCCGGCGCTGCGTAATACGGCGCTCGTTGCTTCACACCGGCCATCAGCAGCTTCGTCTGATCATGCAATCGCGCGCACGCGACGCACTCGGCCAGATGCCCGGACACATTCGCAGCCGTCGCCGAATCGAGTTCCTTGTCCAGATAGCCATGTATCAGCGTCTGGCAAACCGTGCAGTCGAGTTCATTCATGATCGTACAACTTCAGTAGTTCGAGCGTGAGCATGGCGCGAGCCCTGGCCAGCCTCGACATGACGGTACCGATGGGGATGTCGACCACCAGGGCGATGTCCTTGTAGGGCATGTCTTCGAGTTCCTTGAGCACGATCACCTCGCGAAACGCCGGCGGCAGGGCGCACAGGGCTTGCTGGATCAGCGCCGCATTTTCGCTGTGGATGGCCAGCAGTTCCGGGGTCTGGCTGTGGCTGAGCGCCTTGTCGTCTTCGGCGAGTTCATCGCCGATGGCGACCCAATGGCGTCCGGCCGAAGCCTTGAGCCAGGTGTAGCTTTCGTTGCGCACGATGGTCAGGAACCAGGCCTTGGCGTTGCCGTCGGCGAAGCGCTGCGAAAATCTGAACGCCCGCAGGGCGCTTTCCTGCACGACATCGCGCGCGGCGCTCTCGTTGCCGGTGAGCCAGCGCGCGAGGTTGTAGGCGGCGTCCAGGTGGGGCGCAAACAGTTCCTCAAATCGCGTCATAGTGGTTTCCGCACTGTCCCATCCCTATAACTGTGAAGCGTTGCGTTTTATTCCCGAGGAAAAAATATATTTTCGACAGGGAATAAAGACCTGTCCCGCCAGGTTTTTACCTCGTGTCAGCTACATCACTGTAGTTCTCCAGCGAGGGATTACCGATGGACATTCATTCAAAACACCAACGACGTACCGACGGCCCGTTGAACCCTGACCGTCGAACGCTGCTCAAGTGCTCTGCATGGGCCGGGGCTGGCGTGATCTGGGCCTTGAGTGGCGGTATTCCCCGGGCCTTCGCTCTGGATCAGGCGGGTAACGTCACCGACCCCAAGGCACTCGCCAGCACGTTCCAGTTTGTGCAGATCAGCGACTCGCACATCGGTTTCAACAAGGAGGCCAATCCTGAACCGTTGAAGACCTTGCAGGTGGCTATCGACAAGGTCGTTGCCCTGCCGAAACGGCCGTCGTTGATCCTGCATACCGGCGATATTACCCACCTGTCCAAAGCCGAGGAGTTCGACACCGCTGACCAGTTGCTCAAAGGCTTGCCGTCCCCCGTGCACTACGTGCCGGGCGAGCACGACACCCTCGACGAAGGCGGCGGCAAGCTCTATCTGGAACGTTACGGCAAGGGCACCAAAGGCAATGGCTGGTACAGCTTCGATGACCACGGTGTGCATTTCATTGCGCTGGTGAATGTCTTCAACTTCCAGGCCGGCCATGAAGCAACCCTTGGTGCCGATCAACTGGCGTGGCTGGCCGATGACTTGCGAGCCGTGAGCAGCAGCACGCCCATCGTGGTGTTTACCCATATTCCGTTGTGGACGGTTTATCAGCCGTGGGGCTGGGGTACCGAAGATGGCGATCAGGCGATTGCCATGCTGCGCAAGTACGGTTCGGTAACGGTGTTGAACGGGCACATCCATCAGGTCATCCAGAAAGTCGAAGGCAATATCACCTTCCACACCGCGCGCGGCACGGCTTATCCACAACCCGCACCGGGCGCGGCGCCGACGCCGGGGCCGATGACCGTGGCGGCTGATCAACTGCGCAATTATTTGGGGGTCACCGAAGTGCGAGCGACCCAGGGTGATCATCCACTGGCGCTGATCGATTCGACACTGGTTTGACGGAGGGGACTGGGATGAAAACGCGATTATTGGCCGCTGTCTGCCTGATGTTGTCGATGCCTGTATGGGCTAATGAGGTAAAAATCGATATCAAGGAATTCATGTTCGGGCCCAAGGATCTGACCGTGGCCTTGGGCACCAAAGTCACGTGGGTAAACGATGACGAGATCCCGCACACGGTGGCGGAAACCCACAAGCTGTTTCGCTCCGGGGCGCTGGATACCGGAGACAGTTATTCCTGGGTGTTCAACACTCCGGGGGAGTTTGAGTATTTTTGTGCGCTGCATCCACAGATGATCGGGAAGATTGTGGTCAGCCAATAATACCGTGAGAAGCATGTGAGAGTGATGTAGAAACGCGTACCCCTGTGGGAGCGAGCTTGCTCGCGATGACGGTGTGTCATTCAACGTTTAAGTTGACTGACGCGACGCCTTCGCTGGCAAGCTGAACTGGTCAACTAATTTTGGACACCAGTTACGGTTTTCATGCAGCCAGTTTCTCCATAGCTACCGGTGAACGATAGCCGTCGTAGCTATGGAGCCTGACGTTGTTGTAACGCATTACGTAGCGCTGCCTGGCGGTGGCGCCAAGCTCTGATCCTTGGCGCAACCACTGAGGCTGACGCACAGATTGAGTATGGCGATGGTCATTTTCTTGATCATGGTCGGATCCTTGACGGCGTTGGACGGGCTCAACAGTGGGCTCTTTCGTAGCAGGCTTCCGGGTCGGCCACGGCGTCGAAGCGTTGCAACGCTTCGGCACCGCCATCGGCCTGTTGCGTCACCCGCAAGGTGTCGCCGAGACGACTTTGCAAATCGAGGAACACCCGGTTGCGTGCCAGTTCGAAGGGGGTGTGCAGGGCAGGAAAAATGAAGCTCACTGTTTGCTCTCCGCTGCCAGGCGAATCGCTTGCAATTTGCGGAAATTCGGTCCCCAGCGGCCATCTGGTTCGACACTGCCATCGGGATAAGTGATGACAGTGTGGTTGCCTTCTTTCTTTACCTTTGGCCCGGCCGAATAAACTACAAAGTCAGGATGCAAGACGGGCTCGAAATACACCTGCCGGGCTTGCAGGGCCTGATACTTAAGATAAATATGACCTTCACTAGTTAAGTTAACCGTTTTTTTATACGGACCTAAAAACTCCTCATCGACCCAAGGGTAATAGTCCTTCTTGATCGTCAAATCCCCTTCGACCTTGATGTCCGCGCCACCGCGTGGCGAGTTGTTGTGATCGAAGATCACCACCACCCCGCCCCCCGCACCATAGGTAACGTTCTCGCCGAAGCGAGCCGGATCGTCATAGGTCACACCAAAAGTCACGTTGCTCAATCGCCATTGACAGACACCGCCACCGTCGATCGGTAGCTTGGCTACATAGAGGTCGCTTTGCCCCTCACGCACAGGCTGTATATCGGTACGTTGATAGCCATCGCGTTGATAGGCCTCACCGAAAGCCGAGTGGTCGGTAAAAGTGCACAGGGTCGAGCGATACATCACCTGCATCGGCCTCGCTACCAGTTCCTTCGGCACTTTCACCGTCACGGTTATCGATTCGCCATCCGGTGGCGGCGCCAGGCTCTGATCCTTGGCGCAACCGCTGAGGCTGACGCACAGGGTGAGTATCGCAATAGGCATTTTCTTGATCATGGTCAGATCCTTGACGACGTTGGCCGGGCTCAACAGTGGACTCTTTCGTAGCAGGCGCTCGGGTCGGCCACGGCGTCGAAGCGTTGCAACGCTTCGGCACCGCCATCGGCCTGTTGCGTCACCCGCAAGGTGTCGCCGAGACGACTTTGCAAATCGAGGAACACCCGGTTGCGTGCCAGTTCGCAGGGGGTGTGCAGGGCAGGAAAAGCGCGGCTCACTGTTTGTTCTCCGCTGCCAGGCGGATGGCTTGTAATCGGCGAAAATCCGGTTTAGCGCGGGCTACAGATTCGATACTGGCATCGGGATAGGTAAAAACTGCGTAGCTACCCTTTTTTTTCACTTTTGGCCCTAGCGAGCTAACCAGAAAACCGGAGTGCAGGATCGGCTCGAAGTACACATCAAGCGCTTGAAGTGCTTGGTAGCTCAAGTAGTAGTCTTGCCCCTCACCTAATAAACTAATGTCTTTTCTATGACCTCCAATAAACGTCTCACTCATCCACGGGTAATAGTCCTTCTTGATCGTCAAATCCCCTTCGACCTTGATGTCCGCGCCACCGCGTGGCGAGTTGTTGCGATCGAAGATCACCACCACCCCGCCCCCCGCACCATAGGTAACGTTCTCGCCGAAGCGAGCCGGATCGTCATAGGTCACACCAAAAGTCACGTTGCTCAATCGCCATTGACAGACACCGCCACCATCGATCGGTAGCTTGGCTACATAGAGGTCGCTTTGCCCCTCACGCACAGGCTGTATATCGGTACGTTGATAGCCATCGCGTTGATAGGCCTCACCGAAAGCCGAGTGGTCGGTAAAAGTGCACAGGGTCGAGCGATACATCACTTGCATCGGCCTCGCTACCAGTTCCTTCGGCACTTTCACCGTCACGGTGATCGACTCGCTATCCGCTGGTGGCGCCAGGCTTCGATCCTTGGCACAACCACTGAGGCTGACGCACAGGCTGAGTAACGCAACGGGCATTTTCTTGATCATGGTCGGGTCCTTGACGGCGCGGGCCGGGCTCAACAGTGGGTTCTTTCGTAGCAGGCTTCCGGGTCGGCCACGGCGTCGAAACGTTGCAACGCTTCGGCACCGCCATCGGCCTGTTGTGTCACCCGCAAGGACTCGCCGAGACGACTCTGCAAATCGAGGAACAGCCGGTTGCGTGCCAGCTCGAAGGGGGTGTACTTGGCAGGAAAAAACGAGGATCACTGTTTGCTCACCGCTGCCAGGCGAATCGCTTGCAATTTGCGGAAATTCGGTCCCCAGCGGCCATCCGGTTCGACACTGCCATCGGGATAAGTGATGACAGTGTGGTTGCCTTCTTTCTTTATCTTTGGCCCGGCCGAATAAACTACAAAGTCAGGATGCAAAACGGGCTCGAAATACACCTGTCGGGCTTGTAGGGCCTGATACATCACATAGATATCGCCCTCACCCGCCAAACTGACTCGCTTTCTATATCCCCCTAAAAAGCTTTCTTTTACCCACGGGTAATAGTCCTTCCTGATCGTCAAATCCCCTTCGACCTTGATGTCCGCGCCACCGCGCGGCGAGTTGTTGTGATCGAAGATCACCACCACCCCACCGCCTGCGCCGTAAGTCACGTTTTCGCCAAAGTTAGTGGGATGACCATAAGCGACGCCAAAAGTCACGTTGCTCAATCGCCACTGGCAGGCACCGCCACCATCGATCGGCAGCTTGGCCACATAGAGGTCACTTTGTCCCTCACGCACCAGTTGCAGATCGGTACGTTGATACCCATCGCGTTGATAGGCTTCGCCGAAGGCGGAGTGATCAGTAAAGGTGCACAGAGTCGAGCGGTACATCACCTGCAGGGTTTCCGCTACCAGCTCCTTCGGCACTTTCACCGTCACGGTTATCGATTCGCCATCCGGTGGCGGCGCCAGGCTCTGATCCTTGGCACAACCGCTGAGACTGACGCACAGAGTGAGTATCGTGATGGGCGTTTTCTTGATCATGGTCGGATCCTTGGCAGCACGGGCCGGGTTCAACAGTGGGTTCTTTCGTAGCAGGCGCTCGGGTCGGCCACGGCGTCGAAGCGTTGCAATGCTTCGGCGCCGCCATCGGCCTGTTGCGTCACCCGCAAGGTTTCGCCGAGACGACTTTGCAAATCGAGGAACACCCGGTTGCGTGCCAGTTCGTCTTCGACAAGGCTCCCGTAGTGGTCCCGGGTCTGCTGTTCGAAATTCTGTCGATCCAGTTGCCGCTTCAACAACGGCGAGCGCTCGGGGTTGATTGACTCCAGCAACTGGCCATAGATGTACGGCTGATAATTGCTCATGAAGTGATTGCCGAGACCCACGAACCGGCCGGCCTTGGGGTTGCTGAAGGGCGGGAAAAACCTCGCCCGGCTTTCGGCGGTCAACGAGGTGGTGAGGCGCTGCTGCGCCTGCTCGGCCTGCTGGTCGTCGTCAGGGCTCAGGCTCGGAACCAGGTAAAACTTGACCTTTTCCGACAGGCGATAGGCGATGGTGGTGCTGTAAGGCGCGCCAAGCCCATCTTTGTTGCGGTAGGCGGGGTACGGCGAGCCTCGCCGAAGGGTGTGCTGTTCGGCCTTGAAAAACATGGCGATTTCGCCGTGGTGACAGAAGGGATCGCCATGGCGGAACAACTGGCTGGCCGACAACTGCAGCATCGACCAGGCAAACCCCAGGGTGGTACCGAGGGGGCCATAGAGTTTATACAGATGATTGTCCAGCTCGGCTTCGGGCGGCACGCTGGGGATCGGGTCGATGTCGTTGACATGCCGGAAATGCACAATCTCGTTGAGGCATTTTACGGCCTTGAGGGTGAAGGTGCGTGGCATGCCGTAGGTGTACAGCAGTGGATTTTGTGCTTTCAACGATGCTGCATGCACTAACCCCAGGGCGCCGCCCAGGCTGTGCCCGCAAATGAACATCTTTCGTTCAGCGGCTTTTTCAGGAATTATCTCGCCGAGATCTTTGGCATAAATTTTGGTGGCCAAATCGAACGCATCGCGAAAGCCCAAATGCACACTGCCCTCTGGTGTCAGATCGGCACAGGGCACCTTGGGCTCGCACAAGGCCTGCATTTCAGGTTTTACCGGGCGGAAAGTCGCATCAGTACCTAGATCGGAGGCCCCCTCGGTACCCCGCCAAGCCACGAGCACCTGGGCGGTATTGATCGCATAAAACAGCTGGGTGTCGCCCTCTGGTGGTCGAACCTGAGTAGTGTCCAACGGTTTGGCGATGCTGTAGCGACCATTGAAGGGAACATCGGTGACCACGCACGGCAATTTCTGACCGCTGTCGAAAATTATCGGTGTACGAGATAAGTCCAAGCATTGCTGCTCGAAGAACTCCTTCACGGAACCCAACGCATTCTCGGGCCGCGTGCTGTACGCCAGAATGCTCATCAGCGCCAGGTTGTAAGCATTGACCAGGCTGTACTCCGCCTGGTGATGCAAGGTCAGCGACCAGGCGCGCAGCGGGCAGACCTCCAGCACATGCCGGCGATCGAGTCGATCGTCGCCAATGGTAAACCCGCCAAACTTCGGGTCCGGAAAATGGTAGGCCGGGGGCTGCCTGGGATCGGCCAACGGTGGATCGAAGGCCGGCAGTCTATCGCACAACTGGCCGATGCGCAGGTAGTGATAGCCATGACCGACTGCGACCGCCTGCTGCTCAATGGGCGAAAACCCCGAACGTTGCGGACCATACAGTGGCGTGCGATCAGCAAAACCGGGGCGCTCGGGTTCGGCTCGCTGCGCACGCAGGCGGCGATTTTGCAGTTGCTCGGCCAAGAACTCGGCGTCTATCAGCAAGGTGATGGCCAACGGGTGCAGGCCGTCCAGGCGGATCACTCCCTCGGCATCGGTGCGGCCGCTGTACTCCGGAATGAAGTCGCTGCGGGTCGCCTCGTTTAGCGCGCGATAAGGCAGATTCGCCAGCGGCTCGCCCTGTTCATCGAGCAACTGGTACTCGATCCAGTGCATTTTCTGTTTGCCGCAGATCACAGCTTTGCAGGAGCCCAGTGTGTCCGTACGGTGCAACCTATCGTTCATGTCAGTCCTTTAATGCTGTTAGTTATTTATTCTGGAACCGCCGCAAATCGCCAGTTACTTGCCTGCACAAAAACAATTAAATACACCAACTTTTTCTAAATAAAATCGTGAGCAATTTAATAGCTTCAGAAAGCAGAAGCAGGCTAAACAGCCATATGATTGACGTCGTATCTACAGCTTTCGAAAGCCATAAAAAAATTGATAAAGAAGGCACAGCAAGCAATAGCCGAAATGGGGTTTTCACGTAAACCAGATATGGAATTTTGCGCGAGTCGACGAAAAACAAGACCATTGAAGCAACTATCGATACATTCAGAAAAATCGACAACAAAAAGAGAACATCCGAAGTCAATCCATGTTCCACCCTTAACTGAACATAGGATTGAATGTCGCTAAAAAACGGCACCTTGCCTTGGGAAAAACTGAGGTAGCTGAACCGGAAAATATAAAAACAATCCATCGCACCCCAAAACCAATAAAGCCATTTTATTTTCATTTAGCTTCATCCTTTTTCTCATAAATCTTATCGGCAAGAACTGGCTGCCAATGCCACGAGCTACCACCAGCGGCCCATATCAGGCCTCCCTTTGCTGTTGAAGCGGACGGGGAGGCTTCGTTGCCTCCCGCGTTCAAGCGCTCGACAGCTTTCAGGAAGGTAAAAAAGGTTGATATAGGAAGCTTCCGATGCTCGCGTAGGATGCATCCGAGTGTTGATGCCACGTACCTGTAGGCCCGTTCGCGATTTTGTCGGCGCCAGGTGCAGTGGCTGCTTTTGACAGGGTTGAACCGTTCGGATCGAACGCTACTGCAGAGCGCAAACCCTGCTCGTTTAAAAGCCCTCAAGGTTACTTCGTGAAAGCCACAGCGCCTTGCGTCGTTGCCTACAGTTACCCCAGAATCCGCCGGCTTGTGCGCTTTGGGGTCGCTCGGTAACTTGATTCGCGTCACTGATTGTCAGTGATCGGGTTTAGTAGCCCGTGGTGTTATCAGCAAAGTGCATAGGCTCTGTCAGTCAGGTATTCCATCCCTGAACTTGATGGTGGCTGTGCGCAGGGCGCTTCGGCGCGCCGGTAAATGCTGATCTCCCCCGGTCTACTAACCTGCGTACAGCCGCCACCCTTCCTTTAGTAGAGAAGAGTTGGTGGCTCCATTCAGGAGTAATCAGCTTATGGTCAAAGTGACGCCGGATCCGCCGGCCACCGATCCGAAATCCCCATCCGACAGCATTCTTTCCGCCGCCAACATCATGGCCACCCCGCGCAAACTCAGCACGATGTTCATCGTCAACCCGGAACTCGATACTGCAACCCTGCTGGCCCATGCCTGCGAGTCACTGGCATCGGCCAATGTCATGACCATGGATCTGGCGGATCGAACGGAGGGGGCAAGTCGCAATACCCTGCTGGGCATCGCGCAAGTCATCATGCTGGGGGAACTGGCGGTGAACCGGGCGCTGGACCGGATCGATGCGGTTGGGTAGAGGATCAGCGATCGGGATGTTGCCGGACGCGCTGATGGACTCGCCTGAACAGTGATGGACCCTTGTGGGAGCGGGCTTGCTCGCGAAAGCGGTGTGTCAGTCGACAACTTCATGGACTGACACAC
>NZ_JAHBCX010000066.1:0-206549 GCF_019955895.1 Pseudomonas sp. GL-B-12
AGTCAACTGAGATGTTGGATGATCCACCGCCTTCGCGAGCAAGCCCGCTCCCACAAGGGGTTGCTGTGAATTCCGGATATAAAAAAGCCCCGCCTGGGATCACCAGGCGGGGCTTTTTAGTGGCCGATGGAATCAGACGAGAGGTTTAGGCTCGTGTTCTTTTTCCTGGGCTTGCTCGTGTTGCTCTACCGCTTCCTGAACGGAGCGCGGCGCTTCGTGGATCACCGACTCAACCGGCTCGGCAGGCACTTCAGCGGCCGGGGCAGGAGCTGCCTCAACCACTTCAGCAGCAACCGGTGCAGGCTCGGCAGCGACAACCGCTTCAGCCGGAGCAGCAGCGGCAGCCAGTTCAGCTTCCTTCTGCAGACGCTCGGCTTCACGCTTGCGACGACGCACTTCACGTGGGTCGTTAGGCGCACGGCCACTTGGCGTCAGGGCGCTGGCAGGAGCAGCTTCGACTACCGGAGCAGGTGCTTCGGCAACGACCGGTGCTTCAACGACTGGCGCTTCAACCACCTGTGCTGGAGCCGGTTCTGCAGCGGCAACCACCGGCTCGGAAACCATGGCTTCAGCCACTGGGGTTTCAGCGGCAGGTGCAGCGGCTTCAGCGACGGCTGGCTCGGCAACCCAATTGAATGCGGTTTGCTCTTCGCGAACTTCACGCACGGTTTCAGTCACGGTTTCAACAACCGCTTCTGCAGCCTGGGCAGGTGCTTCTACCGCTGGCGCTGGCTCGGCAGCCGCTTCAACAGTAGGCTGAGCTTCTGGCGCGGGCGCCACTTCGACTTCCGGCGAGGCGGTGACTTCAACCGGGGTGGTCGCTTCAACGACTGGCGCTTCAACCGGAGCTGCTTCCAGGGTCGCGGCAGTGGCGCGTTCGGCTTGCACATTGGCTTCAGCTTCGGCTGGAGCGCTGATCACGCTGCTGGCAACGGCTGCGGTGACAGCCAGGCCGGCGGCCAGATCGGCAACGCTTGGTGCTTCAGCGTTTTCGCCGGACTCGGACTCTTCCGAACCTTCGATCACATTGCCGTTGGCGTCACGCTGACGCTCGCGACGGTTGCTGCGACGACGCTGACCACGGGAGCGGCGGCGTGGACGATCGCCTTCGGCGCCTTCCTGACCTTCTTCCTGCAGTTGCTCTTCGTTGGTGACCAGTTCTTCTTCAGTTGCGGCTGCGGCAGCTTGTTCGGCACGTGGCTGACGTTCTTCACGCGGTGGGCGTGGAGCGCGTTCTTCACGTGGCTGGCGAGCTGGACGCTCTTCAGCGGTAGCAGCGGCGGCTGGAGCAGCCGGAGTAGCCGGAGCAACCGGAGCAGCATCCAGAGGCTCGCGCAGTTCACGAACGCGTTCTTCGCGCTCGCCACGTGGCTTGCGATCTTCACGCGGAGCGCGCGGTGCACGTTCTTCACGAGGCGCGCGTGGTGCGCGTTCTTCGCGGGCTACTGCTGGTGTTTCTTCGCGGGTCTCGCGAGGTTCGCGCACTTCCCGTGGCTGACGCTCTTCACGCGGTGCACGTTCTTCGCGGGGCTTGCGCTCTTCATCGCGGCGAACGTTACGGTTGCGGCTTTGCTGGCGACCGTTGCGACGCTCTTCGTTGCGGGCCGGACGCTCGGCGGCAGGCTTTTCAACCACAACCGGCGCGACAGGCTCTTCCTTGGTGGCGAACAGGCTGACCAGCGATTTCACCAGACCTTTGAACAGGCTTGGCTCCGGTACGGCGACCGGGGCAGGGGCTGGAGCGGCAACTTCGGTCGGCACCGGAGCGTTGGCGCGGGCCGGGGCCGTCTTGACCGCCGCTTCCTGGCGAACCAGGGTGCGGGTTGCAGCGGCTGGCTGGACTTCTTCGACTTCGGCAGCGGCAGCGGCGATTTCGTAGCTGGACTGGTTGGTCGCGGCTTCCGGGCTGTCGTCACGCAAGCGCTGCACTTCGAAGTGCGGCGTTTCGAGGTGATCGTTCGGCAGGATGACGATGCGGGCGCGGGTGCGCAGCTCGATCTTGGTGATCGAGTTGCGTTTTTCGTTGAGCAGGAACGCAGCCACCGGGATCGGCACTTGTGCACGAACTTCGGCGGTACGGTCTTTCAGGGCTTCTTCTTCGATCAGGCGCAGGATCGCCAGGGACAGCGATTCAACGTCACGGATGATGCCGGTGCCGTTGCAACGCGGGCAGACGATGCCGCTGCTTTCGCCCAGGGATGGACGCAGGCGCTGACGGGACATTTCCAGCAGGCCGAAGCGCGAAATGCGACCGACTTGCACGCGAGCGCGGTCGGCTTCCAGGCATTCGCGGACTTTCTCTTCCACGGCGCGCTGGTTCTTGGCAGGGGTCATGTCGATGAAGTCGATGACGATCAGGCCGCCGATGTCGCGCAGGCGCAACTGACGGGCGATTTCTTCGGCCGCTTCAAGGTTGGTTTGCAGCGCGGTTTCTTCGATGTCGCTGCCTTTGGTGGCGCGCGCCGAGTTGATGTCGATGGACACCAGGGCTTCGGTCGGATCGATAACGATGGAGCCGCCGGAAGGCAGTTCGACAACGCGCTGGAAAGCGGTTTCGATCTGGCTTTCGATCTGGAAACGGTTGAACAGCGGAACGCTGTCTTCGTACAGCTTGATCTTGCTGGCGTACTGCGGCATCACCTGGCGGATGAAGGTCAGGGCTTCGTCCTGGGCTTCAACGCTGTCGATCAGCACTTCGCCGATGTCCTGGCGCAGGTAGTCGCGGATCGCGCGGATGATCACGTTGCTTTCCTGATAGATCAGGAACGGCGCAGAGCGATCCAGCGAGGCTTCCTTGATGGCGGTCCAGAGTTGCAGCAGGTAGTCGAGGTCCCACTGCATTTCTTCGCTGCTGCGGCCCAGGCCGGCAGTGCGCACGATCAGGCCCATGTCGGCCGGGGCAACCAGGCCGTTCAGCGCTTCACGCAGTTCATTGCGCTCTTCGCCTTCGATGCGACGGGAGATACCGCCGGCACGCGGGTTGTTCGGCATCAGCACCAGGTAACGACCGGCCAGGCTGATGAAAGTGGTCAGGGCGGCGCCCTTGTTGCCACGTTCTTCTTTTTCGACCTGAACGATGACTTCCTGGCCTTCGCTCAGGACGTCCTTGATGTTGACGCGACCTTCCGGGGCTTTCTTGAAGTATTCGCGGGAGATTTCTTTGAGGGGCAGGAAGCCGTGGCGCTCAGAGCCGAAATCGACAAAGGCAGCCTCGAGGCTTGGTTCGATGCGAGTAATCCGGCCTTTATAGATGTTGGCCTTCTTCTGCTCGCGTGCACCGGATTCGATGTCCAGGTCGTAGAGGCGCTGGCCATCTACCAGTGCAACACGCAACTCTTCGGGTTGAGTTGCGTTAATCAGCATTCTTTTCATGTAGTACCGTCGGTTTCCGGGCTGCCGGAAACGGCGTTCGGCACACACGACTTCTCACGGTCGGTGTCAGGTGCGTCGGGAGTGGTTGGCCATTTCCCGTGTCCAGCGAAGTCCGGCCAATGTGGACCTTCATCGCGACGTACGCGTCCTGCTTGCTGTGGCTACTTAAGCACTCAGTCAGGAGGAGGAATCAACCAGCGGCTGTGGACGAGATGAAGCGTCTTGAGAAAACCTGTTGCTACACAGTCCGGCGGTTGTGCATCTCCACCCTACACGTATCCCTGATAATTCGGGTGCTGCCGCGCGCAGAATCCGCAGCGGGTTGGCATTTACCGTGAGCTCCGATAGGGGAGGTCACGCATCATGGCTAATTTAGGCGTTGTTTCCGATGCCTTCGCTCGGGGTCATTCGCAATTGACTGCACTTTGTGAACTGGCCGTGAATATGGCTCGCAAAACGAGTGAAAAACTCTGCTTTGTGGCGTGATTCAGGCCTCATGTCACCTGCGCTCGTTACACCTGCAAACTCCACCGTTACGTAGCGAAAGCCCCGTAGGACGGCCTCGCGTCCTGGTGAATTGCGTTGGTCAGGGCCGGTTTTTGACCGTTGGTCCGCTGTCCAGGCCGCTTTTGGCGACGTTCGCGACTATAGCAGCAATGATTAAGTGCTTCAATTCCATAAAAAATTGTTATCATCCGCGGCATGACGACGACTACCCCCCCGACTCCAAGCGTACAACTGCTTGAGGTCTCGCCGGAATATGCCGGCCAACGTATTGATAATTTCCTTCTCGCCCGACTCAAAGGCGTGCCCAAGACCTTGATTTACCGCATTTTGCGCAAGGGCGAAGTGCGTGTGAACAAAGGTCGGATCAAGCCCGAGTACAAGCTGCAGGCGGGCGATATCGTGCGCGTGCCGCCGGTTCGTGTGCCTGAGCGCGACGAGCCGGTGCCACTGGCACAAGGCCTGCTACAGCGGCTCGAAGCCTCGATTGTCTTCGAAGACAAGGCGCTGATCGTGATCAACAAGCCTTGCGGCATCGCCGTTCACGGCGGCAGCGGCTTGAATTACGGAGTAATCGAAGCCTTTCGTCAGTTGCGTCCCGATTGCAAGGAGCTCGAACTGGTTCATCGTCTCGACCGTGACACCTCCGGCCTGCTGATGATCGCCAAGAAGCGCAGCATGCTGCGTCACTTGCACACAGCCTTGCGCGGTGATGGCGTTGATAAGCGCTATATGGCGCTGGTTCGCGGCAACTGGGCATCCTCGATCAAGCAAGTTCGAGCGTCGCTCGGTAAGAGCAATCTGCGCTCCGGTGAGCGTATGGTCGAGGTCGACGAGGAGGAGGGCAAGGAGTCTGTGACCGTGTTCAAGGTCCTGCGTCGCTTTGGCGACTTTGCCACCCTGATTGAAGCCAAGCCGATCACCGGCCGCACTCACCAGATCCGTGTCCACACGTTGCACGCCGGGCACTGCATTGCCGGCGACACCAAGTACGGCGATGACGATTTCAGTAAGGAAATCCGCGATCTGGGCGGCAAGCGCCTGTTCCTGCACGCCTACATGCTGACCGTGCCGCTTCCCGATGGTGGTGAACTGAAACTGCAAGCGCCGGTCGACGAGATGTGGGCCAAAACCGTGGAGCGATTGAGTGCGCCCATCTGATTACAAGCTGCTGATCTTTGATTGGGACGGCACCCTGGCCGACTCTATTGGTCGGATTGTCGAGGCGATGCACGTTGCCTCCCAGCGTTCCGGTTTTGAGCTGCGCGATGATCTGGCCGTCAAGGGCATCATCGGCCTGGGCTTGCCGGAAGCGATCCGCACCCTGTACCCCGAAATCGGCGACGCCGAGCTGGTCGCGTTCCGCGAGCACTATGCTGAGCATTACATTGCGTCGGAGGCTGTGCCTTCGCCGCTGTTCGAAGGTGTGGTCGAGTCGCTCGAGGCGTTTCGTGCCGAGGGCTATCATCTGGCTGTGGCGACCGGCAAGGCCCGTCGCGGGCTGGATCGGGTGTTGAAGTCCCATGGCTGGGAGAGTTACTTCGATATCACTCGCGCCGCCGACGAGACCGCCAGCAAGCCCCATCCGCTGATGCTCGAGCAGATTCTCGCGCATTGCGAGGTTCGCCCGGAGCAGGCGTTGATGGTCGGTGATTCGTCCTTTGATCTGCAGATGGCACGCAACGCCGGCATGGGCTCGGTGGCCGTCAGTTATGGCGCCCAATCGATCGATGCGTTGAAGTCGTATGAGCCGCGACTGGCCATCGACCGTTTTTCAGAATTGCATGCCTGGCTCAGTCAGCGGGCTTAACCGGTTGTATTTGGGGTGGATGGCATGACCGACGAATGGAAGGCGCCCGCCAAGGCGAGCGCAGAGAGCGGTGACGACAAGAGCTGGAAGCTGCTGGAAAAGACGCTGCTGGCCGGCGTGCAGGAGCAGCGCCGGTCCCGTCGCTGGGGGATATTCTTCAAATCACTGACTTTTGTGTATCTGTTCGGCGCAATTGCCCTGTTTTCGCCGCTGATGGATATGGAGAAGGCAGCTACCCTCAGTGCCAATTACACGGCGTTGATCGATGTGACAGGCATGATTGCCGACAAGGAGCCGGCCAGCGCAGACAATATCGTTGGCAGCCTGCGCGCGGCTTTCGAGGATAAGAAGGTCAAGGGCGTCATCCTGCGCATCAACAGCCCGGGCGGCAGTCCGGTGCAGTCGGGTTATGTCTATGACGAGATCCGTCGTCTGCGCGGCCTGCACCCGGACATCAAGCTGTATGCGGTCATTTCCGACCTGGGGGCTTCCGGCGCTTACTACATCGCCAGCGCGGCAGATCAGATCTACGCCGACAAGGCGAGCCTGGTCGGCTCCATCGGTGTGACGGCAGCCGGTTATGGTTTTGTCGGCACCATGGAGAAACTGGGCGTCGAACGTCGTACCTACACCTCTGGCGAGCACAAGTCGTTCCTCGATCCGTTCCAGCCACAAAAGCCGGAAGAAACCGCCTTCTGGCAGGGTGTGCTCGATACGACCCACAAGCAGTTCATCAGTAGCGTCAAGCAGGGGCGCGGCGATCGCCTGAAGGACAAGGATCATCCGGAGCTGTTCTCCGGTCTGGTCTGGTCCGGCGAGCAGGCGCTGCCGCTTGGGTTGATCGATGGGCTGGGTAATGCCAGTTCGGTTGCGCGGGATGTGATCGGCGAGAAGGAGCTGGTGGACTTTACCGTTCAGGAGTCGCCATTCGATCGCTTCTCGAAAAAGCTCGGTGCCAGCGTGGCTGAGCACTTGGCGATGTGGATGGGTTTTAACGGTCCGTCGCTGCGCTGATTTTGCGGTGACATGAAAAACCGGCCTGCGAGGCCGGTTTTTTAGTATTGAGACTCAGGGTATCTGCACGCCTTCGGCCAGCAACATGTCGATCAGGCGAATCAGCGGCAGGCCGATCAGGCTGGTGGCGTCAGGTCCCTCGGTGCTGCGAAACAGGCTGACCCCCAGACCTTCGGCCTTGAAGCTGCCTGCGCAGTCGTAGGGTTGTTCAGCGTGCAGGTAGCGTTCGATACGGGTCGCGTCGAGTGTGCGCATGTGTACGGTGAAGGGCACACAATCGACCTGGCAGTGCCCGGTCTGGCTGTTGAGCAGGGCCAGGCCGGTCAGGAACGTCACGCTGGCACCGCTGGCGGCCAGCAGTTGCTCGCGGGCTTTTTCGAACGTGTGGGGCTTGCCGATAATCCGGTTTCCCAGCACGGCGACCTGGTCGGAGCCAATTATCAGATGAGCGGTATGGCTGTCGGCCAGGGCGCGCGCTTTCTCTTCGGCGAGGCGCTTGACCAGCTCGATGGCGGGCTCATCCGGGCGATGGCTTTCGTCGATATCCGGCGAGCTGCAAGTGAAAGGCAGCTGCAGGCGGGTCAGCAATTCCCGGCGATAGACCGAGCCAGAAGCGAGTAATAAAGGCAGCATGCGCATCTCCAGAAGGCAGGTGCGAATTCTAGCGAGGCTTGCAAGTGACGGACAGGGCTGAATTTCCTTTGACATGGGCGGGTGCATCCCTATAATGCTGCGCCTATGTTGAATGACCCGATTCCACCTCACGTTGACCCGCGCAAATTGGCTGATCGTGGCACCACCCTTCAAGGTGAAATGCTGCTGGCCGATTTGGAGAGACTCTGCGACCCGCTTTCCGACAATGTCGGTACGGTGCAGGCTAAATTCGTTTTTGAACGAGATGAACGTAAATCTGTGGTCATCCACAGCTTTATCGACACTGAAGTCAAAATGGTTTGCCAGCGTTGTCTTGAGCTGGTCACCCTGCCGATCCACAGCGAATGCAGTTACGCTGTGGTGAAGGAGGGTGCGAATACCCAGTCGTTGCCGAAAGGTTATGACGTGCTGGAACTGGGCGAAGATCCTTTGGATCTGCAGTCACTGATCGAGGAGGAGCTTCTGCTCGCCTTGCCCATTGTGCCTGCTCATCATCCGGAAGAATGCCAGCAGCCGGCGGGTCTCGATGAGCCCGAACCGAGCGAGGACGAGGTAACGCGGTCCAACCCGTTCAGTGTATTGGCGCAGTTAAAGCGTGACCCAAACGTTTAGGAGTTAATCAATTATGGCTGTTCAGCAGAACAAAAAATCCCGCTCTGCCCGTGACATGCGCCGTTCGCACGACGCTCTCGAGGCTAGCACCCTGTCTGTAGAAAAAACCACCGGTGAAGTTCACCTGCGTCACCACGTATCGCCAGAAGGCGTATACCGTGGCCGTAAAGTGATCGACAAGGGCGCTGACGAGTAATCACTTGTCCGCTCAAGTCATCGCGATTGACGCAATGGGCGGGGACTTCGGTCCCCGCAGCATTGTTCAGGCCAGCCTTGCTTGCCTGTCTGCTACACCCTCGCTGCACCTGACCCTCGTCGGTCAACCCTCCCTTCTTGAAGAATTGATCGCTGGCCACCCGGCTGTGGATCGCGCGCGCCTGTCGATTACGCCGGCGAGCGAAGTCATCACCATGGACGAAAAACCTGCCCAGGCCTTGCGTGGCAAGCCTGACTCGTCGATGCGTGTGGCGCTTGAGTTGTTGCGTGATGGCAAGGTCCAGGCCTGTGTCAGTGCCGGCAACACCGGGGCGCTGATGGCGTTGTCGCGGTTCGTGCTCAAGACCCTGCCGGGCATTGATCGTCCGGCCATGGTCGCGGCGATTCCGACGCAAAAGGGTTACTGCCAATTGCTCGACCTGGGCGCCAACGTCGATTGCAGTGCCGAGCATCTGTTGCAGTTTGCGGTCATGGGTTCGGTTGCGGCGGAAACCCTGGGCATAGTGCGCCCACGGGTAGCCTTACTGAACATCGGCACCGAAGACATCAAGGGCAATCAGCAGGTCAAGCTGGCAGCGACGTTGTTGCAAGGCGCCCGGGGCATCAATTACATCGGCTTTATCGAGGGCGACGGTTTGTACCGTGGCGAAGCGGATGTGGTGGTATGTGACGGTTTTGTCGGCAACATCCTGCTCAAATCCAGCGAAGGTCTGGCGACCATGATTGCCGGGCGCATCGAGGCGTTGTTCAAAAAGAACATGGCCTCTCGCGTGGTCGGTGCGCTGGCGCTGCCGTTGATGAAGCGTCTGCAGGCTGAACTGGCGCCTGCCCGGCACAACGGCGCGAGCTTTCTCGGCTTGCAGGGCATTGTGGTGAAAAGCCACGGTTCTGCGGGGGTCCAGGGGTTTCAGAGTGCCATTGCGCGCGCCTTGATCGAGATTCAGGAGAATCTTCCCGAGCGCCTGCACGGTCGTCTGGAGGATTTGTTGCTTTAGGCGTTTTCGTCGGACAATGCTTAAATGTGACCGCTTGGTTCGATGGGCCATCCAACTGTCAGTTTCTTGCGTCCCCAATGCGGGGCGCCAACTCTCCGACGACAAGATCATTAGGGGCTTGTTACATGTCTGCTTCCCTCGCATTCGTCTTTCCCGGACAGGGTTCGCAGTCCCTCGGCATGCTCGCCGAGTTGGGCGCACAACATCCGGTTGTCCTTGAAACATTCAAAGAAGCTTCCGATGCACTGGGTTACGACCTGTGGGCACTGACCCAGCAAGGGCCGGAAGAGCAACTCAATCAAACCGATAAAACCCAACCGGCCATTCTGACCGCCTCTATCGCCCTGTGGCGTCTGTGGCTGGCCGAAGGTGGTGCGCGTCCGGCTTACGTTGCCGGGCACAGCCTGGGTGAATACAGCGCGCTGGTCGCGGCAGGCAGTCTGAGCCTGGGCGACGCGGTGAAGCTCGTCGAGCGTCGTGGCCAACTGATGCAGGAAGCCGTTCCGGCGGGGCAGGGCGGCATGGCCGCCATCCTCGGACTGGATGATGCCGACGTACTGGCAGCCTGTGCCGAAGCGGCGCAAGGCGAAGTGGTCAGTGCGGTCAATTTCAACTCGCCGGGCCAGGTGGTCATCGCCGGTGCCAAGGCTGCCGTCGAGCGCGCCATCGAAGGCTGCAAGGCGCGTGGTGCCAAGCGTGCCATGCCGTTGCCGGTCAGCGTGCCGTCGCACTGCGAGCTGATGCGTCCGGCGGCCGAGCGTTTCGCCGAGTCGATCGCCGCGATCGACTGGCAGGTCCCGCAAATTCCTGTGGTGCAGAACGTCAGTGCTGACGTGCCTGCCGATCTGGAAACCCTCAAGCGCGATCTGCTTGAGCAGCTTTACAAGCCAGTGCGCTGGGTTGAATCGGTCCAGGTGCTGGCCGCCAGGGGCGCGACCCAACTGGTCGAATGCGGTCCAGGCAAAGTGCTGGCCGGTCTGAACAAGCGCTGCGCCGAAGGCGTGTCGACATCCAACCTCAATACCCCAGACGCTTTCGCTGCCGCCCGCGCAGCGTTGGCCTGAATCAGGAGAAGCTTGCATGAGTCTGCAAGGTAAAGTTGCACTGGTCACTGGTGCAAGTCGTGGCATCGGCCAGGCTATCGCCCTGGAACTGGGTCGTCAGGGCGCCATCGTTGTTGGTACCGCGACTTCCGCGTCGGGTGCTGAGCGCATCGCCGCGACCCTGAAGGAAAACGGTATCCAGGGCACTGGCCTGGAACTCAATGTCACCAGCGACGAGTCTGTGGCAAGTGTTCTGGCGAGCATTCAGGAGCAGTTCGGTGCGCCGGCGATTCTGGTCAATAATGCCGGTATCACCCGCGATAACCTGATGATGCGCATGAAAGACGACGAGTGGCACGACGTTGTCGATACCAATCTGAACAGTCTGTTCCGCCTGTCCAAGGGCGTTTTGCGCGGCATGACCAAAGCCCGTTGGGGCCGAATTATCAGTATTGGTTCGGTTGTGGGTGCCATGGGCAACGCAGGCCAAGTAAACTACGCTGCCGCCAAGGCCGGCCTGGAAGGTTTCAGCCGTGCACTGGCGCGTGAAGTCGGTTCGCGTTCGATTACGGTAAACTCGGTGGCCCCAGGGTTCATCGATACCGATATGACCCGTGAACTGCCCGAGGCACAGCGTGAAGCCTTGCAGACGCAGATTCCGCTGGGTCGTCTGGGACAAGCTCAAGAGATCGCGTCCGTGGTCGCTTTTCTTGCGTCGGACGGTGCGGCTTACGTTACCGGAGCTACAATCCCGGTGAACGGCGGGATGTACATGTAATTCAAATGTGACGGATTGCTTCAAAAAAATGTCATACGAGCTGTCTAAAATCCGTTATAAAGCTGCAATCTATTTATAGGCAGAGGGTCACCGGGTTCGAGGAGTGAAGCTTTCAGTTGAAAAGCTGAAAAGCCTTTCTATACACTTACCCACTGGCCAGCTGCCTGAATTTGTCCATTAGGAGTGAAAACAAGGTATGAGCACCATCGAAGAGCGCGTCAAGAAAATCGTTGCTGAGCAACTGGGCGTTAAAGAAGAAGAAGTGGTCAACACTGCTTCCTTCGTTGAAGACCTGGGTGCCGACTCCCTTGACACCGTTGAGCTGGTGATGGCTCTGGAAGAGGAATTCGAGACCGAAATCCCTGACGAAGAAGCCGAGAAGATCACTACTGTACAAGCTGCAATCGACTACGTTACTAGCCACCAGGCGTAATAGTTTGTAATCGTTGCTCGCTGTCATGGAAAAACCGCACTGCCATCACGGCGTGCGGTTTTTTCTTTAGGCCTGATGCAAAGTCGTCATTTGAAAAAGGAGAGTGCTGTGTCGCGTAGACGCGTCGTAGTCACCGGTATGGGTATGTTGTCGCCACTGGGCACGGATGTGCCGAGCAGCTGGCAGGGCATTCTGGCTGGCCGCAGTGGCATTGGTCTGATCGAACACGCCGACCTTTCTGCCTATTCCACCCGTTTTGGCGGCTCGGTAAAGGACTTCAATGTCGAGGAATACCTGTCGGTCAAGGAAGCCCGCAAGCTCGACCTGTTCATTCAATACGGTCTGGCCGCAGGTTTTCAGGCGGTACGTAATTCCGGTCTGGAAGTCACTGACGCCAACCGTGAGCGTATCGGCGTGGCCATGGGCTCGGGTATTGGCGGTCTGACCAATATCGAAGAAACCGCCCGCACCCTGCACGAGACCGGCCCACGACGGATCTCTCCGTTCTTCGTGCCAGGCTCGATCATCAATATGATTTCCGGTTTCCTGTCGATCCATCTGGGGGCACAGGGACCTAACTACGCCATCGCCACGGCCTGTACCACCGGTACCCACTGCATTGGCATGGCGGCCCGCAACATCATGTACGACGAAGCCGACGTGATGATTGCCGGCGGCGCCGAGATGGCGGCCTGCGGTCTGGGCATGGGCGGCTTTGGTGCTTCCCGCGCGCTGTCGACCCGCAACGACGAGCCGACCCGCGCCAGCCGTCCATGGGACAAGGGCCGCGATGGCTTTGTATTGTCCAATGGTGCCGGTGCGCTGGTGCTGGAAGAACTCGAGCACGCCAAGGCGCGTGGCGCGACCATCTACGCCGAGCTGATCGGCTTTGGCACCAGTGGCGATGCCTACCACATGACCTCGCCGCCAGCCGATGGCGCGGGTGCTGCGCGCTGCGTCACCAATGCGCTGCGCGATGCCAAAATCAATGGCGATCAAGTGCAGTACATCAACGCCCACGGCACTTCGACTCCCGCAGGCGACCTGGCCGAAGTCAATGCGATCAAGTCGGTGTTCGGCGATCACGCCTACAAGCTGGCCGTCAGTTCCACCAAGTCCATGACCGGTCACCTGCTGGGTGCGGCGGGCGCGGTCGAGGCGATCTTCAGCGTGCTGGCGATCAACAGCCAGGTAGCGCCGCCGACCATCAACCTCGATGAGCCGGACGAAGGTTGCGACCTCGATTTCGTGCCGCACACTGCGCGCAACATGGATATCGATGTGGTGGTGTCCAACTCCTTCGGTTTTGGCGGCACCAACGGCTCGCTGGTGTTCCGCCGGTTCGCAGGCTGATGGACAGCTGGGTCGATGGTCAGCCGGCTGACGCTTTGTCGCTGAAGGATCGCGGCCTGGCTTATGGCGATGGTCTGTTCGAGACCATCGCCGTGCGCAAAGGGCAGCCCGTGTTGCTGGACCGGCATCTGTCGCGTCTGGCTGACGGCTGTTCGCGTTTGGCAATTACTGCCGATCATGAGTTGGTCCGCAGCGAGTTGCTGGCCTACGCCGCGGCACTGGGTGACGGGGTGCTCAAGCTCATTCTCACCCGCGGCGACGGTCTGCGCGGTTACGCCCCCGATCCTTCGGCTCAGGCCCGACGCATTCTGCAAGGCAATCCACCGGCGGCTTACCCAGCCGCGCATGGCGAGCAGGGTGTACGTCTGTTTCCTTGCGCCACGCGATTGTCCAGGCAGCCATTACTCGCCGGCCTCAAGCACCTGAATCGTCTTGAACAAGTCCTCGCCCGTGCCGAATGGCAGGACACCGAGCATGCCGAAGGCTTGATGCTCGATCAGGCCGGGCGCGTGATTGAAGGCGTGTTCAGCAACTTGTTCCTGGTGCGTGATGGCGTGCTCATCACCGCTGACCTCAAGCGCTGCGGCGTGGCAGGCGTCATGCGTGAAGAAATATTGTTTCAGGCCAGGTCGCTGGGAATCCCCACGCAAATCACCGATATCCCCCTCGAACAGCTGCAATGGGCTGACGAAGTCTTTGTCTGCAACAGCGTGTATGGTATCTGGCCGGTGCGCGCCTATGCTGCTCTTCACTGGCCGGTTGGGCCGCTCACCCGTAAACTCCAAACCATTTCCCGTGTGCTACTGGATGCTTGATACGTGAGACGTAAACTCTTGCTGCTGCTGGAAACCGGAGTGGTTCTGGCGGGGCTGCTGTTGGGTGCTTCAGCCTGGAAAATTCATTCGGCGCTGGTACAGCCGCTGAACATTGCCCAGGAACAATTGCTGGATGTGCCCAAGGGCACGACGCCGACCCGCACCTTCTACCGACTCGAAGCCAATGGCGTCATCAAGGACGCGTTCTGGCTGCGGGTCTATTGGCGCTTTAATCTCGCCAAACAACCCCTGCACAGCGGCGAATATCGCCTGCAACCGGGCATGACCGTCGAAGGCCTGATCGACCTGTGGAAACGCGGGGAAATGGTTCAGTACAGCCTGACCCTGGTCGAAGGCTGGAATTTCCGTCAGGTCCGCGCAGCGCTGGCCAAGGAAGAAAAGCTCGATCATAGCCTCAATGGTTTGAACGATAGCCAGGTCATGGACAAGCTCGGCCACACTGGGATTTTTCCGGAAGGGCGCTTCTTCCCTGACACCTATCGTTACGTGCGAGGCATGTCCGATATCGAGCTGCTGAAAACCGCTTACGACCGCCTCGACGAAGTGCTCGCCAAGGAGTGGGAACAGCGCTCTTCCGATGTGCCGTACACCGAGCCCTACCAGGCGCTGATCATGGCTTCGCTGGTGGAAAAGGAAACCGGCGTACCGCAGGAGCGCGGGCAGATTGCTGGTGTGTTTGTACGGCGCATGGCGATGGGCATGCTGCTGCAGACCGACCCAACGGTGATCTACGGCCTCGGCGACCGCTATAGCGGCAAGCTGACCCGGGCTCATCTCAAGGAAGCGACGCCCTATAACACCTACATGAATGCGGGCCTGCCACCGACGCCGATTTCGATGGTCGGTCGCGAAGCCATCCATGCGGCACTCAATCCGGTGGAGGGCAACAGTCTTTACTTCGTGGCGCGCGGTGATGGCACTCACGTGTTCTCCGACGACCTGGATGCACACAACAATGCTGTGAAGGAGTTCCAGCTCAAGCGTCGCGCCGATTATCGCTCCAGTCCGGCGCCCGCTACTGCGCCCGAGATGCCGCCAACCCAGGCTGAGCAAAACGGTACGCAGGAGGCCAAGGCTTCGCAGGAGCTGGCGCCGATCCCGGCCGCTTCACCGAACACGGCTCCCGAGGCGCTGCCGCAGGTGCCGCCGCAAGATCCTGCGCCGGCCCCTGAAACGTCGGCCTCTGATGCCAACGCACCGAAAAGCCCGCAATGACTCTGACTAAGGACTGCCTGTGACTGGCTTGTTTATTACTCTGGAAGGCCCGGAAGGCGCTGGCAAGAGCACCAACCGCGAATACCTGGCCGAGCGCTTGCGCGCCGCCGGCATCGAGGTGGTGCTGACCCGCGAGCCGGGTGGCACGCCGTTGGCCGAGCGCATCCGTGAAGTGTTGTTGGCCCCGGTCGAAGAAGTCATGAACCCGGATACCGAGTTGCTGCTGGTGTTCGCGGCGCGTGCCCAGCACCTGGCCGAAGTGATTCGTCCGGCGCTGGCCCGCGGTGCCGTGGTCTTGTGTGATCGTTTTACCGATTCGACGTACGCTTATCAGGGCGGCGGTCGCGGCTTGTCGCTGGAGCGCATCGCGACCCTGGAAACCTTCGTCCAGGGCGATCTGCGTCCAGACCTGACGCTGATTTTCGATCTGCCTGTCGAGGTCGGCCTGGCCCGCGCCAGCGCTCGCGGTCGTCTGGATCGCTTCGAGCTCGAAGGCCGGACCTTTTTCGATGCCGTGCGCAGTGCCTTCCTCAAGCGGGCCGAGGCGGATCCGGCGCGTTATGTGCTGGTCGATGCTGCCCAACCGTTGGCAAAGGTCCAGCAATCGCTGGATGCCTTGCTGCCGCGCCTGCTGGAGTTGAGCCGTGGCTGAGGCCTACCCGTGGCAGGCAAGCCTCTGGCAGCAACTGGCCGGTCGCGCCCAACATGCGCACGCCTACCTGCTGCATGGCCCGGCCGGAATCGGCAAGCGGGCACTGGCCGAGCGCTTGATGGCCAGCTTGCTGTGCCAGCGCCCGAACGCGCTGGAGGCCTGCGGAGAATGCAAATCCTGCCTGCTGCTCAAGGCTGGCAGCCATCCGGATAACTACATCTTGGAGCCGGAGGAAGCCGACAAGGCGATCAAGGTCGATCAGGTTCGCGACCTGGTCGGTTTCGTGGTGCAGACCGCGCAGTTGGGCGGGCGCAAAGTGGTGCTGATCGAGCCGGCCGAGTCGATGAACATCAACGCCGCCAACGCCTTGCTCAAAAGCCTTGAAGAACCGTCCGGCGATACCGTTTTGTTGCTGGTCAGCCATCAGCCGAGCCGATTGTTGCCAACCATCAAGAGTCGCTGCGTGCAGCAGGCCTGTCCGCTGCCGGGTGAGGCCATGAGCTTGAAGTGGCTCGCCCAAGCATTGCCGGAGTGCTCCGAAGACGAGCGCGTCGAACTGCTGACGCTGGCTGCCGGTTCGCCGCTGGCGGCGGTCAATCTCCAGGCCCAGGGCGTGCGTGAACAGCGCGCGCAAGTGGTGGAGGGGGTGAAGAAACTCCTCAAGCAACAGCAGTCGCCGACGCAACTGGCCGAAGAATGGAAAAACATTCCGATGTTGCGCCTGTTCGATTGGTTCTGCGATTGGTCGAGCCTGATCCTGCGTTATCAGTTGACCCAGGATGAAGCCGGCCTCGGCCTGACCGACATGCGCAAGGTCGTGCAATACCTGGCGCAGAAAAGCGCCCAGGGCAAGGTCCTCGATATTCAGGACTGGATCCTCGCCCAGCGACAGAAAGTCTTGAGCAAGGCCAACCTCAATCCGGCCTTGCTGCTGGAGGCATTGCTGGTGCAATGGGTGTCGTTGCCTGCCCAACGATGACTGTCCGCGCCTAGACTCTGAGTATCAGAACATCCGACCGTCCCACTCATTTGATGCAAGTTGCGGCCCTTTATGCTCGTAGATTCCCATTGTCACCTTGATCGCCTCGACCTGACCGCCCACGACGGCTCCCTGGATGCTGCCCTTGATGCGGCCCGGCAGCGTGGGGTAGGGCACTTTCTGTGTATCGGAGTCAGCGCGGACAATGCGGCCGACGTCAAAGCCCTGGCCGAACGTTATGACGACGTCGACTGCTCGGTGGGTGTGCACCCTCTGGATGTGCAGCCGGGTGCCGCGCCGGCGCTGGACTGGCTGTTGCAGGAGCTCAATCATCCGCGGGTGGTGGCGATTGGCGAAACAGGCCTCGACTACCACTACGAACCGGAAGCGGCAGAGTTGCAGCAGGAGTCGTTCCGCCTGCACCTGCAAGCGGCGCAACAGACTGGCAAACCGGTGATCATCCACACCCGTGGTGCCCGCACCGATACTCTGGATTTGCTGCGTGAAGCGGCGCTGCCCCAGGCGGGCGTATTGCATTGCTTTACCGAAGACTGGGAGATGGCGAGGGCCGCGCTGGACATGGGCTATTACATTTCACTGTCCGGGATTGTCACTTTTCGCAATGCCGACGCGTTGCGCGATGTGGCCAGCAAGGTGCCGGCTGACCGATTGCTGGTGGAAACCGACTCGCCGTACCTGGCGCCGATTCCCTATCGAGGCAAGCCAAACCTGCCGCAGTACGTGCGCGAAGTTGCGGAATTTCTGGCAATGTTGCGTGGTGAGCCCTACGAGCGGTTTGCCGAGCAAACCACGGCGAATTTCAAGCGGCTGTTCCCGCTGGCACACGTAAAAGGTTAAATCGCAGGCAAAAAAAACCCGGGTTCTGGGGGGTGAATCCGGGTTAAGACCATTAGGAGTAAAACAATGGCACGCGGTCCGTTGGTACCAATATCGGCGTGACACTTGGGGGAGATGCCCCGCCGACAGTTCAAGTATTGATCAGGATTGCGCCTCGTCCAGTTTGGCGGCCCGGGTTTTTAAACAAATTTGGAATACGTGCGCTTCGGAAGAGTTCTCATCACCCTGTAAACGTGCGCGGAATGACCAGAAAGCGCAGATATGGTCGGATGATCCGTGCATTTTTGCGTAAGTTAGGCATAATACGCGGCTTCGAATTTTGACCCCGACAGACCTTTTCTTATGCATAAAGAACCTCGTAAGGTCCGTGAATTCCGTCGCCGCGAGCAGGAAATTCTCGATACCGCGCTCAAGCTGTTCCTCGAACAAGGTGAAGACAGTGTCACCGTCGAGATGATTGCTGATGCCGTCGGTATCGGCAAAGGCACGATCTACAAGCACTTCAAATCCAAGGCGGAAATCTATCTGCGCCTGATGCTCGACTACGAGCGCGATTTGAACGAGCTGTTGCACTCCGCCGACGTCGACAAGGACAAGGAAGCCCTGTCCCGCGCCTATTTCGAATTCCGCATGCGCGATCCTCAACGCTATCGCCTGTTCGACCGCCTTGAAGAGAAAGTGGTCAAGGGCAACCAGGTGCCGGAGATGATCGAGGAGCTGCACAAGATCCGTGCCTCGAACTTCGAACGCCTGACCCTGCTGATCAAGGGCCGGATCAGCGAAGGCAAGCTGGAGGACGTGCCACCTTACTTCCATTACTGCGCATCCTGGGCGCTGGTGCACGGTGCCGTCGCGCTGTATCACTCGCCGTTCTGGAGCAATGTGCTGGAAGATCAGGAGGGTTTCTTCCAGTTCCTCATGGACATCGGCGTGCGCATGGGCAACAAGCGCAAGCGCGACACCGACACTCCCAGCAGCTGAGCCATTCAGTTGCCTTATTGCGCCATGATTTCGCTACTTGGCGCAGTACCGCAGGAATATACTCAGGTAGAGGACTTGCTAAAACTTGATTTCTGAGTCAAGTTTTAGCGGCCCGAATATTCTTCCGCCGGAGTGACCATGATCGTTGACCGTCAAGGCAGGCGTTTTCGCAACTTGCGAATCAGTCTGACCTCAGCCTGCAATTACGCCTGTACCTACTGCGTGCCCAATGGCAAGCGGCTGGTGGCTGCGCAGGATGAGTTGTCGGCCGAAGCCATGGCGCGCGGCGTGGCTTATCTGATTGAAGCGGCGGGCATCGAGCGTCTGCGCATTACCGGCGGCGAGCCGCTGGTCAGCCCGAAACTCGAGGCGTTCATGACGGCGGTCGGGCAGATGGGCCTGGAAGACATCAGCCTGACCACCAATGGCCAGTTGCTGGCGAAGAAACTGCCGCTGCTGGTGAACGCCGGCATTCGGCGCCTCAACGTTTCCCTCGATACCCTCGACGCCAGTGCGTTCCGCGGCATTGCCCGGGGCGGCGACCTGGCCACCGTGCTCAACGGCATGAGCGAGGCCAGTGCGGCCGGCATGAAGATCAAGGTCAACATGGTGCCGCTGCGCGGGCAGAACCTTGATCAAGTGATGCCGCTGCTCGATTACTGCCTGGAACGCGGTTATGAACTGCGCTTCATCGAGCTGATGCGCATGGGCCACTTGGCCAACGATTCCAATGCCTTTCTGCAACAGTTCGTCAGCCTCCAGCAATTGCTGAGCCTGATCGGCGAGCGCTACGAGTATCTGCAGGCCGATGCGCCCGTCGATGCGACAGCGGTGCGCTATGAAATTCCGGGGCATGGCCATTTCGGCGTGATCGCCAACGAGAGCGTGCCTTTCTGCCGTACCTGCTCGCGACTTCGTTTGTCTTCTACCGGGTGGCTGCATGGCTGCCTGTCGTCGAGCAATCGCCATTACATCGGCGACCTGCTGGACAAGCCGCGCCATCAAGCACTGCCGGCATTGCAGCGGCTGCTGGTGAAAGCCTTAGGTGACAAGCAGGAAGTGGCGTTCTCTGGTGGCGCGACTGTCATGAAGATTATCGGCGGTTGAACCGGCCTCATCGCGGGCAAGCCACGCTCCCACAGGGTTTTGCGTAAACCCTGTGGGAGCGTGGCTTGCCCGCGATTGCGTTTGATCAGGCAACGATCAACTTGAGCTGGCGCGGAAGCTGCATCCTACGGCCATTCGCCGGTTTTCCGACACCGGCCTCTGGAGGATAGGATGCGTAGCCTGGTTTTGCTGCTGGCCGTTTTGGCACTTGGTGGCTGCATGAGCGTCAGCGATATGGCCGAAGGGACTCGTTACCATATGAGCGATGCGGGGTTGCTCGACCACAGTGACAGCCGTCGCGTAAACAATCTGCGCATTCAACCGGACTCGTTCGTCTACATCGCCCAGGGCGCTTTCATGCCGCCAGGCAGCGACGTCTACCCGCGGCCCAACGTGATCGCCGAAGTCGCGTTCGATGGTTTCGTCGAATACTTCCCGATGGTCCGTCGTGCCCGCACGCCCGAAGGCCTCGACCAGGCCATGGGCGAAGCCCGTGCCGCCGGTGCGCACTATCTGCTCTACACCCGCTTCGCCAAGTCTGACGATCGTATCGGCAACTCGGACGAGTGGCTGGATCAGGAGGCTCTGGATCGTCTCGGCATCGACAGCGGTATGATTCAGATCATGTTGATCGAGACCAGCACCCAGTATTTGATTGATACTGCAACCATCAAGAGTCGTGGCGGTTTACTGACGTTCCACGATAAAAAACCCGAAGACCTGATGGGCCCGCCGCTGGAGCAATATGCGCGCAGCCTGTTAGGGCTCAGCGACCAGTAATCCCGAGGAGAACGCCATGAGTGGCCCGCAAAAAGCCAACGACCTGCTGGGGCAAATCCCCAAGACCAAAGGCTTGCCGCCGGTGCACCTGTGGAATCCCGATTTCTGCGGCGACATCGACATGCGCATCGCCCGGGACGGCACTTGGTATTACCTGGGTACGCCGATCGGGCGCAAGCCGATGGTCAAGCTGTTCTCCACCATCATCCGCCGTGATGGCGATGATTATTTCCTGATCACTCCGGTCGAAAAGGTTGGCATCAAGGTCGACGATGCGCCGTTCGTGGCGATTGCCGTCGATGTGGAAGGCGAGGGCGAGGCGCAGGTGTTGCGCTTTACCACCAACGTTGATGAATTCACCGAGGCCGGTGTCGGGCATCCGATGCGCGTGGTCATCGACCCGGTAACGCAAGAGCCAGCCCCTTACGTGCATGTGCGCAGCAATCTTGAAGCGTTGATCCATCGCAACGTGTTCTATCAATTGGTAGAGCTGGCAGTGAGCCGCGAGATCGACGGCCAGCGCTGGCTGGGTGTCTGGAGCGGCGGTGAGTTCTTCCCCATCGGTCTCGAACCCTGACGCATAACAACACTGTGTGCGAGCCTGCTCGCGAAAGCGCTGGGTCAGTCGACATCTGCATCGGACATGACCCCGTCTTCGCGAGCAGGCTCGCTCCCACAGTGCTTTCCGAACGTTTAAAAAATCAAATTGACATCCAATCATATGATGATTAGCGTGGGCCTCCATTGCGAACGGCTTTGAGGTGTCCATGTCCAGCAGCTTTCATGCTTCGACGGTTGACTGGCTGGGTTGCTGGCTCGCCACGGGGCAGGTCAAGCCGGGTGAGTCACTCAAGGTCGAAGCCGACCTCGGCGAACAGCTCGGCGTGAGCCGCACGGTCATCCGTGAAGCCATCAAGACCCTGGTTGCCAAAGGCATGCTCGAGGTCGGGCCGAAAGTCGGCACGCGGGTCTTGCCGGTGCGGCGCTGGAACCTCTTCGATCCACAAGTCGTCGGCTGGTTGTCGCGCAGCGGCTTGCCGGAAAACTTCGTCGACGATCTGCTCGACCTGCGCCGTACCATCGAACCGATGGCCGTGCGCTGGGCTTGCGAGCGCGCAACCGGCGAACAGGTGAACGCGATCCTGTTGGCCTGCAACGCGCTGGAACGGGCGGTGGACAGCGGCATCGATTACAACCGCGCCGACCAGCTCTTCCACGAATGCATCCTCGCCGCCAGCCACAATCAATTCATCGAACAAATGGTTCCCGCCCTCGGCGCGTTGCTGGCGGTGGCTTTTGAAGTGTCCGCCGCCGACCCGGATGAACTGCGTCGCACCCTGCCGATTCACCGGGACCTGGCTGAGGCTATCGCGGCCCGTGATACCGCCCGGGGTGTCTGGGCCTGCATGACCCTGATCGATAACGCGGACCTGGCGATCAAGCGCTACTACCCGCAAGTCATGGCCGATAAAAAGGCCAGCTGACAACGAAAATCCCCACATAAAAACAAGAACAATGCAGGAGGTTTCATGGCGTGGACTGCGGTGACCGGACATCGGGCACAACTGGGCGAAGGCCCGTTCTGGGATGCGCCCACCCAAGCCCTGTACTGGGTGGATATCGCCGGTAAACAGGCGCTGCGATTGATCGGCGCCAACGTGCAGATCTGGCAGATGCCGGAGCATGTGTCAGCCTTCATCCCCTGTGAAAGCGGCGACGCGCTGGTGGCATTGAGTAGCGGTGTGTATCGCCTCGATCTCGACTCACCCGGCCTGGAACCGCGCCTGACGCTGCTCTGCGTGGCCGATCCGCAACCGGGCAATCGCCCCAACGAAGCCCGTTGCGACGCTCAAGGCCGACTCTGGCTCGGCACCATGCAAAACAATATCGGAGAACACGGCGAAGACCTGCCCATCGTCCGTCGTTCCGGTGGACTGTTCCGCATCGATCGCGCCGGGCGGGTTGCGCCTTTGCTGCGCAATCTGGGCATTCCCAACACGCTGCTGTGGAGCGATGACGCCACCACCGTGTATTTCGGCGACAGCCTCGACGGCACCTTGTATCGACATTTCATCCGTACCGACGGAGCCCTCGATACGCCGCAGGTCTGGTTTGGTCCGCACGGGCGTGGCGGCCCGGACGGTTCGGCGATGGATGCCGAAGGTTTTATCTGGAATGCCCGTTGGGACGGCAGCTGCCTGCTCAGGTTGAGCCCGGACGGCAACGTCGATCGGATCATCGAGCTACCGGTCAGTCGTCCCACCAGTTGCGTGTTCGGCGGTACAGACCTGAAAACCCTGTACATCACCAGCGCGGCAAGTCCGCTGGGCCATCCGTTGGATGGGGCTGTATTGTCGATTGCAGTGGATGTGCCTGGAAAACGTTGCACGCGTTTCGTTGGATAAATCCCAAAATATGGGATGCAAATATATATATTGAGATTTGCCGCGGGCCGGGTTTATAGTCGGCCTCACCAGTTACATGCACTCACACTCAAAAAAACAAAACAGGTGAAGTGATGCAGCGAAGTTCCCCCGTGCTCCCTTGCGGAGCCTGTGCCTCAGAACGTTTCCGAGCTGAAACGTTTTCGCATTCACCTGTTTCCTACCCGGCGCCTTTTAACCGGACATCGACAGATGCCCGGTTTTCATCGTGTCTTCGAACAGGAGTCTTGATCCATGGCTGAACCACTGTCATTGCCACCGGTGCCCGAACCGCCGAAGGGCGAACGCCTGAAAAACAAGGTCGTATTGCTGACCGGTGCCGCTCAGGGTATTGGCGAAGCGATTGTGGCGACCTTCGCGTCCCAGCAGGCCAGGCTGATCATCAGCGACATTCAGGCCGAGAAAGTCGAGAAGGTCGCGGCGCACTGGCGGGACCAGGGCGCCGATGTGGTGGCAATCAAGGCCGACGTGTCGCGTCAGCAGGATCTGCACGCCATGGCCCGGCTGGCGATCGACCTGCACGGTCGGATCGATGTGCTGGTCAACTGCGCTGGGGTCAACGTGTTCCGTGATCCGCTGGAAATGACCGAGGAAGACTGGCGTCGCTGCTTTGCCATCGACCTCGACGGCGCCTGGTACGGTTGCAAGGCGGTGCTGCCGCAGATGATCGAGCAGGGCATCGGCAGCATCATCAATATCGCGTCCACCCATTCCACCCACATCATTCCTGGCTGCTTCCCGTACCCGGTGGCCAAGCATGGCTTGCTCGGCCTGACCCGTGCGCTGGGCATCGAATATGCGCCCAAGGGTGTGCGCGTCAACGCGATTGCGCCGGGCTACATCGAAACCCAGTTGAACGTCGATTACTGGAACGGATTTGCCGACCCCCACGCCGAACGCCAGCGTGCGTTTGACCTGCACCCGCCGCGCCGTATCGGACAGCCGATCGAAGTGGCAATGACCGCCGTGTTCCTGGCCAGCGATGAGGCACCGTTCATCAATGCCTCGTGCATCACCATCGATGGTGGTCGCTCGGTGATGTACCACGACTGAGTGATCGGGCTTTCAGGCGCGTTGCTACGCCTGAAATCCAATCATCATACGATATGACTATTGGCAGTATGTTTTTACCGCCCGCTGGTTAACAAAGAACGCTTTCAAAGAACGCTCAAGAAAAATAACAAGGAGTCAGCTTATGAATCGTCGTCATGCTATCCGTTCCCTGTGCTGTGCCGCGTTGGCGGTCTCGGCGTTCAGCCTGAGTAACACGCTGCTGGCAGCCGAGGAAGTGAAGATCGGTTTTCTGGTCAAGCAGGCGGAAGAACCCTGGTTCCAGACCGAGTGGGCCTTTGCCGAAAAGGCCGGGAAAGAGAAGGGCTTCACCCTGATCAAGATTGCCGTGCCGGACGGCGAGAAAACCCTTTCGGCTATCGATAGCCTCGCCGCCAACGGCGCCAAGGGGTTCGTGATCTGCCCGCCGGACGTGTCCCTCGGCCCGGCGATCATGGCCAAGGCCAGGCTCAACGGCTTGAAAGTGATTGCCGTCGATGACCGTTTCGTCGATGCCGGCGGCAAGTTCATGGAAGACGTGCCGTACCTTGGCATGGCTGCTTTCGAAGTCGGCCAGAAACAAGGTAATGCCATGGCGACCGAAGCGAAGAAGCGCGGCTGGGACTGGAAAGACACCTATGCGGTGATCAACACCTACAACGAACTCGACACCGGCAAGAAGCGCACCGACGGTTCGGTGAAAGCGCTGGAAGATGCCGGCATGCCGAAAGACCACATCCTGTTCGCGGCCCTCAAGACCCTCGACGTGCCGGGCAGCATGGACGCCACCAACTCGGCCCTGGTGAAACTGCCGGGGGCGGCGAAGAACCTGATCATCGGCGGCATGAACGACAACACCGTCCTGGGCGGTGTGCGCGCCACCGAGAGCGCCGGTTTCGCGGCGGCCAACGTGATCGGCATCGGCATCAACGGTACCGACGCCATCGGCGAGCTGAAAAAACCCGACAGCGGCTTCTACGGCTCGATGCTGCCGAGCCCGCACATCGAGGGCTACAACACCGCGAGCATGATGTACGACTGGGTCACCACCGGCAAAGAACCTGCGAAATTCACCGCCATGGACGACGTGACGCTGATCACCCGCGACAACTTCAAGCAGGAACTGGAAAAGATCGGCCTGTGGAACTGACAGCCGTTTGATTTCAGCGGCGGCCTCGGCGGCGGGGCTGCCTGATCGGTGTGAAGAGGTGGTTATGCACGCGCAAACAATCCAACACGAACACAGCCTTACCGGCAGCTTGCGCTTCAAAGGGATCGGCAAGACCTTTCCCGGGGTGAAGGCGCTGGACAACATCAGCTTCGTCGCCCATCCGGGGCAGGTTCATGCCTTGATGGGCGAGAACGGCGCCGGCAAGTCGACGCTGCTGAAAATCCTCGGCGGGGCCTACACGCCTTGCAGCGGTGCCTTGCAGATCGGCGAGCGGACGATGGACTTCAAGTCCACCGCCGACAGCATCGGCAGTGGCGTCGCGGTGATCCACCAGGAGCTGCATCTGGTGCCGGAAATGACCGTGGCCGAAAACCTGTTTCTCGGGCATCTGCCAGCCCGTTTCGGCCTGATCAATCGCAGTACCCTGCGCCAGCAGGCACTGGCCTGTCTCAAAGGCCTGGCCGATGAAATCGACCCGCAAGAGAAAGTCGGGCGCCTGTCCCTCGGCCAGCGGCAACTGGTGGAAATCGCCAAGGCGTTGTCCCGTGGCGCCCATGTGATTGCCTTCGACGAACCCACCAGCAGCCTTTCGGCACGGGAAATCGACCGCTTGATGGCGATCATCGGCCGGCTGCGGGACGAGGGCAAAGTGGTGCTCTATGTCTCCCACCGCATGGAAGAAGTGTTCCGCATCTGCAACGCGGTGACGGTGTTCAAGGACGGGCGTTACGTGCGCACCTTCGACGACATGAGCCAGCTGACCCACGATCAACTGGTCACCTGCATGGTCGGGCGCGACATCCAGGATATCTACGATTACCGCCCGCGCCAGCGCGGCGCGGTGGCACTCAAGGTCGACGGTCTGCTCGGGCTGGGGTTGCACGAGCCGGTGAGTTTCGAGGTGCACAAAGGCGAAATCCTCGGGCTGTTCGGGCTGGTCGGTGCCGGTCGCACCGAACTGTTGCGCCTGCTCAGCGGTCTGGCGCGCCACAGTGCCGGACAGCTGAAGCTTCGAGGCCATGAACTGAAGCTGCGTTCACCCCGGGACGCGATTGCCGCCGGAATCCTGTTGTGCCCCGAGGACCGCAAGAAGGAAGGCATCCTGCCGCTGGCCAGCGTCGCTGAGAACATCAACATCAGTGCGCGCGGCGCTCACTCCACCTTCGGTTGCCTGTTGCGCGGTCTGTGGGAGAAGGACAACGCCGAGCAGCAGATCAAGGCGCTGAAAGTGAAGACGCCCAACCCGGCGCAGAAAATCATGTACCTGTCCGGTGGCAATCAGCAGAAGGCCATTCTCGGCCGCTGGCTGTCGATGCCGATGAAGGTGCTGTTGCTCGACGAACCCACCCGCGGCATCGACATCGGTGCCAAGGCCGAGATCTACCAGATCATCCATAACCTGGCCGCCGAGGGGATCGCGGTGATTGTGGTGTCCAGCGACTTGATGGAAGTCATGGGCATTTCCGACCGCATCCTGGTGCTGTGCGAAGGCGCCCTGCGTGGCGAGCTGAGCCGCGAACAGGCCAACGAATCCAACCTGCTGCAACTGGCTTTGCCGCGCCAACGCGCCGACGGCGTGGCGAACTGAGAGGTGACTATGATGACAACCCAAAACAACACCCTGCCGACCACGCGCAAACCGCTGGACCTGCGACGCTTCCTCGATGACTGGGTGATGCTGCTGGCGGCGGTCGGCATCTTTGTCGCCTGCACCTTGCTGATCGACAACTTCCTTTCACCGCTGAACATGCGTGGCCTGGGCCTGGCGATTTCCACCACCGGGATCGCTGCATGCACCATGTTGTATTGCCTGGCGTCCGGGCATTTCGACTTGTCGGTGGGCTCGGTGATTGCCTGCGCCGGGGTAGTCGCGGCGGTGGTGATGCGCGACACCAACAGCGTGTTTCTCGGTGTCTGTGCGGCGCTGGTGATGGGCCTGATCGTCGGGCTGATCAACGGGATAGTGATCGCCAAGCTGCGGGTCAACGCGCTGATCACCACGCTGGCGACCATGCAGATCGTGCGTGGCCTGGCCTACATCTTCGCCAACGGCAAAGCGGTGGGGGTGTCCCAGGAATCGTTCTTTGTGTTCGGTAACGGCCAGCTGTTTGGCGTACCGGTGCCGATCCTGATCACCATCGTCTGCTTCCTGTTCTTCGGCTGGCTGCTGAACTACACCACCTACGGGCGCAACACCATGGCCATCGGCGGCAACCAGGAAGCGGCGCTGCTGGCCGGTGTGAATGTCGACCGGACCAAGATCATCATCTTCGCCGTGCATGGCGTGATCGGCGCGTTGGCCGGGGTGATCCTGGCTTCGCGCATGACCTCCGGCCAACCGATGATCGGTCAGGGTTTCGAGCTGACGGTGATCTCGGCCTGCGTGCTGGGCGGGGTGTCGTTGAGTGGCGGGATCGGCATGATCCGGCATGTGATTGCCGGGGTGCTGATTCTGGCGATCATCGAGAATGCGATGAACCTGAAGAACATCGATACGTTTTATCAGTATGTGATCCGGGGTTCGATTTTGTTGTTGGCGGTGGTCATAGACCGACTGAAACAACGCTGACCACCGAAGTCTGACGGTGCAGGTGATCTCCTGTGGGAGCGGGCTTGCTCGCGAATGCGATCTGTCGGTCACATCGATGTTGGATGTGCTGATGTCTTCGCGAGCAAGTCCGCTCCCACAGGGTTCTGCATTCACACATCGAATTGTGGTCTGGCACCGATCCTGTGGGAGCGGGCTTGCCCGCGAAGAGGCCCTTAAACTCAACACATGATCCGGCACTCACTTGCCTTGCGCAGCGCCTCAATCAATTCCTGCCTGCACATTCCTGATAGCGCAAAATTCTTCGTTCCAGCTTCTGTCCTCAAATTGGCAACTATTGACTGTCATCGTCGTCATCACCCGAGCTGCCGCTAGTGGTCGAGCCGAGTCCGCCGCTGCTGGGTGTTTTGCTGCCTGGCAAATTTATACCGCCCTGACGTCCCGCGTCATTGCCTTGAACCCGCGGGTCGGTGCTGGTGGAGGGCGGCAGGTTGTGGTCGATCGTGGTGCCATCGGTATTCATGCCGGGGGCACTCTTGATGGCGGGGGCCCTGGGTTTTTCCACCGGATTGGTCGGGCCGGTGCTCGAGCCGATGGTCCCGGCGAAGGCGGCACAGGACAAAAGGGCAGTGAGAACAAGGGCGGTCAACCTGGACAGGATCATGGTGTTGTCTCCAACGAGTAGAGTCCTTACCTGATTAGTACGCCCTCGATCCGGATGGGTGCATTGTTAGCGACGAACGGCTCAGGCCTGCTCCAATGCGCTAACCGCTGTGGCGCTACGCCAGATCAATCGGCCCACGGTGATCAGCCAGTTGAGCGAGGCAACCGCCAACACTGTGAGTAACAGCGTGGCCATGCCTTGCTCGACGATGATTTTCCCGGCCAGCAGCGGAAAGCCGAACACTCCGATGAAGTACGACAGGCTGAACAGCAGCAAGGATTGTGCGGTGGTGCCGTTCGGCGCTTCATTGGCGGCCAGGCCGTTGATCACCGAGTAGGTCAGGCCGTAACCGATCCCGAGCATCACCGCCGCGAGCACGTAGCTGAAGCTGCTGTCGACGACAAAACCGAACATCACGATCGATGCCAGCATCAACCCCGAAAGCACGCACGATGCACGGAATGGATCGCGCTTGACCACGAAACCGGCAACCAGCATGCGGCCGCTGATCGCCGCGCTCATGAAGCCGAGGAAGAACAGCGAATAGTCGAGTGAGTGCGCCGCCGCGTAACTGGTTTGAAAGCTCGACAGACCACCGAACACACAACCGCCGAGGCCAACCATGATGATCGGGAACACAGCCCTGGACGACAGCACCTGACCCGCTGCGCGCCAGGAAATCCGCGACACGCTGCCAGATTGCGCGGGCGCCTGTTTCAATTGTCGATCCAGGCGCCAGAACAGCAATACGCCGATCAGGCTGGCCAGCGCCGCCAGATAAAACGCCGCGGTCACCGGGTAGTCGAGCGCACTCGCCGCGCGGCCGAGCAACGGGCCGCTGCCGATCCCGGTCATCATGCTGCCCGACAGCAGGGCGAAGTATTTGGCGCGCTGCGCGGGTGTCACCAGACTCGCCACGATGATCGGCCCGAGGGTGTAGAACACACCCCAGCCCAGGCCCAGCAGCAGCCCGAAGAACAACAGCAGATGACCGAAGCCAGGGGTCAGGGCGAAGCCCAGGCTGGCCGCTACCAGCAATACTCCGAACAGCGCCACCGAACGGGCGGCGCCAAGCAAGTCGGACAAATGACCGGAAACAATCACCGTCGCAAAGGTGCTGAGCATCGCCGCCGAAATCACGCTCCCTGCATCGTGTTCGTTACCGCCGCGAGAACCAATCAGCAACGACAGCAAAAACGTCGAGCCGTAGGACAGCGACAACAGGTAACTGGCGAGGCAAAACAGGCCGAACAGCTTGCTTGAAACTGGGGGTGTTGCGGTAGACATGACGCGGTTCCTTGACCGGCTAAATGAGCAGCGCAGCTATCTAACCACGCAGTGCCCAAATGTTAGGTCCGAGGTTATCGATTCCAGGGTTAGTGTTGGCCGGAGTAATGAGCGCATTTGTGGCCAGTGAGCAAGCTCTCTCGCCACACGTCACGCGCCGACTTAGTATGGCGTTTTCCACTTTTGACAAGGCACGTCCATGACGATCGAAATCCGCCCGGCGACCCCCAGTGACGCACCGCAAATCCTCGCGTTCATCACTGAACTGGCCGACTACGAACGTGCCCGCCATGAAGTCATCGCCAGCGTTGCCGATATCGAGCGCAGCCTGTTCAGCGAAGGCGCCACCGCCCATGGCCTGATCTGCCTGCGCGACGGTGCACCCATCGGTTTCGCGGTGTTCTTCTTCAGCTATTCCACCTGGCTTGGCAGCAATTGCCTGTACCTCGAAGACCTCTACATCACCCCGCAACAGCGCGGCGGTGGTGCGGGCAAGACCCTGCTGCGGCATCTGGCAAAAATCGCCTGCGCCAACGACTGCGGCCGTTTCGAGTGGAGCGTGCTGGAGTGGAATACGCCGGCCATCGATTTCTACAAATCCCTGGGGGCGCAGCCGCAGGAGGAGTGGGTGCGCTATCGGATGGATGGGGCGGTGTTGCGGGATTTCGCAGCGGGTAACTGATCGCTTCTAAAAGATCGCAGCCTTCGGGCTGCGATTTTTTGTCTTGTCTCATAATATGGGATTGATATTTATATATTGAGATTTGTCTCGTCTCAGGTTTATAGTCCCGCTCACTCACTGCCAATAACCAAAACAGGTGAAGCGATGCAGGCGCAATTGATCGCGCTCGACTGGGGGACAACCTCATTACGTGCTTACAAACTTGCCGAAGGCGGCCAAGTGCTCGAACAGCGTTCGCTGTCGTCGGGGATCATGCAGCTGCCGAAAGCGCCGCGAATCATTGGCGGCCGGGAATGCGCCGATGGTTTCGAACTGGCCTTCGATGAGGCTTGCGGCGACTGGCTCGACGCCCAGCCGGATTTGCCGGTGATTGCCTGCGGCATGGTCGGCAGCGCTCAGGGCTGGAGCGAAGCGGCCTACCGCGACACGCCGGCGAACGTCGCCACGCTCGGTACTTCCTTGCAAACCGTGCGCAGTCTGCGCGGCGTTGATGTACACATCGTGCCCGGCGTTATCGAGCGTTCGCGTCTGCCGAACGTGATGCGCGGCGAAGAAACCCAGGTGCTCGGCGTGCTGCAAAGCCTGGCGAGTGAGGCGGGCGCTGATCTGCTGATCGGCCTGCCGGGCAGCCATTCGAAATGGGTGGAAGTGGCTGACGGCTGCATCATGCATTTCGACACTTTCATGACCGGCGAAGTCTTCGCTGTGCTCAGTCAACACAGCATTCTCGGACGCACCCAGCAATGTGGCGGGTCTTTCGATGGCGATGCGTTTGATCGCGGCGTGCGGGTCGCCTTGTCGGCGGACGGTGAAATCGGTCCGCTGTCGACGATGTTCAGCGCCCGCAGTCTCGGGCTGACTGGCGAGTTGAGCTCCACCGCCCAGGCGGACTATCTGTCCGGCCTGCTGATCGGCCATGAACTGTCGGCCCTGGCCAGCGTTCAGCGGCGCCGACGCAACAGCGTGCACCTGCCGTCGATCATTCTCATCGGCAACACCCAACTCTGTGCCCGCTACAGCCGCGCGCTCGACGCCTGCGGTTTTGCCCGGGTGACCCTGGCCGAACAGGCCACCGAACGCGGATTGTGGCAACTGGCACTGGCTGCCGGCCTGGTCACGTGCACCGTATCCCGTTAAACCTGACTGGAGTCCTGACATGCTCAAACAAGCCTTGGCGCAAAACGGCCTGATCGCGATCCTGCGTGGCCTGCGCCCGCAGGAAGCGGCCGCCATCGGCGAAGTCCTGTACGCCGCCGGATTTCGCGTCATCGAAGTGCCGCTCAATTCCCCTGAACCGTACGAAAGTATCCGCATCCTGCGCAGTACCTTGCCCGCCGATTGCCTGATCGGTGCCGGCACGGTGTTGACGCCGGAGCAGGTCGAGCAAGTGAAAGCCGCGGGCGGCCAGGTGATCGTCATGCCCCATAGCGATCCGAAGGTCTTGCGCGCCGCGAAAGCGGCGGGGCTGTACCTGTCGCCGGGTGTCGCCACGCCGACCGAAGCCTTCGCGGCACTGGCTGAAGGCGCGGATGTGCTGAAGCTGTTCCCGGCCGAGCAGATGGGCCCGGCAGTCGTCAAAGCCTGGCTCGCCGTATTGCCTGCCGGAACCGTTCTGGCGCCGGTCGGCGGGATCACGCCGGACAACATGCAGTCGTTCATCGACGCCGGCGTCAAAGGTTTCGGCCTCGGCTCCGGTCTGTTCAAACCGGGCATGACGCCTGCGCAAGTGGCGGCCAATGCCAAGGCCTACGTCGCTGCCTGGAAAGCCCTTCGCTAAGACTTCTTTGAGCGCCGAGCGCGCTGCATCTAATAAGAGAGCCAAAAGATGAAAATCACCAAACTGACCACCTTCATCGTTCCGCCGCGCTGGTGCTTCCTCAAGGTCGAAACCGACGAGGGCGTCACCGGTTGGGGCGAGCCCGTGGTCGAAGGCCGCGCCCACACCGTTGCCGCTGCCGTTGAAGAATTGTCCGACTACCTGATCGGCAAAGACCCGCGCAACATCGAAGACATCTGGACCGTGCTCTATCGCGGCGGCTTCTACCGTGGCGGCGCGATCCACATGAGCGCCCTGGCCGGTATCGACCAGGCCTTGTGGGACATCAAGGGCAAGGCACTGGGCGTGTCGGTCAGCGATCTGCTGGGTGGTCAGGTGCGGGACAAGATTCGTGTGTATTCGTGGATTGGCGGCGACCGTCCGGCGGACACGGCGCGGGCGGCGAAAGAAGCGGTCAGCCGGGGTTTCACTGCGGTGAAAATGAACGGCACCGAAGAGCTGCAGTTCCTCGACACCTTTGAAAAAGTCGACCTGGCCCTGGCCAACGTCGCCGCCGTGCGGGACGCTGTCGGCCCGAACGTCGGTATCGGCGTGGACTTCCATGGCCGCGTGCACAAGCCCATGGCCAAGGTGCTGATGAAGGAACTCGACCCGTACAAACTGATGTTCATCGAAGAACCGGTGCTCAGCGAAAACTACGAAGCGCTGAAAGAACTGGCACCGCTGACCAGCACGCCGATTGCCCTGGGCGAACGGTTGTTCTCGCGCTGGGATTTCAAGCGCGTGCTCAGCGAAGGCTACGTCGACATCATCCAGCCGGATGCCTCCCACGCCGGCGGTATCACCGAAACCCGCAAGATCGCCAACATGGCCGAAGCCTACGACGTCGCGCTGGCGCTGCATTGCCCGCTGGGCCCGATTGCCCTGGCGGCGTGCCTGCAACTGGACGCGGCTTGCTACAACGCGTTCATCCAGGAACAGAGCCTGGGCATCCATTACAACGAGAGCAACGACCTGCTCGACTATGTGAAAGACCCACGGGTGTTCGACTACGACAAAGGCTTCGTGAAGATCCCGAACGGCCCAGGCCTGGGTATCGAGATCAACGAGGAATACGTGATCGAACGCGCCGCCATCGGCCACCGCTGGCGCAACCCGATCTGGCGCCATGCCGATGGCAGTTTTGCCGAGTGGTGAGTGCCTGACACACCACTGAGCCCCTGTGTGCGAGCCTGCTCGCGATAGCGATCAATCAACCAGCATCGAGGTCGACTGAAACACCGCCATCGCGAGCAGGCTCGCTCCCACAGTTTGATCTCCATGGACAGGGGATCCGTGTACACACAAGTCTTTGGACCGACCTCAATAACCATAAGAAGAGGCACCCCTCATGCAACCGCAAACCCTCACCGGGCAGGCGTCGTTGGTGACGCCCAGTCGCAAGCGTTTTTTCATCATGGTGCTGTTGTTCATCACCGTGGTGATCAACTATCTGGACCGTAGCAACCTGTCGATTGCCGCCCCGGCATTGACCAGTGACCTGGGTATCGACCCGATCCACGTCGGCCTGATCTTCTCTGCGTTCGGCTGGACCTACGCCGCCATGCAGATCCCCGGCGGCTGGCTGGTGGATCGTGTGCCTCCACGGATTCTGTACAGCGTCGCCTTGCTGCTGTGGTCGGTGGCCACGGTGATGCTCGGCTTCGCCGCCAGCTTCATCGCGCTGTTCGTGTTGCGCATGGCCGTCGGTGCCCTGGAAGCGCCGGCCTATCCGATCAACAGCCGTGTGGTCACCACCTGGTTCCCCGAGCGCGAGCGCGCCACGGCCATCGGTTTCTACACCTCCGGGCAATTCGTCGGCCTGGCCTTCCTGACGCCGGTGCTGGCCTGGCTGCAGCACGAATTCGGCTGGCACATGGTGTTTGTTGCCACCGGCGCAGTGGGCATTGTGTGGGCGGTGATCTGGTACGCGGTGTATCGCGAGCCTCGGGATTTCAAAGGTGCCAATGACGCGGAAATCGACTTGATCCGCGAGGGCGGCGGGTTGGTGGATATCCAGGCCGAACAGGCCAAGGTCAAAGCCAAATTCAGCTGGACTGACCTGGGCATCGTCCTGACCAAGCGCAAGCTCTGGGGCATCTACCTCGGGCAGTTCTGCCTCAATTCGACCCTGTGGTTTTTCCTCACCTGGTTCCCGACCTACCTGGTGAAATACCGCGGCATGGACTTCATCAAGTCCGGCCTGTTGGCGTCGCTGCCATTTCTCGCCGCGTTTATCGGCGTGCTGTGTTCCGGTTTCTTCTCGGACTTTTTGATCCGTCGCGGTTACACGGTAGGTTTTGCCCGCAAGTTGCCGATCATCAGCGGCCTGCTGATTTCCACCTCGATCATCGGCGCCAATTTTGTCGAGTCGACGCCGCTGGTGATTGCCTTCCTCGCGCTGGCATTCTTCGGCAATGGCCTGGCTTCGATCACCTGGTCTCTGGTGTCGACCTTGGCTCCAGCGCGCTTGCTCGGGCTGACCGGCGGGGTGTTCAACTTCATCGGCAACCTGTCGGCGATTGCCACGCCTATCGTGATCGGCTTCCTCGCGACGGGTGATTCTTTTGCTCCGGCGATCACCTACATCTCGGTGCTGGCATTGATTGGCGCACTGTCCTACATCTTGCTGGTGGGCAAGGTCGAGCGTATCAAGTTGTAGTCGTGGCATTCGGGCGACCATAATGCCGCCCGTTCACTCGCTCAACGGTAAAGGCTGGATATGCAGGAAGACGCGCCAAAAATCGCCAAGGACGCCGCACCGACCGGCACCCAGACCCTGCTTCGCGGGTTGGGTGTGGTTCATGCCGTGGCCAGCGGCGCCCGCGATCTCAAGGAAATCGCCCGGCTGATCGGCACCACGCGCAGTACCACCCATCGCCTGGCCAGCTGCCTGGTGGACGAGCGTTATCTGCGGGTGGTGCCGCAAGTCGGTTACCTGTTGGGACCGAAGCTGATCGAATTGGGCTTTCAGGCCCGTGAAGAGTTGCCATTGGTGACCCTGGCCGGGCCGTATCTGGATGAGTTGTCGGCGTTGACCGGCGACACCATTCACCTGGCGATTCGTGAAGGCGACGAAGTGCTGTACCTGCACAAGAATCCGGGGCGCAATGGCCCGGAAATGCGTTCGCGGGTCGGCCATCGCATGCCGTTGGCGCGCACCGGGATCGGCAAGGCGCTGATGCTCGATGATTCGCCGCAAGAGTGGCAGCGCCTGTTCGAAGTCAGCCTGCCGGTGGGTGGGAAAAACCAGTTCTGGCCGCAGCACCCGGAGCAATCCTGGGAGCAGTTCGAGCGGCGCATGGTCGAGTATGTGGCCGGCGGTTATGCCTTCGACCTGGAAGACAACGAACCGTCGATCCGTTGTGTGGCGGCGCCGATCCGTGATGCCAGCAAACGCATCGTCGCCGGTATCAGCATCGCCAGTACCGTGCCGTATATGCCGCTGGAAAAAATGGCCGAGCTGATTCCCCTGATCAAAGGGGTCACAACCCGGCTGTCGGCAGAGCTTGGTCTTAAGGTTTAAACCTTGAGGGTCGCCATGTCGATGACGAAGCGGTACTTCACGTCACCGGCGATCATGCGGGCGTAAGCCTCGTTGATCTGGCGGATGTCGAGCATCTCGATGTCGCAGGTGATGTTGTGTTCGGCGCAGAAATCCAGCACTTCCTGGGTTTCGGCGATGCCGCCAATCAGCGAGCCGGCGAGCACGCGACGCCCCAACACCAGTTTGGCGGCATGTACCGGCGGCTCCACCGGTTCGATCAACCCCACCAGGATATGCACGCCGTCGAAACGCAGCGTATCGAGGTAAGGATTGAGGTCGTGCTGCACCGGAATGGTGTCGAGCAGGAAGTCGAAGTGACCAGCGGCAGCCTGCATCTGCGCGTCATCGGTGGACACGATCACATGGTCGGCGCCTTGGCGGCGAGCCTCTTCGGCCTTGTTTGCCGAACGGGTGAACAGCGTCACTTCGGCGCCCATGGCCTTGGCGAACTTGATGCCCATGTGGCCCAGGCCACCCATGCCGAGAATCCCGACCTTGTCACCGGCCTTCACGCCGTAGTGCTTGAGCGGCGAGTAGGTGGTGATGCCGGCGCACAGGATTGGCGCGGCGCTGGCCAGGGCCAGTTTTTCCGGGATACGCACCACAAAGTGCTCGCTGACCACGATGCTGTCGGAGTAGCCGCCCATGGTGTTGCTGCCGTCGACCCGGTCCGGGGTGGCGTAAGTCAAGGTCGGGCCTTCGAGGCAGTATTGCTCCAGGTTGGCCTGGCAAGCTTCGCAACTGCGGCACGAGTCGACCATGCAACCGACACCGACCAGATCGCCGACTTTGTGTTGGGTGACGTTCGCACCGACGGCGGTAACTTTGCCTACGATTTCGTGGCCGGGCATCAGCGGGTAAACGGCAATGCCCCACTCGTTGCGGGCCTGATGGATGTCGGAATGGCAAACGCCGCAGTAGAGAATCTCGATGGCAACGTCGTCGGCCCGTGGGCTGCGGCGTTCGAATTTCACGGGGGCGAGGGGAGTGGTGGCCGACTGGGCGGCGTATCCGATGGCGGTGTACATGGTGAACCTCGCAAAAGCGCTGACGGGTGAGGTGGCGCATTCTGGGCGCCGAACCCTGTACCGGCCATGGCGATTCCTCCGGGTGTCATGCCTATTCCTCCGGCATGCGGGTGTGAACCGTCGCATTGACCAGCGGATCTGCGATGATGCTTTCGTCCCTTTTTCCGTGATTTTTTTTGTGAAGTGCCCCGATGCTGTTAACCCGTCACCTTGATGCCAATGTCACCCTGGTTTCGCTGATCGAGCCGCTGTCCACTCGCGACGGTTTCGTCCCGACCGCGTTGCCGGGCGTGCAGGTTCTGCGGGCCAGTTGCGATGTGGCCCGTGGGCCGCAGATCTACGAACCGAGCCTGGTGATCATCGCCCAGGGCAGCAAACTGGCGTACCTGGGGCCGCGCACCCTGGAATATGGCGCAGGGCACTACCTGATTCAGGCGCTGCCGGTGCCGTTCGAGTGTGAAACCTTTGCCGCGCCGGACGGACCGATGCTCGGGGTGTCGGTCGCGATCGACCGGGTGACGCTGGGCGAGCTGGTATTGGCGATGGGCCTGGCGCCGGGGCGGCATATTCCGGCGCAAACGCCTGAGTCCATGACTTCGGCTGTGCTCGATGACGCGATGCGCGGTTGTGTCGAGCGACTGTTGCGTTGCCTGCACGATCCGCTGGAATGCCAGATCATGGGGCAAGCGCGTTTGCGCGAGTTGCTGTTCGTCGCATTGCGCGGTCCGCAAGCCGATGTGTTGCGGGCGCTGGTGGAGCAGCAGGGGCAATTCGCCCGGATCGCGGCATCCCTCAGTCATCTGCATGCGCATTTTGCCGAACCGCTGAACGTGGAGACCCTGGCCAGTTGCGCGAACATGAGTGCGTCGACCTTTCACGAGCATTTCAAGCGCAGCACCTTGTTATCGCCGGTGCAGTATCTGAAACGATTGCGTTTGCTCAGGGCGCAGCAGTTGTTGCTGGGCGAGGGGCTAGGCGTGGCGCAGGTGGCGCATCGGGTGGGGTATCAGAGCACGTCGCAGTTCAGTCGCGAGTACAAGCGGTACTTCGAGCGTAATCCCGGAGATGAACGCGCAGCCTGATCCACCAACTGCCCCTGTGGGAGCGGGCTTGCTCGCGAAAGCGGTAGATCAGTCAATACAAGTGGTGAAGGATCAACCGCATTCGCGAGCAAGCCCGCTCCCACAATGGGTTTTGTGGTGTAGCTTGAATCGCAGGCAACAAAAAGGCCCCCGTTTCGGGAGCCCTGATGTTCAGCGGTTCGGCTTACATGTTCGGGTAAGTCGGGCCGCCGGCGCCTTCCGGCGCCACCCAGGTAATGTTCTGTGCAGGGTCCTTGATGTCACAGGTCTTGCAGTGAACGCAGTTCTGGGCGTTGATCTGGAAGCGCTTCTCGCCGTCTTCCTTGGTGATCACTTCATACACGCCCGCCGGGCAGTAACGTTGTGCCGGCTCATCATACAGCGGCAGGTTCTTGCTGATCGGGATGCTCGGATCGGCCAGCTTGAGGTGGCACGGTTGCTCTTCTTCGTGGTTGGTACCGGAGATGAACACCGAGCTGAGTTTGTCGAAGCTGATCTTGCCGTCCGGTTTCGGGTAGTCGATCTTCTTGCAGTCGGCCGCCAGTTTCAGGCAAGCGAAATCCGGCTTGGTGTCGTGCAGGGTGAACGGCAGTTTGCCGCCGAAGATGTTCTGGTCGAGCCAGTTGAAACCGCCACCAACGATGGCGCCGAACTTGTGGATCGCCGGGCCGAAGTTGCGGCTGGCGAACAGTTCTTCGTAGAGCCAGCTCTTTTTGAACGCGTCGACGTAAGTGGTCAGCTCTTCGCTGCTGTCCTTCTCGGCGAACAGCGCGTCAGCCACGGATTCAGCGGCGAGCATGCCGGACTTCATCGCGGTGTGGCTACCTTTGATCTTGGCGAAGTTCAGGGTGCCGAGGTCGCAACCGATCAGCGCGCCGCCCTTGAAGACCATTTTAGGCAGCGAGTTCAGGCCGCCCTTGCAGATGGCGCGGGCGCCGTAGCTGATGCGCTTGCCGCCTTCCAGGTACTGAGCAAGCACCGGGTGATGCTTGAGGCGCTGGAACTCGTCGAACGGCGACAGGTAGGTGTTGCTGTAGGACAGGTCGACGATCAGGCCAACCACTACCTGGTTGTTTTCCAGGTGATAGAGGAACGAGCCACCGGTGTTCTCGGTGCCCATGATGTCCATCGGCCAACCGGCGGTGTGCACCACCAGGCCAGGCTGGTGCTTGGCCGGGTCGACTTCCCAGATTTCTTTCAGGCCGATGCCGTAGTGCTGGGCATCAGCGTCAGTGTCCAGGTTGAAGCGCTTGATCAGCTGCTTGCCGATGTGGCCACGGCAACCTTCGGCGAACAGCGTGTACTTGCCACGCAGTTCCATGCCCGGGGTGTACAGGCCTTCTTTCGGATTGCCTTCGCGGTCGACGCCGAGGTCGCCGGTGATGATCCCGCGAACCACGCCGTTCTCGTCGATCAGCGCTTCCTGAGCGGCGAAACCCGGGTAGATTTCCACGCCCAGGTTCTCGGCCTGCTGGGCCAGCCAGCGGCACAGGTTGCCCAGGGAGATGATGTAGTTACCTTCGTTGTGCATGGTCTTGGGCACAAAGAAGTCTGGAATTTTCTGCGCGCTTTCAGCGTTCTTCAGCACGAAGATGTCGTCGCGGGTGACGGGCGTGTTCAACGGCGCGCCGAGTTCTTTCCAGTCCGGGAACAGTTCGTTCAGGGCCCGTGGTTCGAACACGGCACCGGACAGGATGTGAGCACCGACTTCGGAGCCTTTTTCGACCACGCAGACGCTGATTTCCTTACCAGCTTCAGCGGCCTTCTGCTTCAAGCGGCAGGCGGCGGAAAGACCAGCGGGGCCGGCACCGACGATGACCACGTCGAATTCCATGTATTCGCGTTCCACAGGTTATCTCCTACTCAAGGCTCAACAGTTTTTTTTCTAATTTGGAAGTCGGGTGTCGCATCCATGAATCCCGGCGCAACGCCGGAAGAGGACAATCGATTGACCACCTTTCTCTTTGGGTGGCGCATTATATCTACACCACTCTCAGCGTCCAATACAAACGTTTGTTTGAATTGGCTCAAAGCCAGAGAAATCAAAGTCACGCGCCTTATGAACGGCCATTTTGGCGTATTGACCGGAATAGGCGTTCCGGTCAAGATACGGGCGGTTTTGCGCTCGCCGTAGGCTGACTGTTGGTTTCAAGAGCACCTCTAAAGACAGGGCGATGGCAGTAGAGAGTGATGCGCTGCGCGGGTTTGATGTGCAGTTTACACGCCGCGATGTTGAATGACTCGTCAGTCACTACTGACGAACGGTCATCAGGATCATGAGCGATGGTCACTTGACACCTTTGCCGGCGTTTTTGGAGGTGCCCTTGCGCCCGATGAGCATCAACCGCCAGGTTCGCCTAGGCGACTTTCTTTTCACCGGAGAGTAACGAGGAATCCATGAAGGTTCTTGTAGCTGTCAAACGCGTTGTGGATTACAACGTCAAGGTTCGCGTCAAGGCGGACAATTCCGGCGTCGATCTTGCCAACGTCAAGATGTCGATGAACCCGTTCTGCGAAATCGCCGTGGAAGAAGCCGTACGCCTGAAAGAAAAGGGTGTTGCGACTGAAATCGTCGTCGTCTCCGTAGGCCCGTCCACCGCTCAAGAGCAACTGCGCACCGCGCTGGCTCTGGGTGCCGACCGCGCCATCCTCGTCGAGTCCGCCGAAGATCTGACTTCCCTGGCTGTTGCCAAACTGTTGAAAGCTGTTGTCGACAAGGAACAGCCTCAGCTGGTGATCCTTGGCAAACAGGCCATCGACAGCGACAACAACCAGACTGGCCAGATGCTTGCTGCATTGAGCGGTTACGGTCAGGGCACGTTCGCTTCGAAAGTCGAAGTCAGCGGCGACAGCGTAGCTGTCACCCGTGAAGTCGACGGCGGCGCGCAGACAGTTTCCCTGAAGCTGCCGGCCATCGTCACCACCGACCTGCGTTTGAACGAGCCGCGCTACGCGTCTCTGCCAAACATCATGAAAGCCAAGAAGAAGCCTCTCGAAGTGCTGACTCCGGATGCTTTGGGCGTTTCCACCGCCTCCACCAACAAAACCTTGAAAGTCGAAGCGCCGGCTGCACGCAGCGCGGGTATCAAGGTCAAGTCGGTGGCTGAACTGGTCGAGAAACTGAAAAACGAAGCGAAGGTAATCTAATCATGACTATCTTGGTAATCGCTGAACACGACGGCAAAGCAGTGGCCCCGGCCACGCTGAACACCGTGGCCGCTGCTGTCAAAATCGGCGGCGACGTGCACGTACTGGTTGCAGGTCAGGGCGTTGGCGCCGTGGCTGAAGCCGCTGCGAAAGTCGCTGGCGTGGCTAAAGTGCTGGTAGCCGATAACGCTGCCTACGCTCACCAGCTGCCGGAAAACGTTGCTCCGCTGGTCGCAGAGTTGGGCAAGGGCTATAGCCACATCCTGGCTGCCGCTACTTCCAACGGCAAAAACATCCTGCCGCGCGTTGCCGCAGCCCTGGACGTTGACCAGATCTCCGAGATCATCTCGGTCGAAAGCGCCGACACCTTCAAGCGTCCGATCTATGCCGGTAACGCCATCGCTACCGTTCAATCGAACGCTGCGGTCAAGGTGATCACCGTGCGTGCCACCGGTTTCGACCCGGTTGCCGCTGAAGGTGGTTCCGCTGCCGTTGAAGCCGTTGCTGCTGCCCACGACGCTGGCATCTCCAGCTTCGTTGGCGAAGAACTGGCCAAGTCCGATCGTCCGGAACTGACCGCTGCCAAGATCGTCGTTTCCGGCGGCCGTGGCATGCAGAACGGCGACAACTTCAAACACCTGTACGCCCTGGCTGACAAGCTGGGCGCTGCCGTGGGTGCTTCGCGCGCCGCGGTCGACGCAGGTTTTGTTCCGAACGACATGCAGGTCGGTCAGACCGGCAAGATCGTTGCTCCTCAGCTGTACATCGCCGTCGGTATCTCCGGCGCGATCCAGCACCTGGCCGGCATGAAAGACTCCAAAGTGATCGTGGCGATCAACAAGGACGAAGAAGCGCCGATCTTCCAGGTGGCCGATTACGGCCTGGTGGCGGACCTGTTCGAAGCCATCCCTGAGCTGGAGAAGCTGGTCTAATCCGGCTGCTTCACTTATAAAGAGCCCGACCTTTTGGTCGGGCTTTTTTTTGCTCTTCTGTAGGAGCGAGCCTGCTCGCGAAGGACTCAAATGCGCCGCGTTTTTCCAGAATGAACGCGTCATCGTTAACGCTCATCGCGAGCAAGCTCGCTCCTACAAGGGGGCATAACCGGGTATGAGTGGAGTGTGTGGCCATGGATCTGCGCTGTGTGTGGAGCTTGCTGGGATTGACGCTATTGCCGGCGCTGTCAGTCGCCGCAGGTAAATGCGAACGCCTGGTGGTCACCGGCAGCCCGGACGCGCCGCCGTACCTGTGGCAAGACCCGCAGAACCCCAAGCACCTGATCGGTGCCAGTGCTGATTTGCTGCAGCAAGTGGCGGGGGAGTTGGGGCTCAAGGTCGAACTGCTTTATGCCGGCAAACGCGCCCAGGCCCTGGACGAAGTGCGCAGCGGGCGCATGGACATGCTGGCGGACGCGACGTTGACCGTCAGCGAGCTGGAGACCCTGGATTACATCCATCCACCCGTGCTGGAAAACGACTATCTGGTCTGGACTCGCAAGGATTCGATGCTGATCTACAACGAAGCACAAGACCTGCACGGCCATCCCGGTGCCGTGTCGGAAAAGGCCCGATTGACCCCGCAATTCAGCACGTTTACCGGACAGCAGCTAACCCTCACGCGCACGTCCAATCTGACCCAGGCCTTTCAGAAACTTTTGTTGGGCGAGGTCGAATTTGTACTGGCAGGGCGTTACTCGGGCATGGCGACTGCGCAGACACTGGGCATGGCCGGTGATCTGGTTGCGCGCTCGCAACCGGTCGACAAGCCTGGTCTGTACTTGGCGATTTCCCATGACTCGGCGTGCAACGATCCGTGGTTACGCGGACAGTTGGCCAAAAAGATGACAGAATTGCCCGCGTCCGGACTGACGGAGGCCGTGCTGATGCGCAATATCGAGCGCTGGAAAGCACAACGCTCACAACCACAGCCAAACCCCCCGCAACAACCCGTCAGTACCCCAAAACAGTAAGGATTTTTAGTGAGTATTCGACTTCTTTTCGCTGCCGTGGCCTTTGCCGCCCTGGCGGGTTGTGCAACCGATCCTGCGCCGAATGAACAGATTCGCCTGACCGAACAGGCACTCGAACAGGCCACGGCCGTGGGCGCCACGGCAGACGATGTGCCGGAAATGAAACTGGCCGAAGACAAGTTCAACCGCGCCAAGGGCAACATGACTGATCAATCCTTCAAAAACGCACGCATGCGGGCCGAACAGGCCGAGCTCGATGCGCGCCTGGCTGAAGCCAAGGTGTTGACGGCCAAGAGCGAGGAACAGTTGAACGTGCTCAACACCCGCATCGCTCGCCTGCGTAAGCAACTGGGAGATGCCGAATGAGCCTCAAGACTAAAGCCCTCGGCGGTTTGATCCTGGCAGGCTGCGCGAGCCTCTTTGGCTGCGCCAGCCAGCACAGCGAGACCGCATTGCAGCAGGCCGGCACCGACTTTCAGAAGGTCAAGGAAGACTCCAATGTGCTGCGAATCGCCCCCAAGGACGTGATTCGCGCCGGTGAGTCCCTGGCCCGTGCCGATCGCCTGTCCAGCTATTGGGGCAGTGGTTCGGACGTGGTGCATTACGCCTACCTGAGTCAGCGCTATAGCGCCATTGCCCGGGAACACACCAATCAGGTGCTCAATGAAGAGCAAGCGGCGAAGCTCGAGCTGGAGCGGCAGCGCCTGCAATTGGCACTGCGTGAGTCCAAACTGTTCAGCGTGCAGCAGCAAGGCAAATGGCTCGAAGAGCAGATACTGGCATTGACCACCACCCAGACCGACCGTGGTCTGGTGATGACATTGGGCGACATGCTGTTCGACACCGGTGAGGCGGAGTTGAAATCTTCGGCCAACCGTGTGGTGTTGAAGATCGTGCAGTTCCTGCAACTCAACCCCAAGCGGGTGGTGCGGATAGAGGGTTATACGGACAGTACCGGGGGCAAGCAGGAAAACCTCAAGCTGTCCCGCGACCGCGCACAATCGGTGGCTGACGTGCTGATGGACCTGGGCATCGACGACAAGCGCATCCAGGTCGAGGGTTATGGCGACGAGTTTCCGGTGGACGCTAATGCGTCGGAACGGGGCCGGGCGCAGAATCGTCGGGTGGAAATTGTGTTTTCCGACGAAAAGGGCCAGCTCGGCGCTGCCCGCTAAGGGTTGCGTCGCTGGAAAGCCCGGCCTGCCATGCAGTGCCGGGTTTTTTTTGCCTGCCGATTACCGCACAAAACAGTACAGATTTTGCTGACACTGCACTGTACGGTCGACTATTGTGGCAACTGTCCCCGTACACTTCTAAACTGTTCCGGTATTGTTTTACACAAGAATAAAATGCCCGTGAAATCGAGTGCTGCGTCATGACCAATCTTTTGCTCTATCAACGTATTGCTCAACAACTGGCCGAAGACATCCGCCGTGGGGTCTATCAGCCGGGGGAGCGCGTGCCTTCGGTGCGCAAGATGAGCTCGCAGCTCAATGTCAGCCATGCGACGGTGTTGCAGGCGTATGCCAATCTCGAAGATCAGGGGCTGATCCGCGCCCGACCGCAGTCGGGTTACTACGTGCACCAGACGCCGGCACTCACAGCACCGACGCCGGACATCGCCCGGGTCGAGCGCCCCGGCCTGGTCACCCGCAGCAGCATCATTCAACAAGTCCTGGTCGAATCCCGTCGAGAAGGTGTCTTCCCGCTGGGCGCTGCGGTGCCGAGTGTCGACTATTTGCCGGTGCGGGCACTGCATCAGCAATTGGCCAAGGTCACCCGTTTCCATAGCCCGCGGGCCTTCAGCTACATGTTCAGCCCCGGTTTCGAACCGTTGCGCCGACAGGTGGCGATCCGCATGCGCGATGCCGGCGTGGTGGTCGATCCGTCGGAAGTGGTGATCACCCACGGTTGTGTCGATGCGCTGCAGATGTCCTTGCGTGTACTGACCCGTCCGGGCGATCTGATCGCTGCCGAATCGCCGACCTATTACGGGTTGCTGCAACTGGCCGACCTGCTGGGCCTCAAGGTCATCGAGATCCCTAGCGATCCCGCCACGGGCATGAGCCTGGAAGCCCTGCAACTGGCGGCCAACCAATGGTCGATCAAGGCGTTGGTGCTGACCACCCGACTGAGCAATCCATTGGGCGGTACCATGCCAGAGGAGCGGCAGAAACAATTGCTGCGCCTGGCGTCGGACTTCGATATCCAGATTGTCGAAGACGATATCTACGGGGAGCTGATGTTCGAGCAGGGGCGTACCAAGTCCCTCAAGGCCTACGATCGGCTGGACCGGGTGATCTATTGCTCGAGCTTCTCCAAGACCCTGTCGCCTGGCGTGCGGATCGGCTGGATGATAGCCGGCAAGTATCAGCAGGAAATCCAGCGTTTGCAGACCTTCAGCACGCATTCCGCGTGCAGCGTGACCCAGATGGGCATTGCCGCGTACCTGGAAAATGGCGGGTACGACCGGCATTTGCGCTTCATCCGTCAGGAATACCGGAAAAACCTCAGTGCCTTCCAGCTGGCGGTGCAGCAGTATTTCCCGGAAGGCACGCAGATGACCCGGCCTACCGGTGGCTTCATTCTGTGGGTCAGTCTGCCGGGGCGGGTCAACACGCAAGAGTTGCACGTGCGGGCATTGCAGCAGGGCATCAGTATCGCGCCGGGACTGATCTTCAGTAATACCGAGCAATTCAATCACTGCATCCGGCTCAACTGCGGCATCCCGTGGAACCGTGAAGCCGAGCGCGCATTGATGACCCTGGGCATGCTGGCCACCCAACTCTGCCAGGAGATGGCTGGCGGTTTGTAACAGGCTGCTACTGCGCTTGTCATGTGGGCTGCAACAGGCGAGCATATGCATCTCTGCCGTTTGCACCCACCGTGGGATACATGAAACCGACTTTTTCTGCCGCCTGGCTTTTGCTCTGCCTGATTGCGAGTATTCAGCCGGCATCCGTCGTGGCCGCTACCGAGCAGGATCAGCAGACCACCGGCAGTTTCCACGTCGCACCGACAGAAACCGCACCTGCGAAAAAAGCCTCGGCGGCCAGTAAGCAGGCGACGCCCGTGAAAAAGCGTCCGCCCATTGCCTCCAAATCGAAACCGGCCAGCGAGGTGGTAAAGACTGAGCTTCCATCTGCCAATCTGGACTTGAGTTTGCCCCGGGACATGGTTCAGGAGCTGAAGCCTGTCGGTACGGTGCCGTTGACCAGGCGTGAACCGTTGTTACCCCAGATGTTCGGTGACAAAAGCGGCAGCAGTCCGTTCCAGCTCAACGGCCGCCTGCTCAGCAATGAAATGCAGCTGCAACTGCGAAATGAAGAGCGCCGTGAGGTCGAAGGCGCGGCACTGGATTTCGAGTTCAAGCAGTAACCCCGTCAGGATCCGCGAGCCGCAGGCCAGACGCTTTGTCGGAGACTGGTCGGTCATGCCCGTTTGCATTGAAAAACCCGCTCGCAGGTAATTTAAAACAAGTGTTTTAGCGGGTACTCTGTGCCCCGTCCATTAACACATTGCTCGTCGCGAGGAGCTTGTCGTCATGAAATGCCGTGAGGGCTGTGGCGCTTGTTGCATTGCCCCTTCCATCAGTTCACCGATTCCCGGTATGCCCAACGGCAAGGCCGCGGGGCAGCGTTGCCTGCAACTTTCCTCCGATAACCTGTGCAGTATTTTCGGCCAGCCAGAACGGCCGGCGGTGTGTTCTGCCTTCGATGCCGACCCCGAGGTGTGCGGAAGTAGCAGCGAAGAAGCCATCCGGTTGATTGGCTGGTGGGAGCAAATGACGGCGGCGTGATGTGTGGGCTTGCACCTCCGATCACCTCCGAAAAACCTGAAGGTGATCGGAGGTGCAAGCCCAACGAACGGAACTTCAACAATAAGGAATAAGACTATGGGTTCGCTGCATCGTATGGCTGTGCTGTGTGGTTTGACGGTTGCGCTGGTTACCTCGACGGCCCAGGCCGAAGACTGGAAAGTCAAAAAAGACGAAGACGGTATCAAGATCTCCCTGAGTGAAGTGGCCGGCTCCGACTACAAGGCCTACCAGGGCGTCACGCTGATGAAAACCACCATGGCCAAGCTGCGTGCGTTGCAGGAAGACGTGCCCGGAGCCTGCGCCTGGATTCACGAATGCAAAACCCAGAAGCTGCTCAAGCACGAAGGTGACCAGAGCTGGACCTACACTCAGTTCAATACCCCGTGGCCGGTTACTCCGCGTGATTCGGTGTTGCACGTCACCACCGTCGAAGGCGCCGATGGCAGCCTGACCCGCAAGCTCGAAGGCGTACCGAAATACATTCCTGAAGAAAAAGGCTTCGTCCGGGTCGCCAAGGTCGACGGTTTCTGGAAGTTCGTACCCAAGGGCGACCAGATCGAAGTGACCTATCAGGTGCACACCGAACCGGGCGGCAGCGTGCCATCGATGGTGGCCAACAAGTTCGTGGTCGATGCCCCGTTCAATACCTTGAAAGCCCTCAAGGAACGCGCCGAGAAGTAACGGTGTCGTTCTTTCAAGGTGACTTCGTAACGCCCCGACTCGATCGGGGCGTTTGCGTTTTTGACCGGTGTGCAGGCTTTAATTTGTTTCCAGATATGCGTTGCACGAAATTTTCACCAGGTCTCCAAGACAATTCGCCGGCTCTCCCGTAACGCGTTGCGTATTGCTGAATGCAGGATGAAACAGTCGGGATGAGGGTAGTTATCAATGGCATTGCTGCCGTTGATCGTGCAACATTTGCGCACCGCGCAAACCCCGGGGCCTTGTATGGGCCGAAAAGAGGGCAAGGCGCAGCTGTATTTTTGAAACTTCAACTTCCAATGGGTCCTAAAACGACATGGCAATCCCGGACGCCCTGAATCAGCAGCGAGCTTCTAGTCGCCTGCTGCAACCGACCGTCAAATCGCATCTGGCCTACACGCTATTGTGTGCCCTGGTCATGATGGTCATGTTCAGCCTGCTGCGCGTCGCGCTGCTGGTTTACAACCGCTCGATGATCCTCGACACACCGGCCTCGACTTTCCTCGAAGCATTCGCCAACGGTCTGCGTTTCGACCTGCGTCTGGTGGTCTATCTCAGTATTCCGTTGCTGCTGGCCTTGTTCAGCGCACGGGCCATGGCTGCGCGCGGGCTGTTCCGTCTCTGGCTGACGATCGTCTCCAGCATTGCACTGTTCCTGGGCCTGATGGAGATGGACTTCTATCGTGAGTTCCACCAGCGCCTCAACGGCCTGGTCTTCCAGTACGTCAAGGAAGATCCGAAAACCGTGACGAGCATGCTCTGGTACGGTTTCCCGGTGGTCCGTTACCTGCTGGCCTGGGCCGTGGGCACTTGGATCCTGAGCCAGGCATTCAAGGGCGCCGACCGTGCAACCCGCCCTCGTGGCCCGTTCAGTGGCGGCAGCATCGGCACACGCCAGGTTGCGCCGTGGTATGCGCGTATCGCGGTATTCGTGGTGTGCCTGCTGGTTTGCGTGATCGCCGCTCGTGGCACCTTGCGTCAAGGCCCGCCATTGCGTTGGGGTGACGTCTACACCACCAACTCGATTTTCGCCAACCAGTTGGGCCTCAACGGCACCCTGCAGTTGGTTGCCGCAGCGAAAAGCCGGATGTCCGAAGAGCGTGACAACATCTGGAAGGCCACCCTGCCTCAAGAGCAAGCCCAGCAAATCGTGCGTGACATGCTGGTGCTGCCCGACGAAAAACTGGTAGAAGCCGACATGGCCGCTGTACGTCGTGACTACACGCCGCCGGCCGACAAGACCCTGCCGATCAAGAACGTCGTCGTGATCCTGATGGAAAGCATGGCCGGTCACTCGGTGGGAGCTTTGGGTGGCCCGGACAACATCACGCCGTACCTCGACAAACTGTCGAAGGAAGGCCTGTTGTTCGATCGTTTCTTCTCCAACGGCACCCATACCCACCAGGGCATGTTCGCCACCATGGGTTGCTTCCCGAACCTGCCGGGTTTCGAATACCTGATGCAGACCCCGGAAGGCAGCCACAAGCTGTCGGGCCTGCCGCAGTTGCTCAGTGCCCGTCACTATGACGACGTGTATGTCTACAACGGCGATTTCGCCTGGGACAACCAGTCGGGTTTCTTCAGCAACCAGGGCATGACCAACTTCATCGGCCGTAACGACTTCGTCAACCCGGTGTTCTCCGACCCGACGTGGGGTGTGTCCGATCAGGATATGTTCGATCGCAGTCTGCAAGAGCTCAAGGCACGGGAAAACGGCAAACCGTTCTATGCCTTGCTGCAAACCCTGTCCAACCACACGCCATACGCCTTGCCGACGCCATTGCCGGTCGAGCCTGTGACCAATCGCGGCAGCCTGAACGAGCACTTGACCGCCATGCGTTACGCGGACTGGGCGCTGGGCCAGTTCTTTGAAAAGGCCCGCAAGGAGCCGTACTTCAAGGAAACCCTGTTCGTCATCGTCGGTGACCACGGTTTCGGCAACGAACAGCAGATCACTGAAATGGACCTGGGCCGCTTCAACGTGCCGATGTTGATGATCGCGCCGGGCATCCAGGAGAAGTTCGGTCAGCGTGACCACACCGTGGGCACCCAGATCGACATCGTGCCAACCATCATGGGCCGCCTGGGCGGCGAAACTCGCCAGCAATGCTGGGGCCGCGACCTGCTCAACCTGCCTGAAGGCGATAAGGGTTTTGGTGTGATCAAACCTTCCGGTAACGAGCAGACCACGGCCATCCTCAGCGACGACCGGATCCTTGTGTTGCCAAAGGAAAAGGACATGGCGCCAAAGTTGTATCAGTACGAAATGGGCGCTACGCCGCACGCCGAGATCATTGCGGATGCACCGGGTACCGCCGAGTTGAAACTCAAGCTCGAAGCGTTCCTGCAAACAGCGACCAAGAGCCTGCTGGACAATACCGCTGGTGTTGTTGATGGCAAGCCGGACTAAGTATTCAGTCAGATCTTGCTGCCTGACCTCAGGCAACAAAAAATCAGAATCCGATACCTGCACAGGTATCGGATTTTTTTATGGTGCGCCAGGCATGGCGCGTTGCGCGCAAGCGCAACCAGCTTGGCTGTGGTGGCCTCGCTGGTGACTTGGAGGTGAAAGTCCTCTACACACCCGGCAAGGGGAAGTGTTAGCCAGAGGCAAGGGTGTCGTGGGTGACCGCGAATCTGAAGGAAGCCCGAGGCAAAATGCTGGCCTGACGAACAGGAAGCGGATGAGGCGGCGCAGCGGGGTAAGACGGCCATAATCGTCAAAGCCCAATACTTGCACGGAACGCTGTGACGTAGATCCGACAGGCATAAGCAGGAAGGTCGCGCGAATTACCCTGGGAGATCTGCACGTTTGCCACTGTGCTACCGAGCGTCGTGAGGCGACGGGATGAGCGTGCAGAAGTCAGCCGAGGCCGTAGTAAGTGGCAAGTAACTCTGCCACCAAGGGCCGAACAGGTTATGCCGCCAGTAGGCGTCAGAGTCTCGTCGAATACCGAAATGCAGAAATTTCTCCCAGAGAAGACTGTTACTCCGAGTCCCGGACAGAATCCGAGGATGACGGCTGACAGCGCACAGGTATCGACGGCGTCTGTGACGTGGACGAACGCGGAGCCGGAAACACTGATGGAGCGGGTGCTTGCACCCGCCAACCTTAGGCGTGCGTATCAACGCGTGGTCAGCAACAAGGGCGCGCCGGGTGCCGATGGCATGACGGTCGAGCAATTGGCGGACTACGTGAAACAGTATTGGCCGATCCGCAAGGGCCGGCTGCTGGCCGGCGAGTATCACCCGCAAGGTGTACGCGCCGTCGACATCCCCAAACCCAAAGGGGGAACAAGGCAGCTGGGCATCCCCAGTGTCGTGGATCGCCTGATCCAACAGGCCTTGCTGCAACAGCTCACGCCGCTCTTCGATCCGTTGTTCTCGGACTACAGCTACGGTTTTCGTCCGGGCAGAAGCGCTCACCAAGCCATCGAAACCGCCCGAGCTCATGTGGCGGCGGGACACCGCTGGTGCGTGGAGCTCGATCTTGAGAAGTTCTTTGATCGGGTCAACCACGATGTCCTGATGGCCTATGTCGAGCGCCAAGTCGAAGACAAGCGCGTGCTCAGGCTGATTCGCCGTTACCTCGAAGCGGGCGTGATATCGGGCGGATTCGTCGGCCAACGGCAGGAGGGGACGCCGCAAGGCGGCCCGCTGTCGCCATTGCTGTCGAATATCCTGCTTAACGAACTGGATCGCGAATTGGAACGGCGAGGTCATCGTTTCGTGCGTTATGCCGATGACGCGAACATTTATGTGCGCAGTCGGCGTGCTGGCGAGCGAGTGATGACCAGCGTCGAACGGTTCTTGAGTCAGCGTCTGAAACTGACGTTGAACCGGGAAAAGAGTCGTGTGGCACGCCCTTGGGTTTGTGATTACCTGGGTTACGGGATGAGCTGGCATAAGCAGCCGAAGCTGAAAGTGGCGAAGATGAGCCTGGGTCGCTTACGCGACCGGCTTAGAGAACTGCTGCGCGGGGCAGAGGGCCGCAAGATGGCGACAACTATCGAGCGGATCAATCCTGTACTGCGCGGTTGGGCGGGTTACTTCAAGCTCATCCAGAGCAAGCGAGCGTTTGAGGAACTGGACGGCTGGGTACGGCATAAACTTCGTTGTGTGATCTGGCGCCAATGGAAGCGGCCCTCAACAAGGGCTCGTAACCTGATACGCCTAGGGCTCAGCAGGGCCCGCGCCTGCATATCGGCGTTCAATGGCCGTGGCCCATGGTGGAGTTCCGGAGCTGCGCATCTGAATCAAGCGCTACCGAAGAAACTGTGGGATAGGCTGGGACTGGTCTCAATACTGGATACGATCAATCGGCTTAGCCGCATAACCTGAACCGCCGTATACGGAACCGTACGTACGGTGAGAGGACGGCGGATGTAAATCCGCCTCCTACTCGATCTTGCCGGGTGGCGATGTACCGCACCCAAGGGTAATACCTGTCAACTCTGACAGTAGACACCCTTGGGGTTTGGGGATTTCATACATGTGCTTCGGGTACCTGATCCAACGCTTGCAACAGCGACGTTGAGAGCGGGCAGTGTTGCAAGGATGAGTGTCTGTCTGTTCCTGTCTCTATGGCTTTCGTGCCATGTCTTGGTCATGCAGTGGAACCGCATTGGAAGACATTCCAATAGAAACGCCGGGGTTGGCTTTGGCTCTTTTTTTGCCTGCCACTTCGGTTCAGGTGGTTCGCCGCAGGACACTGAATCTGCAGATTTGTCCGACGGGTTGAAACACTTGGCTGACGAGTGAGGCTCGCTTCATGAATAAGTCTGTCGGTGTGCTTCGTTTGCTGTGGCTCGCGTGTCTGGTGGCGCTCGCCGCTGTCATCGCTTTAGCGGTGTTCACCGGAACATCAGAGTCAGCTCCCTCACCTCGGTCCTGTACCGCACCCGCTTACGAGAAGGACACGGCCTATGAACAAGGGCAACAGGTACAGCACGCCGGCCAACAGTTTGAATGCTGGAAAGATGACGAGGCACCGCTTGGTGTCGGCAGTTGGCAATGGTGTCGGCAACCGGCCTATGAGCCACTCCTTCCAACCAACCACTGGAAAGGCGCGTGGAAGGAACTCGGTGAATGCGGTGGTTTTGAGGGCAATCGCCTGACGCTGAGCTTTTCCACTCTTAGCGGCAAAGCACCCCTGAAACCGGCGGTGCCCGGTGTCGCTCGCGCTGATCAGATGGTCACCGGGACTTTGCGCTGCAAGGCCGAAGAGATTTCGATCAGCGCGAAGGCCAACGAAACGATCCACCTCGATAATCTGAAAGCCTGCGACTACCAATTGGTGATGAACAGCACTGATGGATACATCCCGCTGAACACGCCGCGCATTGTCACGTTCAAGGCAGCGCAAGGGGCAGAGCAAGCCGTGACGGTGAAGTATCGTCCACCGGTGGATGTGAGCAAGCTCAGTGGTTTGCCGGGGATAAAAATCGAGCTGTTTGCCCAGGGGCTTATTCAACCCAGGCAGATGGCCATGGGCAAGAACGTATTGTATGTCGGCTCCAGCGCAATCCCTTCGTACGTCTATGACGGAAAAATCGGCGACATGATCTATGCGTTGCCACTGGATGGAGCGGGTAAACCGACGGGCATTCATGTCATTGCCAGCGGTCTGGAAGAGCCTCACGGCGTGGCGTATCGCGACGGTGACCTGTATTACTCGACCACGGGTGGTCTGTATCGCTTGCGTAACGCGGACGATCATTACAAAGACCCGAAACCCGAACTGGTTTTCAACTTTCCGGCAGATGACAACCTGTTTCCCTTGCCCCCTCTGTCGTCCGGTTCGAACACTCGCATCTGGCACATGAAACACCCCTTGCGCTTCAATCCACTCGATCCATCAGACAAGTGGCTTTATACGGCGGTCGGCATTCCGTGCAACTTGTGCATGATTCCTGCCGACAAGCGTTATGGGGCTGTCTTGCGCTACTCCCTGGAAACGGGGGCGTCCGAGATTCTGGCCACGGGGGTGCGTAATTCTGTCGGCTTCGACTGGAACCCTAAGGACGGCAAAATATGGTTCAGCGACAATAATCGCCAAGGCTTCCCCAACCCTGATGAGGTCAACTTTATCCGGGGCCCCGGGTTGCATTTCGGCGTGCCTTATCGGTTTGGCAAGGACACGCCCGGATTCACCCAGGAGGAGTACCTGAACTCGGGTGTGATCCAGCCACCGCTGGTGCCCGGTGCCATTGTGTCCGACAAGTCGCTCGAGCAGATCAACCCCGCTGATTATGTGCCGGCAGCTTTTGAGTCGGGCACCAACACGGCACCGCTCGGGGTCAAGTTCTGGTCAGGTTACCCGGCCACTGCGGATACCCAACATTTGCTGGTTGCGGTGCATGGTGCGGGCTCCACCGCCCGTCCAGGCATGGACATACAAATGCTGACCATCCAGGGCGGTACGCGCGTGGTCAACCAGATCCCGTTGATCAATGGATTTGTGCAGGATCCGGATCGGTTTGATGTCTATTGCCTGGACAACTCGTGCATTGGGCGCCCCGTCGAGTTTCTTGAACTGACGGATGGCAGCCTGTTGATCAGCGACGATGTCGCCGGGGTCATCTATCGCGTGCGCTATGACACAACCGGGTTGCCGCAGACCGAATTGGCGTTGCGTCCGATGCTGTCACCCCCCGGCCTGGAAGACGAGATGATCAGCGGTTATCTGATTGCCCCCGATGGCAATAGCCGGCTGGTGCAAATGTCATGGCATCCGTTAAACAATGAGTTCGCGCTGGTTCTCAAAGGGCTGGCGTACGGTGAGTATCAGTTGCGGCTCAATGATGTGAAAAACTGGATTCCTGAGGTGCGCAACACATCCTTCACGCTATCGGAAACCAACAAGACTCGTACCATCACCACGCGTTACCGCGAGCGGCCGATCAAGCTTGAGGTCAAGATTGCGATCCAGGCACCGGCTAAACCTGCTTCAGTCACCGATGGCCAATGGCACATCAGCCTGGTCAATGAGGCCCGGAGCAATGCTGAGCAACAGGTCATAAACATTCCATGGGGCGGGACTACAACGCAGCTCCTCGACTATGGCAAGTACAAGGTTTTCTACCCGTTTTACTCGAAGGAAAAACCGGAGCCGGAACTGGAGCTGGTGGTGATTGATGAGTCCAGTCAGGACCGGCAGTTACCACTCATGACTTACCAACATGTCGAGAGCCTGGGCGAAAGGGTCTTGGCGGGGGCCTGTACCAAGTGCCATTCGGTCGAGTACTTCAACAGCGTGAGTAAGGCCTTGCTCTGGAGCGTGGCGGGTCGGGAAGCGTTGGTCAAACAAATCAAGACCATGCCGGTTTCAGGGCATTGCGACACCACCTGTGCGACTGAAATCAGTAATCACTTGTTCGACGTCGTCTGGAAACCTTACCTGGATCAGGGCGAATCCTATGGCGCGCGGCAGTTGCGATTGCTGACGCCAAGTGAGTATGCCGTCACCGTCTGGGACATTCTGGGTGTCGAAGTTAATCCCGATAAACTGCCGGCCGACAAGTCCGAAAAAGACTTCAAGTACCCAGGGGAAGCGAACATGGGCGTTCTGCAGGCAGAGGACGTCAAACTGTTTTACGACATGGCATTGTCGGTGGCAGAAAAGGTTTCGCCATCGCGGTTGAGCGCGCTGGCAACCTCCCGGACAGGCAACGATCTGGTTACCTCCCTGGGTTATCAGTTGTTCCGACGGCCTGTGACTGACGCCGAGCGGTTGCGTTACCAGAAAATCCTCAACGAGCAAGGGGCGCCGGCTTTAATCACCGCTCTAATGATGTCGCCGAACTTTCTCTATCGCTCTGAACTGGGGACGGCGACAGCATTGGCAAACAACGTGTACGAGTTAACGCCGTTCGAGGTAGCGACTGCGCTCTCTTACGCGTTCGAGGGCACGACTCCGGATGTTGAACTGCTGGCCAAGGCGCAGCGTAACGAACTGCGGACCTCACAACAGATCTCTGCAGAGATTGAGCGAATGATGCAAACGGATCGCGGTATCGAGCAGTTCAACCGATTCGTCAGCTACTACGTCAAAACCGCTCGGGGCGTGCAGGAAAAACCGGGACTGAGCAAACACATGATCGAACTCATGGCCCAGGAGCAGTATTTGCTGAGCAAAACCATGTTACTGAGTTCGGGAACCCTGAGTGAGTTGTTCAACCCTGGTTACACCTATTTGAATCAGGACCTGGCCGCGCATTATGGAATCAGCGGCGTCACGGGCAGCACGATGCAAAAGGTCGTAGTGGACGAAAAACGGGGAGGGTTGTTGCATCTGGGGCTGACTCAAGCTGCCACGTCAGACTTGGTGAGCACCTCATTGGTCAAGCGTGGAATCATGGTACGTGAGCAGATGTTCTGCCGTGAATTCGGTGCCCCGGTGGAGCCCGAGCCTGAAGGCCCTACGCTTCCAAACCGGGCAATTACCACCCGTGAATACTGGGGGCTGGTAAACGGCGAACATGCTTCAAACGGGCGTTGCTGGCAATGCCATCAATTCATGAATGACACCGGGGCGGCATCGCAGAACTACGATGCGGCCGGTCGTTATCGCACCGTGGAAAACGCCTACAACTACAATCAATATCCACAAATTATGCCGATCGACGCCTCCGGTCCGTTTATCACTTCGGCCGGAACCGAGCATATCAACGACGTTCGGGATATTGCCCGAATAATTCCACGCCATCCGGCATCCCAGTTCTGCATGGCCGACAGTTACTTCCGGTTTGTATTCGGCACCAAATCTGATGCCTCGACCTCGGGGACCGTGAAAGCGATTGCCGATGGTTTGAAAACCTCAGGGGCCCTGGCAGAAATGTTGCGAACTCTGGGTACCTCCAAGGCGTTCACCTACAAGACCGAGAGGAACTGATCATGGGCATTTTGAAAAGTCGTCGACGCTTTCTTGCGGGTCTGGCTGCGGCGAGTGTCTTTGGTCCGTTGACCCAATTCGGATTAGCGCGGATGGCATTGGCGGGGCAATCCGAGCAAGCCAGGTTGAAGGTCGTGTTTGCGGTGGTCCCCGACGGTCTGGCGGTGGACTCCTACAATGGCGGTGGTTTTGGTGATGGGCGCGGATTGTGGCATCCCACTGCACAGGGGACGGATACCACGGCCTTTACGCTGAATGAAGTCAGTTCAGAGCTGGCCGCCTATCGCAACCAGTCGTTGTACCTGCGCGGGATTATTCTGGGGCCGGGGAACGTGGGTCATAATGGCTGGAACTGGGTATTGCGTGATAGCGCACAGAGTCAATCGTCTATTGACGTGTTGCTGGGGCAAGCGCTGCCGGGCACTGAGCCGTCCCACCGAAGTCTGTTTGCCGGTCCCCACGCCGGAATCGATGGAACGCCCTGGTTTGTGTCGTTTCAGGGAAGTGCGATTCGTACCCCCTACCGTGACCCAATGCTGATGGTTGAATCGTTGTTCAAGTCACCCGCTCAGACTCGGGGCGCACTACAGCCTGGGGCCGGTGCGCTGCTGGAGGCATCCCTGGTGGATATCCAGGAACTCAGAGTCAAACTTTCTGCCGGAGAACGGCAAAAGCTTGATACCCATCTCGACTCGGTGGAGCAGGTCATCAAGGACCTGGAGGAAACACGGCCACCCGTGGGGGCATGTGAGCCTGTGACACTCGAGCCCCTGGATTACAGATCGGCGGTGCACCGCACCCGCATTCAGGCTGATCACCACAAAGTGGTGGCCACCGCATTGGGTTGCGGGATAACCCGGGTCGCCACCCTTCAGATCGGGCGCTCGGCGGAGTCGCTCAATATCGTTGATGTCAGTTCCACCAGTAATCCCCATGAATGTGCACATCGTTACGCCGGGGAAGAGCCCTGGAGAGGAACACGGAAATGGTACGTCAAGCAGATCAAACTGTTTATGGATGAACTGGCCAGGTACCAGGACCCGCACGTGCCCAGCGACAATCTGCTCCAACATACACTCGTCGTACTCACCAGCGAGATGGCCGATGGAGCCCCTGAGCACATGGTCGATATGCCGATGTTATTAATGGGAGGCGCGAGCGGATTATTAAAAAGCGGGGACGGTTCAGGGCGGTACTTCAACGTTACGTCGCAAGCCGATCGTCAGCACCACGCGGGGAACCCGGTGATCGGCAAGAATTTCGTCGACATGCAGCGTATCTGGGCAACCGTAGCCAAGGCCGCAGGAACCAGCGTGCCTTATGACGGCAATATCGATCCCCTCAGCGGGATATTCACTAACGTATGAATCAAAACAACGATGCCAGTCAGATTGACTGACTGGCATCGTCTTTTTCGCTGGTTTCTATCTGCTTGTCAGACTTTCATATCTTGCCGAGCAACAACAGGATCAGTATCACCACCAACACCACGCCGAGGATTCCGGATGGGCCATAACCCCAACTTCTGGAGTGCGGGAAGACCGGCAAACCACCGATCAGTAACAGGATCAGAATGACGATCAGTATTGTGCCCATGTCTATTTCCTTGTCGAAAATGCAGTGGATTGACCCTGCCAATCAAGGTCAGCGGGAATGAAGTAAGTTCGAGCTGCTTAAAAAAGCCGACTCTTGCGCTTGCAGGAAAACTCCAGGTTTTTTCAAGTATTTCGAGCAGGTTCTTATTTCTATTGTTGTTGCCTTAGTTGTTTCAGGCGCTCCCGCGGTTTGCTTGGGCCATTCAGCAATCTGATGGAGCGTGGGTCGGGCAATTTCCTTCGCTACACTCGGTGCATCTTCCGAGAACAACAAGGCTGTTTGCTATGCAAAATCGCATGATGATCACTGGTGCAGGCTCGGGCCTGGGTCGCGAAATCGCGCTGCGCTGGGCGCGTGAAGGCTGGCAACTGGCTTTGTCGGACGTCAGCGAGCCCGGGTTGCAGGAAACCCTCAAGCTGGTCCGCGAAGCGGGCGGCGACGGTTTTATCCAGCGCTGCGACGTACGCGATTACAGCCAGTTGACGGCGTTCGCCCAGGCCTGCGAAGTCAAGCTCGGCGGCATCGATGTCATCGTCAATAACGCGGGCGTGGCGTCTGGCGGGTTCTTCAGTGAGTTGTCCCTGGAGGACTGGGACTGGCAGATCGCGATCAACCTGATGGGCGTGGTCAAGGGTTGCAAGGTTTTCCTGCCGTTGCTGGAAAAAAGCAAAGGCAAGATCATCAATATCGCGTCCATGGCCGCGCTGATGCAAGGCCCGGCGATGAGCAACTACAACGTGGCCAAGGCGGGCGTGGTGGCGTTGTCCGAAAGCCTGCTGATCGAGCTGGCGCATCAGGAAGTTGGGGTGCATGTGGTGTGCCCGTCGTTCTTCCAGACCAACCTGCTGGACTCCTTCCGCGGCCCGACTCCGGCCATGAAAGCCCAGGTCGGCAAGTTGCTGGAAAGCTCGCCCATCAGCGCCGCCGACATCGCCGACTACATCTACCGGCAGGTCGCCGCTGGCGAGTTCATGATCCTGCCCCACGAACAGGGCCGCATGGCCTGGGCGATCAAGCAGAAGACCCCGCAATTGCTCTACAACGAAATGACCATCATGGCCGACAAAATGCGCGCCAAGGCCAGGCAATCGGCAAGCTGATCTTGCCCGCAGGCGACGCTGTGGTTAGGGTGGCCGCCATCGGCCATCCTCGCGAGACGCTTGCATGCTCAATTACCTGTGGTTTTTCCTCGCCGCGCTGTTCGAAATTGCCGGTTGCTTTGCCTTCTGGATGTGGCTGCGCCAAGGCAAAAGCATGTGGTGGGTGGTGCCGGCGCTCCTCAGCCTGACCCTGTTCGCCCTGCTGCTGACCCGTATCGAAGCCACCTACGCCGGCCGTGCCTACGCCGCTTACGGTGGCATCTACATCATTGCCTCAATCGGCTGGTTGGCCGTGGTCGAGCGGATTCGTCCGCTGGGTTCGGACTGGCTCGGCGTGGCGCTGTGTGTGATCGGCGCGAGCATCATCCTGTTCGGGCCGCGATTCTCCGCGTCCTGACAGATCGGCCCTACAATCAACCGGCTTGTCAGACCTTTCCGTAAGCGTGGCGCGTCAGGGGCTGTCAGTCCGGTCTGGTTTGCTGTCGGAGCATTGTAGGCGTGCGGCGGGCCGGGCATCTTCAAGGGCCAGTAACCCCTGAAGGACACTCCTCATGCTCGTACTCACTCGCATTGTGGGCGAAACCATTTCCATCGGTGACAACATTACCGTGCGTGTTCTCGCGATCAACGGAAGCAACGTGCGCTTTGGCGTTGAAGCGCCTCAGGACGTCAATGTGCACCGCTGCGAAATCTACGAACGCATCCAGAACAAACTGGCGAAAACCAAGGAGCGCTGAAGGCCTCAGTCAAACAGGTGCTTGGGCACGTCGTGCTTGAGCATTAACTGGCATTGCTCGCTTTCCGGATCGAAGACAATCAGTGCCTGGCCCTTGGTCAAGGCCTGGCGCACGCGCAGGACGCGGGTTTCCAGTGGTGTGTCGTCACCATTGTCCGTGCCGTCGCGGGTCACGAAGTCCTCGATCAGGCGAGTGAGGGTGTCGACTTGAAGTTGGTCGTGGGGGATCAGCATAGGCACCTCGGTTGGATCAATGGCGCGATGCTACGGCGATTGGGCGAGGACAGCCAGCCCGGGGTCTTATGTTGTCTAGTCTGACGCCTTCGCGAGCAAGCCCGCTCCCACAGTTGACCGAGTTACTCCATGAAAATGCGGTCGAATGTGGGAGCGGGCTTGCTCGCGAAGGCAATGTGTCAGACACCGAATATCTCAGCGTTTCAACTCAACTCTCCGACCGCTGCCCCACCAGGCTGTCCACCGACGGCACCCGCGTATCGCTTTCCATCTGTGTGTCGTGTTCAAGCTGATGGCTGAAGCGGTCCAGTGAGCCCTTGGCCGGCTGTGCATCGCTTGCAAACACGGGTGGGCTGAGGATGTATGCACCGAGCAGGCGGCTCAGGGCGGCGAGGCTGTCGATGTGGGTGCGCTCGTAACCGTGGGTGGCGTCGCAGCCGAAGGCAAGCAGGGCGGTGCGAATGTCGTGGCCGGCGGTGACCGCCGAATGGGCGTCGCTGAAGTAGTAGCGGAACAGGTCGCGGCGTGCCGGCAACTCGTTGTCGCTGGCCAGGCGCAGAAGGTGGCGCGACAGGTGATAGTCATACGGCCCGCCTGAATCCTGCATCGCGATGCTCACCGCGTGCTCGCTGGAGTGTTGGCCGGGCGCCACCGGTGCGATGTCGATGCCGACGAATTCACTGACGTCCCAGGGCAACGCCGCCGCGGCGCCGCTGCCGGTTTCCTCGGTGATGGTGAACAGTGGATGGCAGTCGATCATCAGCTCTTCGCCACTGTCGACGATGGCTTTGAGCGCCGCCAGCAGCGCGGCCACCCCGGCCTTGTCGTCGAGGTGGCGGGCGCTGATGTGGCCGCTTTCGGTGAACTCCGGCAGCGGGTCGAAGGCGACGAAATCGCCGACGCTGATGCCCAGCGACTCGCAGTCGGCACGGGTGGCGCAGTAGGCGTCCAGGCGCAACTCGATGTGATCCCAACTGATCGGCATTTCATCCACGGCGGTATTGAATGCGTGCCCGGAAGCCATCAGCGGCAAGACGCTGCCACGGATCACGCCGTTGTCGGTAAACAGGCTGACCCGGCTGCCTTCGGCAAAGCGGCTGGACCAGCAGCCGACGGGCGCGAGGCTCAGGCGGCCGTTGTCCTTCACTGCACGCACCGCCGCACCGATGGTGTCCAGGTGGGCGGAAACGGCGCGGTCGGGGCTGTTTTTCTTGCCCTTGAGCGTGGCGCGGATGGTGCCGCGACGGGTCAGCTCGAAGGGAATACCGAGTTCTTCAAGGCGTTCGGCGACGTAGCGCACGATGGTGTCGGTGAACCCGGTGGGGCTGGGAATGGCGAGCATTTCCAGCAGGACTTTTTGCAGGTAACCGAGGTCCGGCTCGGGGATTTTGCTGGTCATGGAAACTCCTGATTGGTTATCGCCTGTACGGCCGCCTTCGCGAGCAGGCTCGCTCCTACAGGGGGAACGCGATCAAAGGTGGGAGCGAGCCTGCTCGCGATGGCATCAGTCCAGACAACGCATCACTAAGAGACCACCGGCTGACTGTACGGAAACAACAAATCCACAAACCGCTCCGCCGTGGGCTGCGGTTCGTGGTTGGCCAGCCCGGCCCGTTCGTTGGCTTCGATAAACACATAGTTCGGCTGGTCAGCGGCGGACACCATCAGGTCGAGGCCGACCATGGGAATGTCCAGGGCTCGGGCCGCGCGGATGGCGGCGTCCACCAGCGTCGGATGCAGGATCGCCGTGACGTCTTCAAGCACGCCGCCGGTATGAAGGTTCGCCGTGCGCCGTACGAACAGGTGTTCGCCGGCCGGCAGAATGCTGCTGTATTCGTAACCGGCGGCACGCAAGGTGCGCTGGGTTTCCTGGTCCTGCGGGATCTTGCTTTCGCCATCCGTGGCCGCTTGTCGCCGCCGGCTCTGGGCTTCGATCAATGCACCGATGGAGTGCTGGCCGTCGCCGACCACTTCGGCCGGCCGGCGAATGGCGGCGGCGACCACTTCAAAACCGATCACCACAATGCGCAGGTCCAGGCCCTCGTGGAAACTTTCCAGCAGCACGCGGCTGTCGAAGTGGCGAGCGGCTTCTATGGCTTGCTGCACCTCCTCGATGGTGCGCAAATCCACCGCCACCCCTTGGCCCTGTTCACCATCCAGTGGCTTGACCACCACGCGTTGGTGTTCATCGAGGAACGCCAGATTGTCATCGGCGTTACCCGCCAGTTGCTGCGCCGGCAGTTTCAACCCGGCAGCCTTGAGGACTTTGTGGGTCAGGCTTTTGTCCTGGCACAGGGTCATGCTGACGGCGCTGGTCAGGTCGCTCAGGGATTCACGGCAGCGTACCCGGCGCCCGCCATGGCTGAGGGTGAACATCCCGGCGTCGGCGTCATCGACGTGCACATCGATGCCACGACGGTGTGCTTCCTCGACAATGATCCGTGCGTAGGGGTTGAACGCGGCTTCCGGGCCGGGCCCGAGAAACAGCGGCTGATTGATGCCGTTCTTGCGCTTGATGGCGAAGGTCGTCAGGTTGCGAAAACCGAGCTTGGCGTAGAGGCTTTTCGCCTGGCGGTTGTCGTGCAGTACCGACAGGTCGAGGCAGGCGAGCCCGCGACTCATGAAGTGTTCGATCAAATGCCGCACCAGCACTTCACCGACACCCGGCCGCGCACAATGCGGGTCGACCGCCAGGCACCACAGGCTGCTGCCGTTTTCCGGGTCGTTGAAGGCCTTGTGGTGGTTGAGGCCCATGACGCTGCCGATGACCGCGCCGCTGTCCTCGTCTTCGGCCAGCCAGTACACCGGGCCGCCCAGATGACGCGGAGTGAGCAGGGTGGCATCGATCGGCAGCATGCCGCGGGCCTGGTACAGCTGATTGATCGCCTGCCAGTCGGTATCGCTTTGCGCGCGTCGAATGCGAAAACCACGAAATACCCGGGTCGCCTGACGGTAGTCGCTGAACCACAGGCGCAAGGTATCGGACGGGTCGAGGAACAGCTGCGTCGGCTCAAGCCCCAGTACTTGCTGGGGTGCGGCGACGTACAGGGCAATGTCCCGCTCGCCGGGCTGCTCGTTGAGCAACTCGCTTGCGAGGCTCGCGGCATCGGCAAAGGTATGGCCGATCAGCAAGCGGCCCCAGCCGCAATGCACGGCAATCGGCGCCCCGCCGAGTTCACTGCCATCCTCGGCCAGACGTGCCTGCAAGCGTTCGTAGGAAGGCGACTGGCCGCGCAACAGGCGTTGGCTGAAAGCCGTGGCGTGAGGTTTCATCGGTCAGATTCCTTGTTCGTTGAGCCACAGGTTGAGGGCCGCCAGTTGCCACAGCTTGGAGCCGCGCAACGGCGTCAATTGCCCCTGTGGATCAGTCAGCAGACGGTCGAGCATCGCGGGGTTGAACAGGCCGCGATCCTGGCTGGGATCGAGCAGCAGCTCGCGCACCCATTCCAGCGTATCGCCCTGCAAATGCTTGAGGCCCGGCACCGGGAAGTAACCTTTCTTGCGGTCGATCACTTCACTGGGAATCACTTGTCGCGCAGCTTCTTTCAAGACTTGCTTGCCGCCGTCCGGCAGTTTGAAACGCCCCGGAATCCGTGCCGACAGCTCCACCAGGCGGTAGTCGAGAAACGGCGTGCGCGCTTCCAGGCCCCAGGCCATGGTCATGTTGTCGACGCGTTTGACCGGGTCGTCCACCAGCATCACCGTGCTGTCCAGACGCAGGGCCTTGTCCACCGTCGCATCGGCACCGGGCTGGGCGAAATGGGCTTTGACGAAGTCACCGGCGGCGTCATTCGCAGTCAGCCATTTCGGTTGCACGGTGGCGGCGTAGTCGTCGTAACTGCGGTCGAAAAACGCTTCGCGGTACGCGGTATACGGATCGCTCGCGCCGTCCACTTGCGGATACCAGTGGTAACCGGCGAACAGTTCGTCGGCGCCCTGGCCGCTTTGGACGACTTTGCAGTGTTTGGCCACTTCCCGGGACAATAGGTAGAAGGCGATGCAGTCATGGCTGACCATCGGTTCGCTCATGGCGCGGAACGCGGCGGGCAGTTGTTCGATGATCTCTTTTTCATCGATACGCAGTTGATGGTGCTGCGTGCCGTAGTGTCGGGCGATCAGGTCGGAGTATTGAAACTCGTCCCCACGCTCGCCGCCGGCATCCTGGAAGCCGATGGAGAAGGTCGACAGGTTGTCCACGCCGACTTCCCGCAACAGGCCCACCAGCAGGCTTGAATCGACGCCACCGGACAACAGCACGCCGACATCCACTGCCGCGCGTTGGCGGATGGCGACCGCTTCGCGGGTGCTGTCGAGCACACGGTCGCGCCAGTCTTCGAGGGTCAGATCCGTTTCATCGGGGTGAGGGCCATAGGGCAGGGTCCACCAGGTTTTCTGCTCGGTGCGGCCATCGGCTTCGATGCGCATCCAGGTGGCCGGCGGCAGTTTTTCAATGCCCGCCAGCAAGGTGCGCGGTGCCGGGACCACGGAGTGGAAATTCAGATATTGATTGAGCGCCACCGGATCGAGGAGCGGATTGATGTCGCCGCCCTTGAGCAATGCCGGCAGCGCCGAGGCAAAGCGCAGGCGCTGGCCGGTGCGCGACAGGTACAGCGGTTTCACGCCGAGTCGGTCGCGGGCGATGAACAGGCGTTGGGCATCGCGCTCCCAAACGGCGAAGGCAAACATGCCGTTGAGTTTTGGCAGCAGCGCTTCGCCCCAGGCGTGATAGCCCTTGAGCAACACTTCGGTATCACCACCGGAATAGAAGGCGTAACCCAGGTTTTCAAGTTCCGCGCGCAGTTCCGGAAAGTTGTAGATCGCCCCGTTGAAGGCCAGGGACAAGCCCAGTTGCGGGTCGATCATCGGCTGCGCCGAGCCGTCCGACAGGTCCATGATTTTCAGGCGCCGATGGCCCAGGGCAACCGGCCCCTGGCTATGAAAGCCCCAGGCGTCGGGGCCGCGGGGGGCCAGGTGATGGGTGATTCGTTCAATGGCTGCAAGGTCTGCAGGTTGATGATCAAAACGTAACTCGCCAGCTAATCCGCACATAAATTCCTTACCGGTTTTTCCGTTGGGGAGGGTCGATCGATACCGCGCCCAAACGGCGGGTACTCAGAAAGTGACCCTCCTCGGTAAGGGGAGTTTTAGATCGATGAGTTATATGCGCGACTGACCGCGGCCGAATGCCCTTGTGAGAGCAACTTCGACTGCTGTATCGACTACTTGCCCCGGATCAGGCGCCGCAGGGCAAACCGGTTGGGGTGACAGGCTTCGGCCACGCTTCTGGGCAACGGCAGGGGTTCGTTGTCCAGCCACGCCGCCAGCAGTTCACCGGACAGCGGCGCGGTGATCAGACCGCGAGAGCCGTGGCCGCTGTTGACGTACAAACCGTCAAGCCATGGGCATTCGACGTCCGGCACCTGCCGGGCATCCTTACCCAGCGCCGCATACGCCTGAGTGAATGCCTGGGTGTCGGCCAATGGGCCGACGATTGGCAAGTAGTCGGGGCTGGTGCAGCGAAATGCAGCGCGACCCTGGAGATGCTCGGGGTCGAGGTGTTCGATCTCCAGCCGCTCGACCAGATCGTGGGAAATCTCTTCGAGCATGGCCAGGTTGCCCAGGTGTTCTGCCGTGGTCGGCGTCAGGTCATCGCTCTTGAAATCGAAACTGGCCCCCAGGGTGTGTTCGCCCAAACGGGCGGGGGCGACATAGCCTTCGGCACACACCACGGTGCTCAGGGCCTGGCTTTGCGGGGTTTGCGCCAGGCGGGTGATTTGCCCGCGAATGCGTTTGAGCGGCAACTCGGCGCTCTCGGGGAAACGCTGGATTTCGGCTGCGCCGGCGAGCACCACCACGGGGGCGTCGGCAAGCAATCGCTCGCCGTCCCAGGCTTGCCAACGGCCTTCAACCTTGCGCAGTTCCAGCGCATCGTGATGGGTGAGCAATTGAATCTGTGGATGCGCAGCCTGCCACTGGCACAGCGCCGGTGGGTGGACCCAGCCGCCTTCGGGATAGAACAGGCCCCCCTGTGCCAGCCCGATACCGGCCACGGCCTGTGCCTCGGGTTGATCCAGCAGGTGCAGCAAGTCCGGCGCAAACGCCGCGGCCAATTGCACCTGGCGTTCGGCTTCCTTGGCATTGAAGGCCAGTTGCAACACGCCGCAATCGTCCCAGTCGCGGCCCCGTTGCAAGTGTTCGAGCAGGCGTCGGGTGTAGCCGAATCCGCTGACGATCATTTGCGACAGCGCCGTGCCATGGGCAGATAACTTCAGGTAGAGCACGCCCTGCGGGTTGCCCGAGGCTTCCTGGGCGATGTCGTCGTGGCGCTCCAGCACTGTCACTTGCCAGCCCCGCGCGGCGAGGCTGGCGGCGCTGGCACAACCGGCCAGGCCGGCACCGATCACCAGTGCCTGGCGCTCGCCGGTCAACGGGGTCGGGCGGGCAAACCAGGGTTTATCCAGGGCCGGGGCCGGCGTTTCCTGGGGCCAGCCGAGGAACTCGCCGCGCAGGATCTCCCATTTGTGGCCGATGCCGGGGGTGCGTTTCATCTTGAAGCCGGCGGCGTTGAGCAGGCGCCGCACCCAGCCGGTGCTGGTGAAGGTGCTGATGGATGCACCGGGAGCGGCCAGGCGAGCCAGCTCGGCAAACAGTTCGGCGGTCCACATGTCGGGGTTCTTCGCCGGGGCGAAACCGTCGAGGAACCAGGCGTCGATTCGGGCATCGAGTTGCGGCAGTTGCTCCAGTGCATCGCCGATCAGCAGCGTCAGGGTCACGCGGCCGTGGTCCAGCGTCAGGCGCTGAAAGCCCTGATGGATGGCCACGTACTGCTCAAGCAGTTGATCGGCAAACACCTTGAGTTCCGGCCACAGCGCCAGGGCTCGTTGCAGGTCGGCCGGGCTCAACGGGTACTTCTCGACGCTGACAAAATGCAGCCGCGCACCGGCCGCGGCGTGTTGCTCGAACACCTGCCAGGCACACAGAAAATTCAGCCCGGTGCCGAACCCCGTTTCCCCGATGACCAGCCGTCCGCCCTCGGGCAAGGCCGCAAAGCGTTCCGCCAAGCGGTTCTGCTCAATAAAGACATAGCGGGTTTCGTCCAGGCCCGACTGGTCGGAGAAATACACATCGTCGAACACTCGCGAATACGGGCGACCTTGGTCGTCCCAGTCGAGCTGGGCGTGGGGCAATACAGGTTTCATGGCAGGCTCGGCAACGGCAAGGCCGCCATTCTAGCCGATCACGGGGGCGGTGCTTGATCCGTGGCAAGGTATGCATTGGCCGAGACCGGGAGAATCTCTGCTGGCCTTCAGTTCAATCCGCTAGTCTTGCTCACATCTGGAAGGGAGCCGCTCATGTTTGAATCCGCCGAAATCGATCACGCCATCGACAAAGAAACCTACGACGCCGAAGTCCCGGCCCTGCGCGAAGCGTTGCTCGAAGCGCAATTCGAATTGCAGCAGCAACGCCGCTTTCCGGTGATCATTTTGATCAATGGCATCGAAGGTGCTGGCAAGGGCGAGACGATCAAGGTGCTCAACGAGTGGATGGACCCGCGCTTGATCGAGGTCCGCACGTTCGACCAGCAAACCGACGAAGAGCTGGCGCGGCCGCCGGCCTGGCGGTACTGGCGGATGCTCCCGGCCAAGGGGCGCATGGGGATTTTCTTCGGCAACTGGTACAGCCAGATGCTGCAGGGACGGGTCCATGGCGAGTTCAAGGATCCGCGTCTGGACCAGGCGATCAATGCCGCCGAGCGCCTGGAAAAGATGCTGTGCGATGAAGGTGCGCTGATCTTCAAGTTCTGGTTTCACCTCTCCAAGAAGCAAATGAAGGCACGCCTCAAGGCGCTGGCCGACGACCCGCTGCACAGCTGGCGCATCAGCCCGCTGGACTGGCAGCAGTCGGAAACGTACGACAGGTTCGTGAAGTATGGCGAGCGGGTGCTGCGCCGCACCAGCCGCGACTATGCACCCTGGCATGTGATCGCCGGGGCGGATGCCCATTATCGGAGCCTGGCCGTGGGGCGGATTCTACTGGCGGGCCTGCAGGGCGCATTGCAGCGACCGACGATCCATCCGGAAAAGGTCAGCGCCGCGCCAGTGTTCCCCAGTGTCGATCAAGTGAACCTGCTCGACAGCCTGGACCTGACCCTGCACTTGGACAAGGAAGATTACGAAGAACAGCTGATCACCGAGCAGGCGCGGTTTTCCGGGTTGATGCGTGACAAACGCATGCGCCGCCACGCGCTGGTGGCGGTGTTCGAGGGCAACGACGCAGCCGGCAAGGGCGGGGCGATCCGCCGGGTCGCGGCAGCACTTGATCCGCGCCAGTACAGCATCGTGCCGATTGCCGCGCCCACCGAAGAAGAACGGGCGCAACCGTATCTGTGGCGCTTCTGGCGGCACCTGCCGGCCCGGGGCAAGTTCACCGTGTTCGACCGTTCCTGGTATGGCCGGGTGTTGGTGGAGCGCATCGAAGGTTTTTGCAGCCCGGCAGACTGGCTGCGCGCCTACAGCGAGATCAACGATTTCGAGGAACAGCTCACCGACGCCGGTGTGATCGTGGTCAAGTTCTGGCTGTCCATCGACAAACAGACGCAACTGGAGCGCTTCGAGGAGCGCGAAAAGATTCCCTTCAAGCGCTTCAAGATCACTGAAGATGACTGGCGCAACCGTGAAAAATGGGATGACTATCGCGCGGCGGTCGGTGACATGGTCGACCGTACCAGCACCGAGATTGCGCCATGGACTCTGGTGGAAGCCAACGACAAGCGCTGGGCACGGGTCAAGGTGCTGCGCACCATCAACCGGGCACTGGAAGAGGCTTTCGAAACATCCGACCGACAAGAGCACAAGAAGCGTAAGGACAAGGATTGAAGCGATGGTTACGCATACGCGAGGTGAATAATTGTCGCGGTCGGTGAAGAGCTGGACTTATGCTCGGTCCACTCTCAACCGATAACAACAATGAGGTATGCCATGCGTGAAGTGGTGATCGTCGACAGCGTGCGGACCGGCCTGGCCAAATCCTTTCGCGGTAAATTCAACATGACCCGCCCGGACGACATGGCGGCACACTGTGTCGATGCACTGTTGGCGCGCTCCGGTATCGATCCGGCGAGCGTCGAGGACTGCATCGTTGGCGCCGGCTCCAACGAAGGCGCCCAGGGTTTCAATATCGGTCGCAATGTCGCGGTGCTGTCGCGCCTGGGCATCGGCACGGCCGGCATGACCCTCAACCGGTTCTGTTCCTCGGGCTTGCAGGCGATCGCCATTGCCGCCAACCAGATCGCTTCGGGTTGCAGCGACATCATCGTCGCCGGCGGCGTCGAGTCCATCAGCCTGACCATGAAGAGCGTCAATACCGACAACCTGATCAACCCGCTGCTCAAGGAACAGGTGCCGGGCATCTACTTCCCGATGGGCCAGACTGCTGAAATCGTCGCGCGTCGGTACGGCGTCAGCCGCCAAGAGCAGGACCTGTACGCGCTGCAGAGCCAGCAGCGTACCGCAGAGGCTCAGGCCGCCGGGCTGTTCACCGATGAAATCGTGCCGATGGCGGTGAAGTACCGCGTCGAAGACAAGGCCACAGGTCAAGCACAGATCCTCGACGGCATCGTCGACCGCGATGACTGCAACCGCCCGGACACCACCCTGGAAAGCCTGGCCGGGTTGAAACCGGTGTTCGCCGAAGATGGCTCGGTCACGGCGGGCAACTCGTCGCAGCTGTCTGACGGCGCGTCCATGACCCTGGTGATGAGCCTGGAGAAAGCACTGGGACTGGGGCTCAAGCCGAAAGCGTTCTTCCGCGGCTTTACCGTGGCCGGTTGCGCACCGGACGAAATGGGTATCGGTCCGGTGTTTTCGGTACCGAAACTGCTCAAGGCCAAAGGCTTGCGGATTGACGACATCGACCTGTGGGAACTCAACGAAGCATTTGCCTCACAGTGCCTGTACAGCCGCAACCGCCTGGAAATCGACAACGCCCGCTACAACGTCAACGGTGGTTCGATTTCCATTGGTCACCCGTTCGGCATGACCGGCTCGCGCCAGGTCGGGCATCTGGTTCGTGAATTGCAGCGACGCAATCTGCGGTACGGCATCGTCACCATGTGCGTGGGTGGCGGGATGGGGGCAACCGGGTTGTTTGAAACGGTGCGTTAAGCCTCCATATTTCTCGTTGTCAGTTAGACAGCCATCGCGAGCCTGCTCGCGATGGGGGCACCACGGTCAAAAAACATCACCTGAAGATTACGACCTGCACAGTTTCATTCGCGGCCAGACCGAAACTGTGCCTGTGTACGCCACCGCTGCGAGCCTAGAATGACGACTCCTGTCAGTTGGCGTTGGGGTTCACATGCACATTTCATCGGGTCGCTGGGGTTACGGTCTGTTCCTGGCCTTGTTGACCGCGCTGTTGTGGGGAATCCTGCCGATCAAACTCAAGCAAGTGTTGCTGGTGATGGACCCGGTGACGGTGACCTGGTTTCGCCTGCTGGTATCCGGCGGCTGCCTGTTCATTTACCTGGCAGCCACCAGGCGCCTGCCCAGCCGCAAAGTGCTCGGACCTCGTGGCGGCTGGCTGGTGCTGATGGCGGTGCTCGGCCTGGTCGGTAACTATGTGTTGTATCTGATGGGCCTGAACCTGCTCAGCCCCGGCACCGCGCAACTGGTGGTGCAGATGGGCCCGATCATGCTGCTGATCGCCAGTCTTTTTGTGTTCAAGGAACGTTTCAGCCTGGGGCAGGGGATTGGCCTGCTGGTGCTGCTGATCGGCTTTGCGCTGTTTTTCAACCAGCGCTTGAGTGAGTTGCTCACGTCGCTGACCGACTACACCGCCGGCGTGCTGCTGGTGCTGTTGGCGTCCACGGTCTGGACCTTCTATGCCCTGGGGCAGAAGCAATTGCTGACGGTGTGGAATTCGCTGCAGGTGATGATGGTGATCTACCTGTTTTGCGCGGCGCTGTTGACGCCGTGGGTGCATCCGCTCGAAGCGTTGCAATTGAACCCGTTGCAGGGTTGGTTGCTGCTGGCGTGCTGTCTGAATACCCTGATTGCCTATGGCGCGTTTGCCGAGGCCCTGGCCCATTGGGAAGCTTCCCGGGTCAGTGCGACGCTGGCCATTACGCCGTTGGTGACTTTTGCCGCGGTTGCCATGGCTGCGTGGCTGTGGCCCGACTATGTGCATGCCGAGACGATCAATGGTCTGGGATATGGCGGCGCGGTGCTGGTGGTGCTGGGGTCGGCGCTGGTGGCGTTGGGGCCATCGTTGATTGCCGGATTGAAGGCGCGGAAGGTGCGAATGGCAGCCAGTTAGACCGCGTCATCGTTCATCGCGGGCAAGCCACGCTCCCACAGGTTTCGAGTCGTTCATCAACTTTGTGGACGACGCAAAACCTGTGGGAGCGTGGCTTGCCCGCGAAGACGGACTATCAGGCGCTAAAGATTCAGCCCTTGGCCCCAGCCTCCAGCATATTTTCCGGCCTCACCCACGCATCGAACTCTTCGTCAGTCAGATACCCGAGCTGCAACGCCGCCTCGCGCAAGGTCAGTCCTTCGCTGTAGGCCTTCTTGGCGATCTCCGCCGATTTGTCATAGCCAATGTGCGGGTTGAGCGCCGTCACCAGCATCAAGCCACGCTCCAGGTGTTCAGCCATTTTTTCCGCATCCGGCTCCAGACCGGCCACGCAGTGCTGCTGGAAGTTGCTGCAGCCATCAGCCAGCAAACGGATCGATTGCAGCAGGTTATGGATGATCACCGGTTTGAACACGTTCAACTGCAAGTGGCCCTGACTGGCGGCAAAGCCGATGGCGACGTCATTGCCCAACACCTGGCAGGCCAGCATCGACAGCGCTTCGCACTGGGTCGGGTTGACCTTGCCCGGCATGATGGAACTGCCCGGCTCATTGGCCGGCAGCCTGACTTCGGCGAAGCCGGCGCGCGGGCCGGAACCCAGCAGGCGCAGATCGTTGGCGACTTTCATCAGCGTCACCGCGAGGGTTTTCAGCGCGCCGGACAGCGTGGTCAGCGGTTCATGTCCGGCCAGCGCGGCGAACTTGTTCGGCGCGGTGATAAACGGCAATCCGGAGAGGGCGGCCAATTCCGCGGCGATGGCCTCACCGAAGCCGTGGGGTGAGTTCAGCCCGGTGCCGACGGCCGTTCCGCCCTGGGCCAGCTCGCAGACCGCGGGCAGTGCGCTGCGGATCGCCCGCTCGGCGTAATCGAGTTGCGCAATGAAGGCCGAGATTTCCTGACCGAAGCTGATCGGTGTCGCATCCATCATGTGGGTTCGGCCGGTCTTGACCAGTTTCATATTGCGGGCGGCCAGCTCGGCCAGCCCGCCGGACAGTTCGCTGATCGCCGGCAGCAAGTGCTGTTGCACCGCCTGGACGGCCGCGATGTGCATGGCGGTGGGGAAGCAATCGTTGGAGCTCTGGGAGCGATTGACGTGATCGTTGGGGTGCACCGGGGACTTGCCGCCACGGGGGTTGCCGGCCAGCTCATTGGCGCGCCCGGCGATCACTTCGTTGACGTTCATGTTGCTCTGGGTGCCGCTGCCGGTTTGCCAGACCACCAACGGAAACTGATCGTCGTGGTCGCCGGCGAGCACTTCGTCGGCCGCCTGTTCGATCAGACGGGCGATATCGGCGGGCACGTCGCCGTTGCGATCATTGACCCGTGCCGCGGCTTTCTTGATCAGCGCCAGGGCATGCAATACGGCCAGCGGCATGCGTTCGTTGCCGATGGCGAAGTTGATCAGCGAGCGTTGCGTCTGAGCGCCCCAATAGGCTTCATCCGGGACTTCAACCTGGCCGAGGCTGTCGGTTTCGATACGGCTCATCTTGCTCACTCCTGTAGGTCCGATTGCGCAGTTTAGGCCGTGATCGACGGCCGTGGTTCCATCAGTCTGAATTTGACCATTCAACCCCTCTAAATCAGGTGCGACAAGGCTTGGGGTTGAGCGACACACTTTTTTAGGCGCAGAATGGACGCCCTTGGGGTCTTACCTCGCCAGCTAGAAAAGGAAACTCGATGACTCGTCTTCGTGCCATCTGTACCGCCGTTGCTTTGGTCTGCGCCAGCGGCCAGGTTCTTGCCGACACCGCCAGCCATAACGCCAGTGCCGAGGCTTTCCTGACCATGGCGCACGCTGACAAACTGGGCACCCCGGTGTACATGCAAGTACAGCAGATGTTTGCCCAGCGTTTCGAACAGACCAAAGCCCCTGAGTCGAAAAAGGCCGTGCTGGAAACCTACCAGGCCAAGGCCAACGCCGCTCTGGACCAGGCCATTGGCTGGAACAAGCTGAAGCCGGACATGGTCAAGCTCTACACCACCAACTTCACCGAATCCGAGCTCAAGGACCTGGTTGCGTTCTACCAGTCGCCACTGGGCAAGAAAGTCCTGGAAAAAATGCCTCAGCTGACCCAGCAATCGGCCCAGATGACCCAGGCCAAGCTGGAAAGCGCAGTGCCGGTGGTCAACAAGCTGTTGGCTGACATGACCGCCGAGCTGACGCCGAAAGACGCGGCCGCTCCAGCCAAGAAAAAGCCTTAAGCGGAGTTCGGTATGACCATGCAACAACGCATCGAATCGACGTTGGGCCTGCTTCAGCCCGAGCATCTGCAAGTGCTGGATGAGAGCCATATGCATAGCCGTGGGCTGCAAACCCATTTCAAGGCTGTGGTGGTCAGTACGCAGTTCGAAGGCCTGAACCGGGTCAAGCGCCACCAAAAAGTCTACGGCACGCTCGGCGAGCTGATGGGCGAGTTCCATGCGTTGGCGCTGCATACGTACACGCCAGAGGAATGGGCACAGATCGACGCGGCCCCGGCCTCGCCGACCTGTGCGGGCGGAGAAAAGCAGTAAAAACAGCTGCAAGCCGCAAGCCGCAAGATTGACACGACCTGGTTTTATCTTGCGGCTTGAAGCTTGCCGCTTGAAGCTGTCTTTTTGTTAGAATGCCCAACGCGCCGCTAACCCGGCGCGTTTTTTTTCGCATCCGGTTCACCCCTTACGAGGGTAGCCACCTGGAGATTTACCCATGACACAACAGATTGTCGTGGCGGCACTGTATAAGTTCGTCACCCTGGAAGATTACGTCGCCCTGCGCGAGCCCCTGCTGCAAGCGATGGTCGACAACGGCATCAAAGGCACCCTGCTGATTGCCGAGGAAGGCATCAACGGTACCGTGTCCGGCAGCCGTGAAGGCATCGACGGGCTGATGGCCTGGCTCAAGAACGACCCGCGCATGGACGACATCGACCATAAAGAGTCGTACTGCTTTGATCAGCCGTTCTACCGCACCAAAGTCAAACTCAAGAAAGAAATCGTCACCCTCGGCGTGGAAGGCGTGGACCCGAACAAAAAGGTCGGCACCTACGTCGATCCGCAGGACTGGAACGCGCTGATCAGCGACCCCGAAGTGCTGTTGATCGACACCCGTAACGATTACGAAGTCTCGATCGGTACCTTCGAAGGCGCCATCGACCCGAAAACCACCAGTTTTCGCGAATTTCCCGATTACATCAAAGCCAACTTCGACCCGGCCGTGCACAAGAAGGTCGCGATGTTCTGCACCGGAGGCATCCGCTGCGAGAAGGCCTCGAGCTACATGCTCAGCGAGGGCTACGGTGAGGTTTTTCACCTCAAGGGCGGCATCCTGAAGTACCTCGAAGAGGTGCCGCAGGAAGAAACCAAGTGGCAGGGCGACTGCTTCGTGTTCGACAACCGCGTGACCGTTCGTCACGACCTGAGCGAAGGCGACTACGATCAATGTCATGCCTGCCGCACGCCGGTGAGCGTGGAAGACCGCGCGTCCGAGCATTACGTGGCCGGCATCAGTTGCCCGCATTGCTGGGATAAGCTGAGTGAGAAGACCCGTCGCAGTGCGATCGACCGGCAGAAGCAGATCGAACTGGCCAAGGCTCGTAACCAGCCTCACCCGATCGGCTTCAACTACAAGCAAGCATCCTCCGAGGCCTGAACCATGTCTGCGCGCCTGCTCTATGTGATGGACCCGATGTGTTCCTGGTGCTGGGGCTTTGCTCCGGTTGCAAACGCATTGGTAGAGCAGGCGGCGGCCGCCGGTGTGGACGTGCATCTGGTGGTGGGTGGTTTGCGCACCGGCAGTGGCGCCGCGCTGGAGCCGGCCACCCGGCGCTACATTCTTGAACACTGGCAGGCGGTCACCGAGGCTACCGGCCAGCCGTTCAAGCGCGAAGGCGCGTTGCCTGACGGTTTTGTCTACGACACCGAACCTGCCTGCCGGGCGCTGGTGACTGCACGCAACCTGGCGCCGGATTGTGCGTGGAAACTGCTCGGGCTGATTCAGCACGCCTTTTACGCTGAAGGTCGCGATGTCACGCGCGCCAGTGTCCTGGTGGAGCTGGCAGAGCAGGCCGGTCTACCGCGAATTGAATTCGCCGCCGCGTTCGACCGTGCCGATACGCACGCCGCGACATCTGCCGATTTCACTTGGGTCCAGGACCTGGGCATCGCCGGTTTTCCTACGTTGCTGGCTGAGCGAAATGGGCAGTTGGCGTTGCTGACCAATGGTTATCAGCCGTTGAGCGAGTTGTCCCCGCTGCTCGGCCGCTGGCTGGAGCGCGCTGCCTGTGCATGACCTGCCCGATGATGTTGCTACCGCTAAACGTGTCGACCGTCTGAGCTGGGCGGAAATCCGCCGCCTGGCCCTGCATCACAAGAAATCCCTGTGGATCGCCAACGGCGTGGCCGTGCTGGCGACCTTGTGCAGCGTGCCGATTCCCTTGCTCCTGCCGTTGCTGGTGGACGAGGTGTTGCTGGGGCATGGTGATGCCGCGCTGAAGATCATGAACCACGCGCTGCCCGAAGGCTGGCAGAAAGCCGCGGGCTACATCGGCCTGATGCTGGTGGTGACCTTGACCCTGCGATGCATGGCGTTGCTGTTCAACGTGGTGCAGGCGAAATTGTTCGCCGGGTTGGCCAAGGACATCGTCTACCGCATTCGCATTCGCCTGATCGAGCGTCTCAAGCGCATTTCCCTTGGCGAATATGAAAGCCTGGGCAGTGGCACGGTGACCACGCATTTGGTCACCGACCTGGACACGCTGGACAAATTCGTCGGTGAAACCCTCAGCCGTTTCCTCGTGGCCATGCTGACCCTGGTCGGCACGGCGGGCATTCTGGTGTGGATGCACTGGAAACTGGCATTGCTGATTCTGCTGTTCAACCCGCTGGTGATCTACGCCACGGTGCAGTTGGGCAAGCGGGTCAAGCACCTGAAGAAACTCGAGAACGACAGCACTTCGCGTTTTACCCAGGCGCTGACCGAAACCCTGGATGCCATCCAGGAAGTTCGCGCCGGCAACCGCCAGGGTTTTTTCCTCGGTCGCTTGGGGCAACGCGCCCGGGACGTGCGTGACTATGCGGTGAATTCGCAATGGAAAACCGATGCGTCGAACCGGGCCAGCGGTTTGCTGTTCCAGTTCGGCATCGATATTTTCCGGGCCGCGGCCATGCTCACCGTGCTGTTTTCCGACCTTTCCATCGGCCAGATGCTCGCGGTGTTCAGCTACCTGTGGTTCATGATCGGTCCGGTGGAACAACTGCTGAACCTGCAATATGCCTACTACGCTGCCGGTGGTGCGCTGTCGCGGATCAATGAACTGCTGTCCCGAGCCGATGAGCCCGAATACCCGGGCGGCGTCGACCCTTTCGTCGGTCGCGAGACGGTCGGGCTGGAAGTACAAGGGCTGAGCTTCGGTTACGGCGATGAACTGGTCCTGAACAAAATGAACCTGTCCATCGCCCCTGGCGAAAAGGTCGCGATCGTCGGCGCCAGTGGCGGCGGCAAGAGCACGCTGGTGCAACTGCTGCTGGGCTTGTACACGCCGTTGGCCGGAACCATTCGCTTCGGCGGTTCGACCCAGCAAGAGATCGGCCTGGAAACCGTGCGGGAAAATGTTGCCGTGGTCCTGCAACATCCGGCGCTGTTCAACGATACCATCCGGGCCAACCTGACCATGGGCCGCGAGCGCAGTGACGAGGCCTGCTGGCAGGCACTGGAAATCGCCCAATTACACGGCACGGTCCGGGATTTGCCCAATGGCCTGGACAGCATCGTCGGGCGCTCAGGCGTGCGTTTGTCCGGTGGGCAGCGTCAACGCCTGGCCATCGCCCGGATGGTGCTGGCCGAACCCAAGGTGGTGATTCTGGACGAGGCCACCTCGGCACTGGACGCCGCCACCGAATACAACCTGCACCAGGCCCTGGCGCGCTTCCTGAGCAACCGCACCACGTTGATCATCGCCCACCGTCTTTCGGCGGTAAAACAGGCTGACCGTGTGCTGGTGTTCGACGGCGGGCAAATTGCCGAGGACGGCGACCACCAGCAACTGATCGCCGAGGGTGGGCTGTACGCCAAGCTGTATGGGCATTTGCAGCAGTTGTAATTCAGGACCACAACACTTTCAACGCGTCTGCCCCGCCGTCATGGCCGAACTCTTTCATCACCATGGAACATGACTCGCAAGGGCGCATGGTCGTGGCGATGTCCACGGAGCGCAGCTCTTCGGAGTCGGGGTACTTCTCGCGAAGCACGCGGATCAGCTTGCTTTCGCTGTCCAGTGACGTCGGGCGGGCGGCCATTGACGGATGGTATTTGCCGATGTTCTTGATCGTCAAAGGCACGGCCAGCAGGTTGCCTTCGGTTGTCACGTCCAGCGACGTCTTGGGAAACGTCAGACTGTAATCAATGTTGATGTAGGTCGTATCACCGATCCGTACATGGTTGGCACCCAGATGACGGAACAATGGTAGTCGGGTGGTGGAGCCCCGGGCGCCCGACACGCTGACATAGACCTCGCGTTTACCGTTCGCGGTAGTAACGTCGGCATAGGCAATGTTCCTGGCATTAAACGGGCGTTCGTATCTGGGCAATAGGTTTTGCAGTTTCTGCATCGCGCTGTCGATTCGCAATGCAGCATCCGCATTCCTGGGGTTGATGGTCGGCGACAGGAACAGGGTATCGAATACTTCTGCCGTTTTTTGCCGCAACGCCTGGGAAGCCTCTTTGCTGCGAGTCCACGATGCAGCGCCTTCCGGCCGCTGCGCGACAATCATTCGGGTCCGGTGATCGTACATCAAGGCCTCTCCGGGGCTGGTGTCCACTTTCAGCCACTTCATGTTCGCGGGTGGATTCGAGGTGGTGCCGAGGGGGATGGCGATGGTTTCCATGGTGGTCATGGCGCGTTCGATGTCTTCGAGCTTGTGGATGCGCGCGTTGTTGTTGGCCATCAACCCGCCTTCGTACACGGTCAACAACTCTGCCCCGAGCGTTCCTTCGGCCATCTCGGCGGGTTGCAGGCGCTTGAAAGTCAGCGTAACAGGCGGTTTCTGGCCTTTGGGAATCGTCGTCATGTAGAAATCCCGGGTATTGACCCGGAAAAACGCATAATCGGCAGACTCATCGACAGCAGGCACGAGAACCGCGCCGACCCGTTGCGAATCGTTGAGCCCGTCATACGTCCCGTCAACTTTGATGCGTGCAAAAATGCCTTTGCGAAACTGCAGCGTGGCCTGGGTCTGCTGCCTTGGCGCCAGCCTGCCGCCCGGGATGCCCAAACGGGCCAGGTTTCCGGTAAACAATGTCGGTCTGTCGTCCACGATTCGATAGAGCTTGGCATCGACCGCCAAAAACGAACCTTCATGACCTGGCAATGCCGCGGCGTCGGATATCCGGTCGCCAAACCAGGGTGCATAACCCTTGGTTTTGTCGATCGTGCCAATCGGCGGTGTGGGTGCCGGTTCGCCGCTCACATAGCTCGCACGACAATCGCCGGGACTGTCCGGTGCGCGGCTTGGTCGGCACGGTATCCGTGACCAGAGGCTGTTGTCATCGATCATCTCGACGCGGCGCAACTCTTCGCCATCCAGGCGGTAGGGGACGTCGTCGATGAAGACTGTCGTGCGCCCATCGATGTCGAACTGGTAGCGGGCATGCGCCTGTTCCGGGAGTTCGACGAAGACCAGGTCGTCGGTTTTTTTCACGGTGCCGTAGCTTGAGCGACCGAGTGACAGTTCATGGTTCTGCGGAGAGAGCCGAGGGCCATAGGGGCGGGTGGACAGGGGGTCAAGCAAGTAATGGTGGCCGTCGATCTTTTGCACGGGGACATCTTCGATGCCTTTGACGATGGCTAACTGGTCGGCGTCCGTCAGCGGTTTCCAGCGTCCCGGTTCGGTTACCTGGGGCAGGCTGCTGACAAAGTCATAGCTATCGGCCTTGCCGGCGAGTTTTTTCAATTGGAACATCGCCCTTTTTTCCAGATAGACGACTGCACGTCCTGCTCCTTTTATGCCCCTGCCAGTGAGCCGCAGCAGATCCACCGAGCCGTCCAGGGGGTTGAGGTTCTTCAAGCTCGAAGTCAACAGTTTGCCGGACAACCGCACCATTCGCGGCAGCGTCGAGCGAATCCCCAATCCGCCGGCTCGCGCGGCCAGCCTGATGCTTCCTGCGGCGAACTTACCCAAGGGAACCGCAAATGACACGATATCGAACACCAGGCCGATCGCGCCGAGGACCCGATCACCAAACTGGTCCGATTGAAGGTCTTCGATGCTACCCCAGAATGGTACGAATCCCTTGAGGTTGTGAAGCCAGTGTTTTTCGTCGCGGTCGCGTTCGAACTGCGTGACGCCCAAGGCTTCGCGACGGAGATTCTGTTCATCAACATAAAACAGGTGGGTTGCGATGAAGGAGGCAATTTGCCGCGTACGGGCAGAAGTCAGTGTGAGATTGGGAGAAATGTCGTGATGTGCCGACGGCGTTGGAGTAGGGGGGAGGACGTCGCCGAGTGGGTCAAGGATCGCGTTACAGCTGGCTCCTGATTTCGCAGGTGTGCCGGTTGTATGGGCATCCCGGTCGAATGGCAGGGGGCGTGCGAGTATGGCGATGTAGTAGTCATAGTCCTCCTCGACAAGGCGGTTGCGGAACAAAAACTTGCCACGGACACCCCCGACATGCGCGGTTGTCACATCGGGGCGCGGTCGTATGACGCCGGCACGGGGCAGGCACTCATAGAAGCGCACGGCGTTCCCGTAAGTGGCTTGCAGCACAAACCCCATGCGCGCCCTGAGCGGCAGCGTGTGTGCTGCGGTTTCTTCCTCAGCCTTGCGCCCGGTTTCGTCCCGGAGGCTGAGCACCCTGACTTCACCCTGCTCCAGCGCCTTGCGATCGTCCCACGGCAGTGAGACCAACAGACTCTTGATCAGGCCTTCGTAGGCTGCTTTTGATTTGGCGAGGTAGCTATTGAATTGCTCGTCGAACAGAGCGTCAATATCCGGCAGGGTGCGGTTGTCTGGAAACGAAAGGCTATGGCGAACAGCGGGATCTGCCACACCTGATTCAAACTTGCGGTCAGAGGACAGTCTGATCCAATGCCCCGCGGTTTTGCCGTCACTACTGATGTACCACTTGCGATCGGGGCTCAAGCCGCCCGAGGCGTATACCTCCGGCAACGGCCAGGTTTTCTGCGGTACGTCCGGGGTATCCAGAAGGCTGCGCTCAACGCGCCTGCCCGACCGGTACAGGTCGCGCATCACGCGGATGCTCAGTGGGTCCATGTGAAACTCGCTGGCCAATGCCAACTCCAATTGTTGTTCCGCCAGCTTCAACCGTTTTGGGGGTGCGATATCGAGTTGGACAATAGCTTCGTTCAACTGTGCCTTGTGGTCCTCCAGCGCTTGCAAGGCTTTCAGTCTGCTTTCCTGAACATCGCCAGTTTGCGCGCTCGCTTCCACTGCACTGGTCGCCTGCGCCCAGGTAAACGCCGCTGGAATACGCGTCAGGGCGATCAACTGGAGCAGGGCGTCGCTGGCGTTCTGGCTTTTCTTCAACGGCAGATCGGTGATTTGCTGGAAGGTCAGTCGTTGCAGCAGGGTGGGGTCCAGTGCATGAGCGAGATGGGCGCCGTGAACGAAATTGACCCATACGATAGAAGTGGCATAGGGCAAGTCGTGAGGAATGTCGCGCACCTGAAATTCAACTGGAAACCCAGTTTGACAGAGCCTTCCCAGCAGCGCTGTTTCGGTCGGCGTTGTCGTGCGAAGTGAGTCCTCCAGGTGTTGCCGGAAGTGCTTGAGAATATCCGCGTAGCTTTTGCCTTGGTTGGCGCGTTGTTGCAATTGATAGCCGGCAATTTTCCGGGACGGATCGGGGTGCGGCAGTTCGTACCACAGTCGCAACGCTTCCAGCAGCAGCTTTGCGCCGATGTCCGGCACCGTTTTTTCATCGGATCTGCCGCCGTACCAATTGAGTGTTTCCAGCAGGCGTTTGGCCAGGTCTTGTGCCTTTGGAGTGTCGAGCAAGCGCTCAATGCAGGCGGTGGGCTGGGTGGCCAGTTGCTGTGGTGTCATGGGGGGCGCGATCTCACTGGCCAGGGCGTCGATGACGGAGCCGGCCTCATCTGTGAGAACTTCGCTGATGACGTCGTGAATCGCAGTGTGATCGTGCGGTTCTATCAGAACACTGATTTGCAGCCCCTGTTCAAGGTTCAATCGGTGGATGGCGCGTTTTTCATCCACCTCTTCAATCAGTCGGGTCAGGGAGTCCGTATTCTGTACAGCTGGCAATGCGAGACCGTAATACTTCAGGACCTGCGACAGGGGCAACACCCTGTCGGTGCGTATGTGTCCACCTATGTCCACAAGCGTTCGTTGAAAGGCTCGAATCTCTCTGGTGGAACCTGTTACATCCTGGATTATGTGTGTATCGACGGTGCCATCCTTGCGGGTCGTCGAGAACACACACTGATCGGCGATACCGTTGACTTCCGTCAGTAGTCCTTTAAGTGGTCGAAGATGCTGAGACAGAGCGTTGTCACCGCTATCTTCGAACAATGCGAGCAGAAGCGTTTTCGCGTGTTCGTACTCAAGGGCCAGGGGCGAATCTGCCAGGGTTGACAGGTAGTAACCACGCAGGTCCGAGGCTTTCGCCTTTACGGCTCGTAACGCGGTCAGTATTGCCCCGTACTCGGCCTGTTGGCCGGCATGCCGTTGAGCCAGGGTGGGCGCAGCAGTTGCAGTTTGCATGAGAAAGCGACTCTTCAATGGATGAGAGCCGCCAGTCTCAAAGTTTTGTTCGCTGCGGATGCGGTACATATGTAGTGCATGTTGTACCGTGTCTGGCTTGCCGGAAGCGATATCGCCCCCTAGTCTAGCTAAAGCGATTTCGTCCGGAAGACGAGAAGGCAGTGCTAATGCAAGGGACCACATGAATCAAACGCGGACTCTCGGAACGCCACGGTTGTTGGGCATCGTCTGGCCATTTATCGCCGTTGTGGTGTTTCAAGCCTTGTTGGGCGGCGTTAGCCTTTACGTGCTGTCGGCGGTTCGCGGCTATGTTGCCGGCGAAAGCCTGTGGTCCAAGGGCCAGAAAGACGCCATCTATTATCTCAACCTCTATGCCGACAGCGGCGACGAAGCGATTTTTCGTAAATACCAGAACGCCATTTCCGTGCCCCAGGGCGGGCATGAGTTGCGTGTGGCGCTGGATCATCGGCCGCCGAACATCGAGGCGGCACGTGTGGCGATCCTCAAGGGCGGCAACCATCCGGATGACAGCACCAGTGTGATCTGGCTGTACCTGAATTTCCGGCACTTCAGTTACCACGAGAAAGCCATCGACCTTTGGAGGGTGGGCGACGCCTATCTGGTGCAACTCGATGCCATTGCGCGGGAGATGCATCAGCGCATCACCACCAGGCAGGCCACCGATGCCGATATCAAGCACTGGAAGGATCAGATATTCGACATCAACGAAAGTGTGACACCGGCGGCGAAGGCCTTCAGCGATGCCTTGGGCGAAGGCTCGCGGATGATCCTGCGACTGTTGCTGGTGACCAACCTCGCCACCGCCCTGGGCTTGATTGCATTGGCCTTGATGCGCACCCATAAACTGCTCAAGCAGCGCCATGCCTTCGCTGATGCGCTGCAGCTGGAGAAAGAACGGGCGCAGATCACCCTGCAATCGATTGGCGACGGCGTGATCACCACGGATGTATCAGGTGCGATTGCCTACATGAATCCGGCGGCCGAGGCGTTGACCCACTGGAAGGCCGAGCAGGCGACAGGGTTGCCGCTGGCGGCGCTGTTCAACCTGCTGGACGAAAATGCCCAGACCGATGGGTTCACCCTGATCGAGCATATTCTGAGCGGCCAGCTCAGTGGCGGCAGTGAACACTCCAAGCTGATTCAACGCCTGGACGGCAGCACGGTGTCGGTCACGCTGGTGGGCGCGCCGATCCGCAATGCTGGCAAAGTCAGCGGTACGGTGCTGGTGCTGCATGACATGACCCAGGAGCGGCAATACATCGCCAATCTGTCGTGGCAGGCGACCCACGACGCCTTGACCGGGCTTGCCAACCGCCGAGAATTCGAATATCGCCTGGAACAGGCGCTGCACAACCTGACCCGCTACGCGGGTCGCCATGCCCTGATGTTCCTCGATCTGGATCAGTTCAAACTGGTCAACGATACCTGCGGCCATGCGGCGGGCGACGAACTGTTGCGGCATATCTGTGCCTTGTTGCAATCCGGGCTGCGCGAAGGCGATACCCTGGCGCGCCTGGGCGGCGACGAGTTCGGCATCCTGCTGGAAAACTGCGCACCGGAAGCGGCGGAGAAAATTGCCGAGAGCCTGCGCCAGACTGTGCAGAATCTGCATTTTGTCTGGAAGGGCCGGCCTTTCGTGACCACTGTCAGTATCGGGCTGGTCCATGTCGCACAGAATCCGACGACGCTCGAAACCTCGCTACGTGCTGCCGACATGGCGTGCTACATGGCCAAGGAAAAGGGCCGGAACCGGGTCCAGGTCTATCATCCGGATGACTCGGAATTGTCCCTGCGCTTCGGCGAAATGGCCTGGGTGCAGCGTTTGCACATGGCGCTGGAGGAGGACCGCTTCTGCCTGTACGCCCAGGAAATTGCCCCCTTGGGTCATGTCGATAAGGGCTGCGGGCACATTGAAATTCTGCTGCGATTGCATGATGAAGCCGGGCGGATGATCTTGCCTGACAGCTTCATTCCGGCTGCCGAGCGTTATGGCCTGATGAGCTCGCTTGATCGTTGGGTGGTGCAGAACGTGTTCAAGATTATTGCTCAATGCCGGGCCGAGCAAGGCCCCGGGCCGCTGGCCATGTGTGCGATCAATCTGTCAGGCACGACGATCGGGGATGATGCGTTCCTGGGCTTCTTGCGCCAACAGTTTGTGACGTATTCAATTCCGCCTGAAATGATTTGTTTTGAAATTACTGAAACCAGCGCTATTTCAAATCTTGGCAGCGCCATCCGATTCATTAATGAACTCAAAGGCTTAGGGTGCCATTTTTCACTGGATGATTTTTGTGCCGGAATGTCCTCATTCGCATACCTGAAACATTTGCCTGTAGACTTCCTGAAGATCGACGGGAGTTTCGTAAAGGATATGCTGGACGACCCGATTAACCGCGCCATGGTCGAAGTGATCAATCACATTGGCCATGTGATGGGTAAACGCACGATTGCCGAGTTTGTCGAAACACCCCAGATCGAGCAGGCATTGCTGGAGATCGGGGTGGATTACGCTCAAGGGTATGTGATTGAACGCCCGCAGCTGTTTACCTGCGATAGCTTGCTGAGTCGTCCTGCCAGGCCTCAGCCGCTGTTGTTCAAGGCGCCTGGCACGTTCCGTTGAAACTCCTGCCGGTCTCACAATCACAATCAAAAGGAGCTCGACAGTGATCGACACATTCAACCGAACCGGACCGCTCATGGAAGCTGCAAGTTATCCTGCCTGGGCCCAGCGCCTGATCCAGGATTGCAGCGAGAGCAAGCGCCGGGTTGTCGAACACGAACTGTACCAACGCATGCGAGACAACAAGCTCAGTGCAAAGACCATGCGCCAGTACCTGATCGGTGGCTGGCCAGTGGTCGAACAGTTCGCGTTGTATATGGCACAAAACCTGACCAAGACACGCTTTGCCCGTCATCCGGGCGAAGACATGGCCCGTCGCTGGCTGATGCGCAACATCCGCGTCGAATTGAACCACGCCGACTACTGGGTGCACTGGAGCCGCGCGCACGGTGTCAGCCTGGAAGACTTGCAGGCTCAGCAGGTTCCCCCCGAGCTTCACGCCCTGAGCCATTGGTGCTGGCACACCAGTTCAGCCGACTCGCTGATCGTTGCGATTGCCGCTACCAACTACGCCATTGAAGGGGCGACCGGGGAATGGTCGGCGGTGGTTTGTTCCAACGGTACCTACGCCGCCTCGTTCCCCGAGGAAGATCGCAAGCGGGCGATGAAGTGGCTGAAGATGCATGCCCAGTACGACGATGCCCATCCATGGGAAGCCCTGGAAATCATCTGCACATTGGCGGGCACCAACCCGAGCAAATCCCTGCAGGTGGAGCTGCGTCAGGCCGTTTGCAAGAGTTACGACTACATGCACCTGTTTCTCGAGCGTTGCATGCAATTGGAGCACGCAGAGAGAGTGCCGGTCGTGCGTGAGCGGATGGCATTGGCCGAAGGCTGATCCAATCGCTGCTTGAAAAAAACTGTGGGAGCGAGCCTGCTCGCGAATACGGACTGTCAGTCAACATCATCGTTGAAGGTCAGATCCCATTCGCGAGCAAGCCCGCTCCCACATTGGTTTGTGTGTGACTGAAAAATTAGCCTGCCATCTCCAGCCGGTTACGACCTTCGCGCTTGGCCACATACAACGCGCTGTCTGCCCGTCGCAACAGGCTTTCGGCAGACTCGCCGGGCAACAGGGTCGAACAGCCGAGGCTGACCGTCAGCAGGATCGTATGACCATCGGCCAGGTACTCTTCAGACTGCGCTGCAAACCGCAGCCGCTCACCGACCATGGCCGCGGCCTCGCGGCTGGTATTGGACAGCAGGATCAGGAACTCTTCACCGCCATAGCGGAACACCATGTCCACGTTGCGCAGCTGGTTTTTGATCGTGGCGGCGACCGCCTTGAGCACGTCATCGCCAGTGCTGTGGCCATGGGTGTCATTGACTTGCTTGAAATGATCGATGTCCAGCATCAGCACCGACAACGGTTGCAGATGGCGCCGGGACAGCTCGATTTCCCTTTGCAGCGTCTGGTCCATGGCGATGCGGTTGCCGGTGCCCGTCAGCGGGTCGCGCAGTGCGCTTTGGGTGGCGGTACGGTAAAGCAGCGCGTTGCGCATCGGGAAAAGCAGCGCGGCCAGCAGTGATTCGAGATTGCCCTGTTCCTGTTCGCTGAAACGCTGATTGCGACGGAAAATCAGCTCACCCAGGTGTTCGCCTTCGTGGCTGAGGCTGTAACTGATGGAATGGTGGCCGCGTTGGCCGAACTCCAGGCGCAGGTCACTGCTCTTGTGCAGATAGCACAAGGCGTCCAACGGCACCAATCGCTGAATCTCGCGATAGAAAGTCCCAAGAATGCGTTGCGGCTCCAGACTGGTTTGCAACTGCAGGCTCAGCTGCTGGCGCAATTGCGCAAGACTGACAGGCCTTTCCAGAAGAGGCGGCTGCTGACCAAAGCCCAGGCGCTGCAATTTGGCGCTATCGAAGTCAATTGCGTTGGTCTGGGAAGGTGGTTTCATAAGGCGTGCGCCCCTAAGCAGTAAGGCTGTCTTACAAGCAGGGTGAGAGCGGCTTAGGGCTGCGCGTCGTACTGGTCCGTCAGTCCCGTAGGACATTTCGTACAAGTTTAATCCGCTTTGTAGAAGATGAGTAATCTCTGCACTCAAGCTTCACCCCGTCTGCTTCCACGTTGCGTGTCTGAGCAAACTTAGAGCGAAAGTCGTGCCATTCGGTTCATCAGAATAAAAGCTGTGTTAAATCAACGGGTTGTTGTTTATTTGCTACCTGTGTAGCGCAGCGTGTGACGTTTGTTTGACAGGTGCCTGGCTCGAACCCGAGAGCCTTCGAGTGCCGCGACAGGAAGCTGGCGCGGCACTAAAAAGCGACGTGCGGTCGTTACTGGGCGTTGAACGCTTGGCCATTGATACCGGTGCTGTCCGGGCCCATCAAGTAAAGGTAGACCGGCATGATCTCCTCGGGCGTCGGGTTGTTCAGCGGATTTTCACCCGGGTAAGCCTGGGCGCGCATGCTGGTGCGGGTAGCACCCGGGTTGATGCTGTTGGAGCGTACCGGGGCCACGGTATCGACTTCGTCAGCCAGGGTTTGCATCAGGCCTTCAGTGGCGAACTTGGAGACACCGTAAGCGCCCCAGTACGCACGTCCCTTGCGGCCGACGCTGCTGGAAGTGAACACCACCGAGGCATCCTGCGACAGCTTGAGCAGCGGCAGCAGTGTGCTGGTGAGCATGAACATGGCATTGACGTTGACTTGCATGACCCGCATGAAGTTTTCGCCGGAAAGCTGCTCGATCGGCGTGCGTGGGCCGATGATCGAAGCATTGTGCAGCAGGCCGTCGAGATGCCCGAATTCGCTTTCGATCATGGCCGCCAGCTCATCGTATTGATGGGGCAGGGCGGTTTCGAGGTTGAACGGGATCACCGCCGGTTGTGGATGGCCGGCGGCTTCGATTTCGTCGTAGACCTGGGTCAGGTTGGCTTCGGTCTTGCCCAGCAACAGCACGGTTGCGCCGTGGGCCGCGTAGGTTTTTGCCGCTACGGCGCCGATGCCGCGTCCTGCGCCTGTGACCAGAATGACCCGATCCTTGAGCAGTTCGGGGCGAGCGGAGTAATCAAACATATAAACCTCACAACAATCCAATACTAGGCAGGCATCGCATACCTGTGGCGAGGGAGCTTGCTCCCGCTCGGCTGCGAAGCAGTCGTAAATCCTTTAATAACGGTGCCTGAGTCAGCGCATGCAGAGGCAGAGGGGCCGCTTCGCGCTGGAGCGCCAGTCCGGCCCAGCGGGAGCAAGCCCCCTCGCCACAAAAGCAGGTGCCCACGTCAAGCTATCTGGCTCAGCAGCTGCAAAGCGCGCTATCGAGCACCTTGCGCAACTCTAGCGGATGATCGACCACCACGTCCGCACCCCAATGCCGCGGGTTGTCATCCGGGTGGATATAGCCAAAGGTCACCGCAGCAGTCTTGGTGCCGGCATCGCGGCCCGACTCGATGTCGCGCAGGTCATCGCCGACGAACAGCACGCTGGCCGGGTCCAGGTCGAGCATCTTGCAGGCGAGGATCAGCGGTTCCGGGTCCGGTTTGCTGTTCTTCACATGATCCGGGCAGATCAGCAGCGCCGAGCGTTCAGCCAGCCCCAGCTGTTGCATGATCGGCTCGGCGAAGCGCAGCGGCTTGTTGGTGACCACGCCCCAGATCAGGTTGGCCTTCTCGATGTCCGCCAGCAGTTCGCCCATGCCGTCGAACAGCTTGCTGTGGACTGCACAACCGACGAGGTAGCGCTCCAGAAACTCCAGGCGCAGTTCCTCGAACCCCGGGGATTCCGGGTCCATGGCGAAGGTCACCGCGACCATCGCCTTGGCGCCGCCGGAAATCTCGTCGCGAATGTGCTTGTCGTTCATCGGTGGCAAGCCACGGTCGGCACGCATCGCCTGACAGATCGCAATGAAGTCCGGCGCGGTGTCGAGCAGGGTGCCGTCCATGTCGAAAAGAACTGCTCTGATTGGCATCGGCTTACTCCTCGCGCAGGGTCTGGATCATGTAGTTGACGTCCACGTCGGCCGCCAGTTTGTAGTGCTTGGTCAGCGGGTTGTAGGTCAGGCCGATGATGTCCTTGACGGTCAGGCCGGCCAAGCGGCTCCAGGCTCCGAGTTCGGAAGGGCGGATGAATTTCTTGAAGTCGTGGGTGCCGCGCGGCAGCAGCTTCATGATGTATTCGGCGCCGACGATGGCGAACAGGTACGCCTTCGGATTGCGGTTGATGGTGGAGAAGAACACCTGGCCGCCGGGTTTGACCATGCGGAAGCAGGCACGGATGACCGACGACGGGTCCGGCACGTGCTCAAGCATTTCCAGGCAGGTGACCACGTCGAACTGCTCCGGCATTTCCTCGGCCAGGGCTTCGGCGGTGATCTGCCGGTATTCGACGCTCACGCCCGACTCCAGCTGATGCAACTGGGCAACCGCCAGCGGCGCTTCGCCCATGTCGATACCCATCACGGTCGCACCGCGCTGAGCCATGGCTTCGCTGAGGATGCCGCCGCCGCAACCGACGTCGAGGACTTTTTTACCGGCCAGGTTGACCCGCTCGTCAATCCAGTTGACCCGCAGCGGGTTGATGTCGTGCAGCGGTTTGAATTCGCTTTCGCGGTCCCACCAGCGATGGGCCAGGGCCTCGAATTTGGCGATTTCGGCGTAGTCGACGTTGCTCATGGTTTAAGTCCTCTAAAACTTGAAAAATCCTGTTGCCCCGGATTGCGTTCCAGGGTGCTTACGATTCGGTGCGGCCACTGATGCGCTGGCCCCAGGCCCTCGCGACAGTGCCAAGCTGTTGTTCATCCAGGCGTGTCAGGCGACGGTCGTCGAGCAACTGCTTGCCGGCAACCCAAAGGTGTTTCACGCAGTCCCGGCCGGTGGCGTATATAAGCTGCGAAACCGGGTCGTAGACTGGCTGCTGGGCCAGGCCGGAGAGATCGAAAGCCACCATGTCCGCCGCTTTGCCGATTTCCAGCGAGCCGACTTCGGCCTCGATACCCAGTGCCCGGGCACCGTTGAGGGTGGCCATGCGCAAGGCGCGATGGGCATCCAGCGCGGTGGCCGAGCCGGCGACAGCCTTGGCCAGCAGGGCCGCGGTGCGGGTTTCGCCGAGCAGGTCCAGGTCATTGTTGCTTGCCGCGCCATCGGTGCCGACCGCGACATTGACCCCGGCCTCCCACAAACGCTCGACCGGGCAGAACCCGCTGGCCAGCTTCAGGTTTGACTCGGGGCAATGAATCACATTGCTGTTGCTTTCTACCAGCAGCGTCAGGTCTTCTTCGCTGATCTGGGTCATGTGAACCGCCTGGAAGCGTGGCCCCAGCAAGCCCAGGCGCGCCAGTCGGGCGAGCGGTCGTTCACCGCGCTGCTCGACCGATTGCTGCACTTCAAGCGCCGTTTCATGCACGTGCATGTGAATCGATGCGTCCAGCTCTTCGGCAATCACCCTGATTTTTTCCAGGTTTTCGTCGCCCACGGTGTAGGGTGCATGGGGGCCGAAGGTGATTTTGATGCGCTCGTGGTGTTTGAGATCGCCAAACAATTCGACGCCCTGACGAATGGCTTCGTCCGCCGTAGCGGCGCCCGGAATCGGGAAATCGAGGATCGGAATCGCGATCTGCGCGCGAATACCGCTGTTGTGCACGCGCTCGCTGGCAACCTTCGGGAAGAAGTACATGTCAGAGAAACAGGTGATGCCGCCTTTGATTTGCTCGGCGATGGCCAAATCCGTGCCGTCGCGCACGAAGTCCTCGTCGACCCACTTGGCTTCGGCGGGCCAGATGTGGTTTTCCAGCCAGGTCATCAATGGCAGGTCATCGGCCAGGCCACGGAACAGCGTCATCGCCGCGTGCCCGTGTGCATTGATCAGGCCTGGGCTGAGCAGCATGTCGGGCAATTCGCGGGTTTCGGTTGCGTTAAGCTTCAGCGCGGCGGAACGTGGGCCGATAAACACGATGCGTCCATCACGGATGCCCACGCCATGTTCCTTGAGGACAACACCAGCGGGTTCGACGGGTACCAGCCAGGTCGGCAGCAATAACAGGTCGAGCGCAGCGGCAGTGTTCGGCATCGAGGGTCGGTTCCAGTGCTTTTGTAAGGGATGGCGAAGTATACCCGAGCGTCTTCGCGGGGGGATCGCTATAATCGGCGGCTTTTGTTCATGAGTGCGGGGTGAGGGATGCGCGATCGACTGTTGGCTGCGGAAAAGGTAAAGGCCATCGATTGGCGTGATGGCGCTCTCCATCTGCTGGATCAGCGTATTTTGCCGTTCGAGGAAACCTGGATTGCTTACACCAGCGCTGCTGGCGTGGCCGAGGCCATTCGCTCGATGGTGGTGCGTGGCGCGCCGGCCATCGGCATTAGCGCAGCCTATGGCATCGTACTGGCGGCCCGCGCCCGGATTGCCGAAGGTGGCGACTGGTACGCTGCGCTGGAAGAGGATTTCATGCTGTTGGCCGATTCCCGTCCTACCGCGGTCAACCTGTTCTGGGCGCTGGGTCGCATGCACGACCGGCTTGATCGCCTGAAGGACAATGCTGATCCGCTGGCGGTGCTGGAGGCAGAGGCCATCGCCATTCACGAAAGTGATCGCGAAGCCAACCTGACCATGGCCCAACTGGGTGTGGACCTGATCCGCAAGCATCAGGGCAACGCCCAGGCGATCCTGACCCACTGCAACACCGGCGCGCTGGCCACGGGCGGCTTTGGCACGGCGCTGGGAGTGATTCGTGGTGCATTCATCGAGGGTATGATCGAGCAGGTATATGTCGACGAAACCCGCCCATGGCTGCAGGGCTCGCGGCTGACCGCGTGGGAGCTGGCCAATGAAGGCATTCCCGTGACCCTCAATGTCGATTCCGCCGCGGCGCATATCATGAAGACCAAAGGCCCCACCTGGGTCATCGTCGGCGCTGACCGGATCACCGCCAATGGTGACGTGGCCAACAAGATCGGCACCTATCAGCTGGCCGTCAACGCCATGCACCACGGCGTGCGCTTCATGGTGGTGGCGCCGAGTTCGACCATCGACATGAACCTGGCCAGTGGCGATGACATTCCGATTGAAGAGCGTGATGGTCGCGAGTTGCTGGAGGTCGGTGGCAAGCGCGTCGGGGCCGACGTCGATGCCTTTAACCCGGTGTTCGACGTGACGCCGGCGGACCTGATCGATGCGATCGTCACCGAAAAAGGCATCGTCGAACGCCCGGATACGGCGAAAATGGCGCAGTTGATGTGCCGTAAGCGTCTGCATTGATTGCCCTGGTGTCTATTTAATCGCTATCGCGGGCATGCCCGCGAAGAGGCCCTTAAAGCCAACAAATCAGCCCGAATCAGCCACAAATTCTCCATTCAACACAGCTCTAAGCTTCTCTCGTCCCCTTCAAGCCTGTCACCGGTCAACTAACTACTCTCCCATGCGCATCTGGGGGATAGGTGCGTGGCGGCTCTTGTGATAACATCCGGCGGTTTCCAGGGTTGCCCGAAGTGGCGACCCGTACTGCGCAGATCCATGGCATAACTCGTTGATTTGTTGTAAGCCAATGCATGGCACTGAGCCTGCAGCGGCGAGCTTCGTTGGTCCTGACGAAGTTTCACCAGAAAAAGGAATCAGGCTTCTCATGGGCGAACTGGCCAAAGAAATCCTCCCGGTCAATATCGAAGACGAGCTGAAGCAGTCCTACCTCGACTACGCGATGAGCGTAATTGTCGGGCGGGCACTGCCGGATGCGCGCGATGGCTTGAAGCCCGTGCACCGGCGCGTGCTGTTCGCGATGAGCGAGCTGGGCAACGACTTCAACAAGCCGTACAAGAAATCTGCCCGTGTTGTCGGTGACGTGATCGGTAAGTATCACCCGCACGGTGATACCGCGGTGTACGACACCATCGTTCGGATGGCGCAGCCATTCTCCCTGCGCTACCTGCTGGTAGACGGCCAGGGCAACTTCGGTTCGGTGGACGGCGACAACGCCGCGGCCATGCGATACACCGAAGTGCGCATGACCAAGCTGGCGCACGAGCTGCTGGCTGACCTGCATAAAGAAACCGTGGACTGGGTGCCGAACTACGACGGCACCGAAATGATCCCGGCGGTCATGCCGACCCGTATTCCCAACCTGCTGGTCAACGGCTCCAGCGGTATCGCCGTGGGCATGGCGACCAACATTCCGCCGCACAACCTCGGTGAAGTCATCGACGGTTGCCTGGCGCTCATCGACAATCCCGAACTGACCGTCGATGAACTGATGCAATACATCCCCGGTCCGGACTTCCCGACCGCCGCGATCATCAACGGTCGCGCCGGCATCATCGAAGCCTACCGCACCGGTCGCGGGCGCATTTACATGCGCGCCCGCTCGATGATCGAAGACATCGACAAGGTCGGTGGTCGTCAGCAGATCGTCATCACCGAACTCCCATACCAGCTGAACAAGGCGCGTCTGATCGAGAAGATCGCCGAGCTGGTCAAGGAGAAGAAGCTCGAAGGCATCACCGAACTGCGCGACGAGTCCGACAAGGACGGTATGCGCGTCGTGATCGAACTGCGTCGCGGCGAAGTGCCTGAGGTCATCCTCAACAACCTCTACGCCCAGACCCAGCTGCAAGCGGTGTTCGGTATCAACATCGTCGCGCTGATCGACGGCCGTCCGCGGATCCTGAACCTCAAGGACCTGCTGGAAGCCTTCGTCCGTCACCGCCGCGAAGTGGTGACCCGTCGTACCGTGTTCGAACTGCGCAAGGCGCGCGAGCGTGGTCACATCCTTGAAGGTCAAGCGGTTGCCCTGTCGAACATCGACCCGGTCATCGCCCTGATCAAGGCGTCGCCAACGCCGTCGGAAGCCAAGGAAGCGCTGATCAGCACGCCTTGGGAATCCTCGGCCGTGGTGGCGATGGTTGAACGTGCCGGCGCCGATTCGTGCCGTCCGGAAAACCTCGATCCGCAATACGGTCTGCGCGACGGCAAGTACTTCCTGTCGCCAGAACAGGCGCAAGCCATTCTGGAACTGCGTCTGCACCGCCTGACCGGTCTGGAACACGAAAAACTGCTGGCCGAGTATCAAGAGATCCTCAACCAGATCGGCGAGCTGATCCGCATCCTCAACAGCGCCACGCGCCTGATGGAAGTGATCCGCGAAGAGCTGGAAGTGATTCGCGCCGAATACGGCGACGTGCGTCGTACTGAAATCCTCGATGCCCGTCTCGACCTGACCCTGGGTGACATGATCCCGGAAGAAGAGCGCGTCGTGACCATTTCCCACGGTGGCTACGCCAAGACCCAGCCGCTGGCTGCGTACCAGGCCCAGCGTCGTGGCGGCAAAGGCAAGTCGGCCACCGGCGTCAAGGATGAGGACTACATCGCTCACCTGCTGGTTGCCAACAGCCACACCACGCTGCTGCTGTTCTCCAGCAAGGGCAAGGTTTACTGGCTGAAAACCTACGAAATCCCTGAAGCGTCCCGCGCTGCCCGTGGTCGTCCGCTGGTCAACCTGTTGCCGCTGGACGACGGTGAGTACATCACCACCATGCTACCGGTCGAGGAATACACCGAAGGTCACTACATCTTCATGGCCACCGCCAACGGCACCGTGAAGAAGACCCCGCTGGAATCCTTCAGTCGTCAACGCAGCGTCGGCCTGATCGCGCTGGAACTGGACGAAGGCGACGTGCTGATTTCCGCGGCCATCACCGATGGCGAGCGCGAAGTGATGCTGTTCTCCGATGGCGGCAAGGTCACCCGCTTCAAGGAATCCGACGTTCGCGCCATGGGCCGTACCGCCCGCGGTGTGCGCGGCATGCGTCTGCCGGAAGGCCAGAAACTGATTTCCATGCTGATCCCGGAAGAAGGCAGCCAGATCCTCACCGCTTCGGCGCGTGGCTACGGCAAGCGCACGGCGATCACCGAGTTCCCTGAGTACAAGCGTGGCGGTCAGGGCGTTATCGCCATGGTCAGCAACGAGCGTAACGGCCGTCTGGTCGGTGCGGTCCAGGTGCTCGACGGCGAGGAAATCATGCTGATTTCCGACCAGGGCACCCTGGTGCGTACCCGTGTCGACGAAGTGTCCAGCCTGGGTCGTAACACCCAGGGCGTGACCCTGATCAAACTGGCCAACGACGAAACACTGGTCGGGCTGGAGCGGGTTCAGGAGCCGTCGGAAGTCGAGGGTGAAGAGCTGGAAGGTGCAGAGGGTGAGGGGTTTGTCGGTGAAGTCGTGATCGACGACGTTGCCGAAGACCAGCAACTCGACGCCGCCGCTGACGAAGAACCACAGGAATAATCGGGTAAACAGGGGGCGGATGAAAATTCGCCCCCTTGTTGTTTGTCCGTAATGAAATATCGACACCCACGAAGATCCAGTGTGGGAGCGGGCTTGCTCGCGAAGACGGACTGACATCCAATGAAGATGTCGCCAGTCCAACCGCTTTCGCGAGCAAGCCCGCTCCCACATTGTATTGGTGTCGGCTGATGATTTACTGCGTGATACCACCAAATCAGAGCGAGATTGGATGTGAGCAAGAGAGCCTATAACTTCTGTGCCGGTCCTGCGGCGCTTCCCGAAGCTGTCCTGCAGCGCGCCCAGGGTGAACTCCTCGACTGGCACGGCAAGGGTCTGTCGGTCATGGAAATGAGCCATCGCAGCGATGAGTTCGTGTCCATCGCCACCAAGGCCGAGCAGGATCTGCGTGATCTGCTGAATATCCCCTCGAACTATAAAGTGCTGTTTCTGCAAGGTGGCGCCAGCCAGCAATTTGCTCAGATTCCTCTGAACCTGTTGCCGGAAAACGGCTCTGCCGACTATATCGACACCGGTATCTGGTCGCAGAAGGCCATCGAAGAAGCTTCGCGCTACGGCCACGTCAACGTTGCCGGCACCGCCAAGCCTTACGACTACTTCGCCATTCCCGGCCAGAACGAATGGAAGTTGTCTAAAGACGCGGCCTACGTTCACTACGCGCCGAACGAAACCATCGGCGGCCTGGAATTCCAATGGATTCCCGAGACCGGTGATATCCCGCTGGTCGCCGACATGTCCTCGGACATCCTGTCGCGCCCGGTGGATGTTTCGCGTTTCGGCATGATCTACGCCGGCGCTCAGAAAAACATCGGCCCGAGCGGTATCGTCGTCAACATCGTTCGCGAAGACCTGCTGGGTCATGCGCGCTCCATTTGCCCGACCATGCTCAACTACAAGGTCGCGGCCGATAACGGTTCGATGTACAACACCCCGCCGACCCTGGCCTGGTACTTGTCCGGCCTGGTGTTCGAGTGGCTCAAGGAGCAGGGCGGCGTCGAGGCCATCGGCAAACTCAACGAAGTCAAGCAGCGCACGCTGTACGGCTTCATCGATGCCAGCGGCCTGTACAGCAACCCGATCAACAAGTCGGACCGCTCGTGGATGAACGTGCCGTTCCGCCTGGCTGATGATCGTCTGGACAAGCCGTTCCTGGCCGGTGCCGACGAGCGTGGCCTGTTGAACCTCAAGGGGCACCGTTCCGTGGGCGGCATGCGCGCCTCCATCTATAACGCCGTCGACATCAACGCCGTCAACGCGCTGATTTCGTACATGGCAGAGTTCGAGAAGGAACACGGCTAATGTCTGAGCAAGAACTCAAGGCACTGCGCCTGCGCATTGATGCCCTGGACGAAAAGGTCCTGGAGCTGATCAGTGAGCGTGCGCGCTGCGCCCAGGAAGTCGCGCGGGTAAAGATGGCCTCGCTGGCCGAAGGCGAAGTGCCGGTGTTCTATCGTCCTGAGCGCGAAGCTCAGGTGCTCAAGCGTGTCATGGAGCGCAACCAGGGGCCGCTGGGCAACGAAGAGATGGCGCGGTTGTTCCGCGAAATCATGTCTTCGTGTCTGGCGCTCGAGCAGCCGCTGAAAGTGGCTTACCTCGGCCCTGAAGGCACCTTCACTCAAGCGGCGGCCATGAAGCACTTCGGCCACGCAGTGATCAGCAAGCCGATGGCGGCGATCGACGAAGTGTTCCGTGAAGTGGCAGCCGGTGCGGTGAATTTTGGCGTGGTGCCGGTGGAGAACTCCACCGAAGGCGCGGTCAACCACACCCTCGACAGCTTTCTCGAACATGACATGGTGATCTGCGGCGAAGTCGAGCTGCGTATCCACCATCACCTGCTGGTCGGTGAAAACACCAAGACCGACAGCATCAGCCGTATCTACTCCCACGCCCAGTCACTGGCCCAGTGCCGCAAGTGGCTGGACGCCCACTACCCGAATGTCGAGCGCGTGGCGGTGTCGAGCAACGCCGAAGCGGCCAAGCGGGTCAAGGGTGAGTGGAACTCGGCGGCGATTGCCGGCGACATGGCGGCCGGCCTGTACGGGCTGACCCGATTGGCCGAGAAAATCGAGGATCGCCCGGACAACTCCACGCGCTTCCTGATGATCGGCAATCAGGAAGTGCCGCCGACCGGCGACGACAAGACGTCGATCATCGTCTCTATGAGCAACAAGCCGGGCGCGCTGCATGAGTTGCTGGTGCCGTTCCACGACAACGGCATCGACCTGACGCGTATCGAGACCCGTCCGTCGCGCAGCGGTAAATGGACCTACGTGTTCTTCATCGATTTCGTCGGCCATCATCGCGACCCGCTGGTCAAAGGTGTGCTGGAAAAGATCAGTCAGGAAGCAGTGGCACTCAAGGTGCTGGGTTCCTACCCGAAAGCAGTTCTCTAAGGGGCGGTAGCAAATGAGTGGCAATTTCCTCGCTCTGGCACAGCCGGGCGTGCAACAACTTTCGCCTTACGTTCCGGGCAAACCCGTGGACGAACTGGCTCGTGAGCTGAATCTCGATCCAGCCAGCATCGTCAAGTTGGCGAGCAACGAAAACCCGTTGGGCGCCGGCCCCAAGGCGCTGGCGGCCATCCGCGACGCGCTGGCCGAGTTGACCCGCTATCCGGACGGCAACGGTTTTGCGCTCAAGACCCTGCTGGCCGAACAATGCCGTGTCGAACTGAATCAAGTGACGCTGGGCAATGGCTCCAACGACATTCTTGAGCTGGTGGCGCGCGCCTATCTGGCGCCGGGCCTGAATGCCGTGTTCAGCGAGCATGCGTTCGCAGTCTACCCGATTGCCACTCAGGCAGTCGGCGCAGAGGCCAAGGTGGTTCCGGCCAAGGATTGGGGGCATGACCTGCCTGCCATGCTGGCGGCGATCGACGCCAACACCCGCGTGGTGTTCATCGCCAATCCGAACAATCCGACCGGGACCTGGTTCGACGCTGAGGCGCTGGACGAATTCCTGCAGGATGTTCCGGAGCATGTGCTGGTCGTACTGGACGAGGCTTACATCGAATACGCCGAAGGCAGCGATCTGCCGGACGGCCTGGACTTCCTGGCGGCTTATCCGAACCTGCTGGTTTCCCGTACCTTCTCCAAGGCCTATGGCCTGGCGGCACTGCGCGTGGGTTATGGCTTGTCCACGGCGGTAGTCGCAGACGTGCTGAACCGTGTACGTCAGCCGTTCAACGTCAACAGCCTGGCCCTGGCGGCAGCCTGTGCGGCGTTGAAGGACGAAGAGTATCTGGCGCAAAGCCGTCAGTTGAACGAGTCCGGCATGCAGCAACTGGAAGCCGGTTTCCGTGAGCTGGGGCTGAGCTGGATTGCGTCCAAAGGCAATTTCATCTGCGTCGATCTCGGTCAGGTCGCGGCCCCAGTGTTCCAGGGCTTGCTTCGTGAAGGCGTGATCGTGCGTCCGGTGGCCAACTATGGCATGCCGAACCACCTGCGCATCACCATTGGCCTGCCGGCAGAGAACAGCCGCTTCCTTGAGGCGCTGACCAAGGTTCTGGCTCGTGGTTGATGTTACTGCGCTGCAATCTGCTGAACCTATGATCGGTCGCCTGGTGGTGGTCGGTCTCGGGTTGATCGGCGGTTCGTTTGCCAAGGGTTTGCGTGAACGCGGTCTGTGCCGCGAAGTGGTCGGGGTCGATCTCGATCCACAATCGCGCAAGCTCGCGGTCGAGTTGGGTGTGGTGGATCGCTGCGAGGAAGATCTGGGCGTTGCTTGTCAGGGCGCCGACGTCATCCAGTTGGCAGTGCCGATCCTGGCCATGGAGAAAGTGCTCGCGCGTCTGGCGGGCATGGATTTGGGGCAGGCGATCCTGACCGATGTCGGCAGTGCTAAGGGCAATGTGGTGCGTGCAGCCACCGAAGCATTTGGCAAGATGCCGTCATGCTTCGTGCCCGGGCACCCAATTGCCGGTTCGGAGCAGAGTGGGGTGGAAGCTTCAAACGCCGAGCTGTTCCGTCGCCATAAAGTGATCCTGACGCCGCTGGAGCAGACCGATCCGGCAGCCCTGGCAGTCGTCGATCGTTTGTGGCGCGAATTGGGCGCCGATGTCGAGCACATGCAGGTCGAGCGTCACGACGAAGTACTGGCTGCGACCAGCCATCTGCCGCACTTGCTGGCGTTCGGTCTGGTCGATTCGTTGGCCAAGCGCAATGAAAATCTTGAGATCTTCCGTTACGCTGCGGGCGGTTTCCGCGATTTCACGAGAATCGCCGGAAGCGACCCGGTCATGTGGCACGACATCTTCCTCGCCAACCGCGAAGCTGTCCTGCGCACACTCGATACATTTCGCAGCGATCTCGACGCCTTGCGCGACGCGGTCGATGCAGGGGATGGGCACCAATTGTTGGGCGTTTTCACTCGCGCCCGGGTTGCCCGCGAGCATTTCAGTAAAATCCTGGCCCGCAGGGCCTATGTGGACGCTATGAATTCCAACGATCTGATTTTCCTGGCTCAACCTGGTGGCCGCCTGTCCGGTCGGATTCGCGTACCGGGTGACAAATCGATTTCCCACCGTTCGATCATGCTTGGCTCCCTGGCCGAAGGCGTCACCGAAGTCGAAGGCTTCCTCGAGGGCGAAGATGCCCTGGCGACCTTGCAGGCTTTCCGTGACATGGGCGTGGTCATCGAAGGTCCACACCATGGTCGCGTGACCATTCACGGCGTCGGCCTGCATGGCCTGAAGCCGGCACCGGGTCCGATCTACCTGGGCAACTCCGGTACTTCGATGCGTCTGCTGTCCGGCCTGTTGGCTGCGCAGAACTTCGACAGCACCCTGACCGGCGACGCTTCGCTGTCCAAGCGCCCGATGAATCGCGTGGCCAATCCGCTACGTGAAATGGGCGCGGTGATCGAAACCGCCGCTGAAGGTCGTCCGCCGATGATCATTCGTGGTGGCAACAAGCTCAAGGGCCTGACCTACACCATGCCGATGGCCAGTGCCCAGGTTAAGTCCTGCCTGCTGCTTGCCGGCCTCTATGCCGAAGGCAGGACCACGGTTACCGAGCCTGCTCCGACCCGCGACCATACCGAGCGCATGCTCCGTGGCTTCGGCTACCCGGTAACGGTCAACGGTGCGACCGCATCGGTCGAGTCCGGCAATAAACTGACCGCGACCCACATCGAAGTACCGGGCGATATTTCGTCTTCGGCGTTCTTTCTGGTGGCGGCATCGATCGCCGAAGGTTCGGAGCTGGTGCTGGAGCACGTCGGCATCAACCCGACCCGTACCGGCGTGATCGACATCCTGCGCCTGATGGGCGCCGACATCACCCTGGAAAACCAGCGTGAAGTGGGTGGCGAACCGGTGGCTGACTTGCGCGTACGTGCAGCTAAACTCAAAGGTATCGAGATTCCCGAGGCGCTGGTCCCGCTGGCGATCGACGAGTTCCCGGTGTTGTTCGTCGCCGCGGCCTGTGCCGAAGGGCGCACCGTGTTGCGTGGCGCCGAAGAGCTGCGGGTCAAGGAGTCGGATCGCATCCAGGTCATGGCGGATGGTTTGCTGGCGCTGGGCGTCAAGTGCGAGCCAACCCCGGATGGCATCATCATCGACGGCGGCCAGATCGGCGGCGGTGAAGTGCACGGTCATGGTGATCACCGTATTGCCATGGCGTTCAGCGTTGCTTCGCTGCGCGCCAGTGCGCCGATCCGCATTCATGATTGCGCCAACGTCGCGACGTCGTTCCCGAATTTCCTGGCGCTGTGCGCACAGGTCGGTATTCGCGTGGCACAAGAGGCACAGTCGTGATCAACATTGCACCGGTCATCACTATTGATGGGCCAAGTGGTTCGGGCAAGGGTACGGTAGCCGGGATTCTGGCCAAGCGCCTGGGCTGGAACCTGCTGGATTCCGGTGCGTTGTACCGATTGCTGGCCTTCGCCGCGCATAACCACGGTGTCGACCTGACCAATGAAGAGCTGCTGAAGAAACTCGCCGCTCATCTGGATGTGCAGTTCATCGCGGCGACGGACGGTCAGTTGCAACGCATCATTCTGGAAGGTGATGAAGTCAGCGATGTCATTCGCACCGAAAGCGTCGGTTCCGGCGCTTCCCAGGTGGCTGCGTTGCCCGCTGTACGCGAGGCGCTGCTGCAGCGCCAGCGAGCCTTTCAGGAGGCGCCGGGCCTTGTGGCGGATGGTCGCGACATGGGCACAGTGGTTTTTCCTGACGCGCCGCTGAAGATTTTTCTGACCGCCAGTGCCGAGGAACGGGCGCGCCGTCGATATTTGCAGTTGAAGGGCAAGGTCGAGGGTGTTAGTCTGTCGAGTCTGCTAGATGAGATACGTGCGCGCGATGAGCGTGACACCCAGCGAGCGGTAGCCCCGCTCAAACCGGCGGCTGACGCCATACAGCTGGATTCCACGGAATTATCCATCGACCAGGTGCTGGAACGCATCATGAGCGAGATCGCCATTCGCGATATCGCCGGGTGACCAAGAAGGCCGCAGGGGACCAGTCATAGTCCTGCGGTGGCTTCTTTTAAATGAAACTAACCCACACCGTCTGGGGTGTGGAGATGGGCGTATTCTTCGCCCTCATCAACAGGAATTAAAATGAGCGAAAGCTTTGCGGAACTCTTTGAAGAAAGCCTAAAAACCCTGAACCTTCAGGCAGGCTCCATCATCACCGGTGTTATCGTTGATATCGATTACCAGGCTCGCTGGGTAACCGTTCACGCTGGCCTGAAGTCTGAAGCACTCATCCCGCTTGAGCAGTTCTACAACGACGCTGGCGAACTGAACATCAACGTCGGTGACGAAGTTCACGTTGCTCTGGACTCGGTTGAAGACGGCTTTGGTGAAACCAAGCTGTCCCGTGAAAAAGCCAAGCGCGCTGAATGCTGGATTGTTCTGGAAGCAGCCTTCGCAGCCGAAGAAGTGGTCAAGGGCGTTATCAACGGTAAGGTTAAAGGCGGCTTCACTGTCGACGTTAACGGCATCCGTGCGTTCCTGCCAGGTTCTCTGGTTGACGTCCGTCCAGTGCGCGACACCACGCACCTGGAAGGCAAAGAGCTGGAATTCAAGGTCATCAAGCTGGACCAGAAGCGCAACAACGTTGTCGTTTCCCGTCGCAGCGTCCTGGAAGCCGAGAACTCCGCCGAGCGCGAAGCTCTGCTGGAATCCCTGCAGGAAGGCCAACAAGTCAAAGGTATCGTCAAGAACCTCACCGATTACGGCGCATTCGTCGATCTGGGTGGCGTCGATGGCCTGCTGCACATTACCGACATGGCTTGGAAGCGTATCAAGCATCCTTCCGAAATCGTCAACGTTGGCGACGAGATCGATGTCAAGGTTCTGAAGTACGATCGCGAGCGCAATCGTGTTTCCCTGGGCCTGAAGCAGCTGGGCGAAGATCCATGGGTTGCTATCAAAGCCCGTTACCCAGAAAGCACTCGCGTTACCGCGCGTGTAACCAACCTGACCGACTACGGCTGCTTCGCTGAGCTGGAAGAAGGCGTTGAAGGTCTGGTACACGTTTCCGAAATGGACTGGACCAACAAGAACATCCACCCTTCGAAAGTCGTACAAGTCGGCGACGAAGTGGAAGTTATGGTTCTGGACATCGACGAAGAGCGTCGTCGTATCTCCCTGGGCATCAAGCAGTGCAAATCTAACCCATGGGAAGATTTCTCTGGCCAGTTCAACAAGGGCGATAAAATCTCCGGCACCATCAAGTCGATCACCGATTTCGGTATCTTCATTGGTCTGGACGGCGGTATCGATGGTCTGGTTCACCTGTCCGACATCTCCTGGAACGAAGTGGGCGAAGAAGCCGTTCGCCGCTTCAAGAAGGGCGACGAGCTGGACACCGTTATCCTGTCGGTTGACCCAGAGCGCGAGCGCATCTCCCTGGGTATCAAGCAACTGGAAAGCGATCCGTTCTCCGAGTACGTTCAAGAGAACGACAAAGGCGCCATCGTTAAAGGCATCGTGAAGGAAGTTGACGCTAAAGGCGCCATCATCACTCTGGCCGACGATATCGAAGCGACTCTGAAAGCCTCCGAAATCAGCCGTGACCGCGTTGAAGACGCGCGCAACGTTCTGAAAGAAGGCGAAGAAGTAGAAGCCAAGATCATCAGCGTTGACCGCAAGAGCCGTGTAATTCAGCTCTCGATCAAGTCGAAAGACGTTGAAGACGAGAAAGAAGCAATCCAGAGCCTGCGCGACAAGCCAGTAGCTACTGATGCTCCTGTGGCCACCACTCTGGGTGACCTGCTGCGTGCACAAATGGAAAAGCAGAACTAAGTTCTGACTTTCTGTAAAAAAGGGCGACTTCGGTCGCCCTTTTTTGTGCCTGGATTTTACCTGGGCTGAACAGAATATTGGCCTGCCGGGGTTTGTTGATGAAACCCTGGGCTCCTCAGGTTGTCTCTTTCTTAGTCGGATCAGTCGTTTATTTGCAGCTAGCCTTATGCCTGAAAGTAAGTGATGGTCAGGCGAGATACCTGGCAGGAGGACGATGCGATAACTGCAGCACTGTTCAAAATCTCCGGGTGTGCTGAAGCGCTGATCTGGTTGCTTGAAAAAGAAGGGGGGGCTATGACTAAGTCGGAGTTGATCGAGCGAATTGTCACCCGTCAGGGGCTGCTCTCATCCAGGGATGTGGAGCAGGCCATCAAGACCTTGCTTGAACAAATGTCCCAATGCCTGGCCACCGGCGATCGTATCGAGATCCGTGGGTTTGGCAGTTTCTCTCTGCGCTATCGCTCCCCGCGGGTGGGGCGCAATTCGAAAACCGGTCGGTCTCAGTCTCGACGGCAAGTTCGTTCCGCATTTCAAGCCGGGTAAGGAATTGCGTGATCGGGTGAATGAGGATGAGGAGGGTTGCAGTGACGATTAGTTGGCGAGACAGCAGTCGCTTCAAGCGATTCGTGATCACAGGGTTTGTGTTGTTTGTATCAATTCCATGCCTGCTCTTCGTACTGGAAAACCAGCAGTTTGTTGTCATCTCCTTTTTAGGTTTTTCTTCACCACAGCTTCAGTTGTCGATTTTTGGCGTTGTTTCATTCTTGGTCGGAATGATTGTGGGGGGGGGCGGTGTTGTGTCTGCTTATGCCTTGAGGGTCAGAAGCAGGGGCGGTAAGTTGAACATTGATTTTATTGGAATTTGTTTCTGGTGTTCGGCAGAGGCAATGATGCGGTATCCTGCGCGCGTTCGTTGAGACGGGAATTCATTGCTGTTTGCGCTTTAGTTGTTAAGGTTTTCTGGCGTAAATGTAGTCGCAATGACAGCCTACAGACTACAGACAATGTGGTACTGGGTATTGACGGTCAAGATCAGGGCGACGTCTCTTGGGAGTCGATGGACGATTACACCGAAGAAATTCGCAGATGGGATGTTTCTCAGTACTTGCCGGATGATCTGCTGGTAAAAGTCGAGCGTGGTGCCATGAGCGCGAGCCTCGAAACCCGGGCACCCTTGCTCGATCATCGAGTCGCGGAACTGGCGTTTTTTTTGTCTTCAGAGCAGTTGATCAAAAATGGCGTCGGGAAATGGCCGCTTCGCGAACTGCTTAAGAGATATGTACCTACCTCGTTCCTCGATAGACCAAAGGTGGGCTTCTCTATTCCGCTGGCGCAATGGTTGCGTGGACTACTGAGAGAGTGGACAGAGAACTTGCTGGCTGAGGAGCGAATCAGGAGAGAGGGTTATTTCGATTGTCAGAAAATTCGCTCGGCGTGGCTCCAGCATCAAAACGGAACGTACGATCGTAGTCTTCATTTGTGGAATATTCTGATGTTCCAATCCTGGCTTGATAAAAATAGTCGCTAATTCAGATTGAGCAAAAGGTTTTCCATGAAGATAGTTTTCAACGCGCTCTCTGCCCGTCTAGGTGGAGGTCAGACATATTTGATTAATCTTTTTCAGTTCGTACCCTTCGACAAGGATCTTGAGATCCGCGTGTTCGCCCCTTCGTCACTCAAGCTGCCGGATCACCCAAGGATCCGTCGCGTCGAACCTGCCTGGCCGACAGAAAATCCGCTTGTCAGAGCCTTGTGGGAAAAGTGGGTGTTACCCGGTATCTTGAAGGCTGAAAAGGCTGACCTGCTGTTTTGTCCCGGGGGGGTAGTGGGCACTCGTGCACCAGCCGGTTGCAAGGTTGCGACGATGTTTCGGAACATGATTCCATTTGATTTGCGCGTACGAAAAAGTTTACCATTCGGGTTGCAACGGATCAGAGATTGGTTATTGAACCGCATTATGCTCAAGAGCATGACTGAAGCTGATTTGACGATATTTATTTCAAATTATGCACGAGGGGTCATCGAATCGCTGACCAAGGTTAAAAACGCCGTTACTATGCCTCATGGAATTGGTTCTGTGTTTCGGACGCACGGCAAAAGTACTGTTCGCCCGGATTTTTTACCAGGGAGCGAGTACATTTTATATGTGTCGAGATTTGACGTTTACAAGCATCATTTTCAAGTGGTCAGTGCTTACGGGAAACTACCTCAAGAGCTTCGCGAAAGGTTCCCGCTGATTCTTGTCGGGGAAACAAATCTGCCGGAAGCTGAGCGCGTAAAGACTCTGGTTTCAACGCTGGGCCTTGAAGGCCAGGTCCTGCTACTGGGCGCTATTCCTTATCAGGAACTTCCTCCTCTGTATCACCACGCTTATCTGAATCTCTTTGCCTCGTCGTGCGAGAACTGCCCGAACATACTTCTTGAAGCGCTCGCTTCAGGTCGGCCAATGATCTGCTCCAATGTTATGCCCATGCCGGAGTTTGGCGCGGACGCAGCATTGTATTTTTCGCCGTTTGATTCCCAAGACATAGCAGACGTATTGACAGAAGCTTTAACAAGTCCGGAACTCTTGAAAAAGCTGGCCGTTGCAGCGGTTGCGCAAAGTGATAAGTTTGATTGGGAGAAAACCTCAAGAAGAACGTGGTCCGAGTTGCTGGCGCTGGCCAAGTTGCGAAAAGCAGGTGTTTGATAAATGAGAGTTCTCGTGGTGTCGCAGTATTTTTGGCCGGAATCATTTATTATCAACGACCTGGTCAAGAGCTTGTCTGCTCAGGGGCATATCGTAAAAGTTCTTACCGGCAAGCCGAATTACCCCGATGGCATTGTGTTCGACGGCTACAATGCCGCCGGATATCAGGAAGAAAGTTACGAAACGACAGTTAGCGTATGCCGTGCGCCGCTTAGACCTCGCGGCTCTTCGGGCGCAAAAAACCTGATACTGAATTATTTGTCTTATATCGTAAATGGGTTGAAATTTTACCCGGATGCTGTAAGGGGCGAGCGTTACGACGCAATTTTTGTGTTTGCACCTTCCCCGATTACGTCGGTCATTCCCGCCATCTATTTGAAATGGAAGCTCAAGAGTCATCTGGCTGTATGGGTTCAAGATCTCTGGCCAGAGAGTTTGAGTGCGACGGGATTCATCAGGAATAAATTGCTCTTGCGCGTGGTAGGGTGGATGGTCAGAGGCATTTACGCCTGCGTTGACACTTTACTCGTTCAGTCGAAGGCATTCCGGGAGCCGGTTGCTCGCTATGCTGATCCCGGCAAGGTCGTGTATTACCCAAATTGTTATCAGGATACTCCGCCAGGCTCCGAAGAGACCCGGATTCCAGTATCGCTGCTCGCGGAGCTCGAAAACCATTTCTGTCTCGTTTTTGCTGGCAACCTGGGGACCGCGCAATCGGTCGAAACCCTGGTTGAGGTAGCAGACAGGCTTCGCCATCTATCCAATCTCCGAATTGTGCTGGTCGGCAGCGGTAGCATGCTGAGCTGGATCGAAAGCCAGAAAAAATCCCGATCATTGGACAACCTAGTCCTCGCCGGCCGGTTTCCGGTAAGTGAAATGCCACATTTTTTCAGTCGTGCCACGGGATTGTTGGTGACGTTGAAGCAAGATGAGGCGTTCTCCTATACCATTCCCAGTAAAGTCCAGGCTTACCTTGCAGCGGGGAGGCCGATTGTGGCCGCGCTGGATGGCGAAGGGGCTCGGGTCATTCAAGAGGCCAATGCAGGCCTGACGAGCCCGGCGCAAGATGCCGAAGGTATGGCCAGGTGCATTGAGCAACTTTTCCACATGAGTTCGGATGAACGGGAATCATTGGGGCAGTCGGGCAGGGCGTACTACCTCGAGCATTTCGAAATGGAGCGTCAAAGCCAGCGTCTCGTCGAAATCCTCTGTACCAGGATCAATGAATTGAAAGGTAGCTCAAAATGAAAGTTCTAGTGTTAGGGGTCACCGGGATGCTGGGTAGCACGGTGTTCAGGCAATTCCATGGAAACCCACGCTATGAGGTGTGGGGCACTTTACGTAATCCAGGTGGCGCAAAATACTTTTCAGACGAAACTCGCAGTTCGTTAATCAGTAATGTTGACGTGCTGGACCAGGACTCGCTGGTTTCGGTGCTGGCACGGGTCAAGCCGGATGTCGTCATTAACTGCGTCGGCTTGATCAAGCAGCTGGCCGATGCCAAGGATCCCCTTTCAGCGCTTCCCATCAATGCCATGTTGCCGCATCGCATTGCCAAGTTGTGCGAACTGTCTGGCGCTCGCTTGATTCACATCAGTACCGACTGCGTGTTTTCCGGACGTAAAGGGCTTTACACTGAAGAGGATGTCTCCGATGCGGAGGATCTCTACGGCAAGTCCAAGTACATTGGCGAGCTTCATGCCCGACCGAATGCAGTCACTCTCCGGACTTCAATCATCGGTCATGAACTGGGAAGCCAGTACTCACTGGTGGATTGGTTTCTATCCCAGAACGGGTCCGTCAAGGGCTACGAAAAGGCCATTTTTTCGGGGCTTCCTACCGTGGAGCTGGCGCGTGTCATTCGAGATTATGTGATCCCGAACCCGGAGCTTAAGGGTCTTTATCATGTCTCGGTGGCACCTATTGATAAATTGTCTCTGCTGAAATTGGTGGCAGAAGTTTATGAAAAGGAAATCGATATCGTCGCCGACAGTGATCTTTCTATTAATCGTTCGCTGGACTCATCAAAATTCCAATCCGCGACCGGTTATGTTCCACCTTCATGGTTGGAATTGGTCAAATCAATGCGCGCAACGCGTTGATCATTAAATACAATCAAGTCTTGGATGGTAGTTATGTTTGATAATAAAATTTTGATGATCACGGGCGGCACAGGGTCATTTGGTCATACAGTGTTGAAGCGTTTTCTTGATACAGACGTAAAAGAAATTCGTGTATTCAGCCGCGATGAAAAAAAACAGGAAGATATGCGCATTGCCCTGTCGAACGACAAGGTGAAGTTCTATATCGGTGATGTTCGCGATCGCGATAGCCTTGATCAGGCCATGGTCGGTGTGGATTACATTTTTCACGCTGCAGCATTGAAGCAGGTGCCTTCCTGCGAGTTCTACCCTATGGAAGCCGTGCGTACTAACGTCATCGGTACCGAAAACGTTTTGAATGCGGCGATTGCTTCGGGTGTTAAGCGCGTTGTCGTGCTAAGTACCGACAAGGCTGTTTATCCAATCAATGCCATGGGTATTTCCAAGGCCATGGCTGAAAAACTGATGGTGGCCAGGTCGCGGATGATTCCGGCAGCGGGACCTGTGATCTGCGCAACTCGTTACGGCAATGTCATGGCCTCGCGCGGGTCAGTGATCCCGTTGTTTATCAACCAATTGCAAAATGACGAACCGCTGACCGTCACTGATCCGAACATGACCCGCTTTCTGATGTCGCTGGAGGACTCTGTCGACCTGGTGTTGCACGCTTTCGAGCATGCCGAGCAAGGCGATATTTTCGTTCAGAAAGCACCTGCCTCGACAGTCGCGGACCTGGCGCAAGCGCTCAAGGAACTGTTCTCTCGCGACAATACTGTCAAGGTCATTGGCACCCGTCATGGCGAAAAACTCTACGAGTCGCTGATTTCCCGTGAAGAAATGGCCAAAGCCGAAGACATGGGGCGTTACTATCGAATCCCGGCGGACAATCGCGACCTGAACTACAAGAAATTCTTTGTTGAAGGTGAGCAGGAGATTTCCGATCTTGAAGATTACACCTCGCATAACACTGAGCGTCTCGATGTTGAAGGCGTGAAGAAAGTTCTTTTGAATCTGGAATACATTCAGGAGAAACTTGATGCTTAAGGTCATGACGCTGGTCGGCACGCGACCAGAGCTTATCAAGATGAGTCGTGTCATTGCTGAGCTGGATAAGCAGGTCAACCATGTGTTGGTCCACTCCGGCCAAAACTACGACTTCGAATTGAATCAGGTGTTTTTCGACGATCTTGAAATTCGAAAGCCCGATTACTTTCTGGGCGCCGCTGGCGATACGGCTGCCAAGACCATCGCCGAGGTGATTTCCAAGGCGGATGAAGTATTTGAAGTTGAAAAGCCGGACGCGCTTTTACTCTATGGCGATACCAATACCTGTCTTGCAGTCATTGCCGCCAAGCGCCGCAAGATTCCCGTATTCCATATGGAAGCCGGCAATCGCTGTTTTGATCAGCGAGTTCCCGAGGAACTGAATCGCAAGGTGCTCGATCACCTGAGCGATATCAATATGGTGCTGACCGAGCATGCCCGGCGTTATCTGATCGCTGAAGGGATTCGTCCTGAAACCATCATCAAGACAGGTTCGCATATGGAGGAAGTGCTCGACTATTACATGCCGAAAATTCTCATTTCCGACGTGCTGGTTCGAGAGGGGCTGGAGCAGGATAAATTCTTCATCATCAGCGCTCACCGAGAGGAAAACGTCGATACGCCGGAGAACCTCCGGGATTTGCTCAAGACGCTGCGAGCCTTGGCCGACGAATATAAGTTTCCGATCATCGTGTCCACTCACCCCCGCACCCGCAAACGTCTGGAGGCGATAGGCGAATCGCTGGATCACCCGTTGATCCGTTTTTCCAAACCATTCGGTCTGCTTGACTACATCAAGTTGCAGATGTCGGCGTTTTGCGTCCTGTCCGATAGTGGCACCATCACTGAGGAAGCCTCTCTGCTGAACTTGCCTGCCATTACCATCCGTAATGCACATGAGCGTCCGGAAGGGATGGACGAAGGGACTCTCATTATGAGTGGCCTGAAAGTGGATGGCGTTCTCAATGCCGTACGTGTGGTGACCAGTCAGCATAATCGTGATCAGCGTGTCATCCCCGTGGTCAGGGATTACCAGGCGGGTCCGGTGTCCAAGCAGGTGGTTCGGGTCGTATTGAGTTACACCGACTACATCAACCGTACTGTCTGGTCGAAACCCTGAGCGGCGTCGAGGTTTGAAAATGCGTGTTTTGTTGACAGGTGCCACTGGTTTCGTAGGCCGTGCAGTCCTGGGCCGGTTAGCGGCTTCTGAAGATCTGGAACCGGTGGCCGCCATTCGCGGGCATGCCCTGCCTGACTGTCCGGCGCGCGTTACAACTGTTCAAACCTCCGGGCTCGCTAGTGATACCGACTGGTCGCAAGCGCTGGATCGGGTGGAGGTCGTCATTCACAGCGCGGCGCGTGTCCATGTGATGAATGACACCGAGTCCGATCCGCTGGTTGCGTTTCGCAAAGTGAATGTCGAAGGCACGCTGAATCTTGCCCGGCAGGCGGCTGGCCAAGGGGTTCGACGTTTTGTGTTCATCAGCTCGATCAAGGTGAATGGTGAAGGTACGCCCCTCAATGAACCCTATCTTGCAGATGCTCCACCCGCGCCAGCGGACCCCTATGGCGTTTCAAAAATGGAGGCCGAGCGAGGGTTACGCGAAATTGCCATCGATTCAGGGATGGAGGTCGTGATTATTCGTCCTGTGCTCGTTTATGGCCCGGGTGTCAGGGCCAATTTCCTGAGCATGATGCGCTGGCTGGACAAGGGGGTGCCGCTGCCATTCGGGGCTATCCATAATCGACGCAGTCTGGTCGCGCTCGACAATCTTGTTGATTTAATAGCGACCTGTATTCGTCACCCTGCTGCAGCGAATCAGATTTTCCTTGTTAGTGATGGGGAAGATCTGTCCACTACGCAGCTGTTGAGGCGCATGGGGCAAGCCCTGGGCAAGCCTGCACGGTTGTTGCCTGTTCCGAGTGTACTGCTTGAGCGAGGAGCGCAGCTTTTAGGCAAGCGGGCTTTATCGCAACGGCTTTGCGGGTCGTTGCAAGTCGATATAAGCAAAACTCGAAAACTGCTGGGTTGGACTCCTCCCGTCAGCGTCGATGAAGCTCTGGTGTCGGTTGCGAACTACTACAAGGACAGGCAGCGATAAGCTGGCTAACGGCAGTGCTGGTTCAATTGCAAAATTGATTTTGGCTGTTTCAGGAAGTTGATCTTTGAACACAATTTGGTTGTTGGCTGCTGTGGTTGGTGTTTCATTTTTGGCCACGGGTGCATTGCGCAAATATGCCTTGGCACGCAGTTTGATAGATATTCCGAATTCACGAAGTTCACATTCGGTCCCGACACCGCGCGGTGGCGGTGTGGCCATCGTCCTGAGTTTTCTGATTGCGTTACCGGCGCTTGTCTGGGTAGATGACATGGCCTGGCCCATGGCGTTGGCTCTACTTGGAGCCGGTGGGTGGATTGCAGTCATAGGTTTTCTTGACGACCATGGACACATTGCTGCCCGGTGGCGCCTGCTGGCGCATTTCGCTGGTGCGATCTGGGCATTGTTCTGGATTGGCGGCATGGCCCCGATCAATGTGTTCGGTTACGAAATAAGTCTGGGATGGTTTGGTTATGTCATCGGGGCTTTTTTTCTAGTCTGGATGCTCAACCTCTATAACTTTATGGATGGTATTGATGGTCTGGCGAGCGTCGAAGCGATTTGCGCCTGTGTCGGTGCTTGTCTGGTGTATTGGATTGGCGGTCATGTGAGTCTCTCCATTGCCCCGTTTGTGCTGACAATGGCCGTACTCGGTTTCCTTGTCTGGAATTTCCCGCCAGCGCGTATTTTCATGGGCGATGCCGGGAGTGGTTTTCTAGGCATAGTGCTGGCGGTGTTGGCCCTGCAGGCCGCATGGACTGCACCGGTGTTTTTGTGGGCATGGCTTATCCTGTTAGGAGTATTCATTGTTGATGCCACTTTTACCTTGCTGCGACGCCTGTTGCGTGGTGACAAGGTCTATGAGGCTCATCGCAGCCATGGATACCAGTACGCTTCACGGAAATTCGGCAGCCATCGTGTGGTCACAGTCGCAATAGCCGCTGTCAATTTGTTGTGGTTATTGCCGGTCGCTATATTGGTCGTCATGCAGTACCTGGATGGTGCGACAGGATTGATTCTTGCCTATGTGCCTTTGGTGGCGCTGGCTTTCAAATTCCACGCTGGCGAGTTGGAAATCGCGAACAATGCGTGATGGTTGCTCTGGCTATCACGCAATGCCTTATCCACAAGAGATACCAAAAGCTGTAGTTGCTGTATCAATGCTAGGAGCTTCGAGAGGTGTTTAGAGGGGTTATGGATAAGATTCGGGCACATTTATTAAGTCTGCCAAGACGACATAAGCGAATTTTGCAGGTTCTGACTGATATTTTTCTGGTCTGGTTTGCCTTGTGGATGGCGTTTGTTGTACGTCTGGGGCTGGACGAGATGGTCAATCCCCTCACTCAGCATGTTTGGCTTTTTGTCAGCGCACCTGTCGTGGCAATCCCCCTGTTCATCCGCTTTGGTATGTATCGCGCGGTGATGCGGTACTTCGGAAATGATGCGCTCATTGCCATTATCAAGGCCGTCACATTATCGTCCCTGATCCTGGGCGTCTTGTTGTACTGGTACAGCAACCATCAGAACGTCGTTCCCCGCTCGATCATATTCAACTACTGGTGGTTGAGTCTTATCATGATCGGGGGATTGCGCTTCGCCATGCGCCAGTATTTTATGGGTGATTGGTTCAGCGCGGTTCAGCATGTTCCGTTTACGAGCAGGGATGATGGCTTGCCAAAAGTCGCGATTTACGGTGCGGGGGCCGCCGGCAATCAACTCGTTACCGCCTTGCGAATGGGGAGGGTCATGCGACCTGTTGCCTTTATCGATGACGATAGTGGTATTGCCAATAGGGTTATTTCTGGGCTGCAAGTATATAAGCCTAAACATATCCAACAAATGATAGACAACACGGGCGCTCAGGAAATTCTCCTAGCCATCCCGTCATCCAACCGTGGTCGCCGCCGCGAGATTCTTGGTTTTCTCGAAGGTTTTCCTCTGCACGTTCGAAGTGTCCCGGGATTCATGGACCTGGCCAGTGGCAGGGTCAAGGTCGACGACATCCAGGAAGTAGACATTGCCGACCTGCTCGGCCGCGATGCTGTTCCGGCTCAGGGGGATTTGCTCGAGCACTGCATCAAGGGGCAGTCCGTTCTGGTTACAGGTGCTGGAGGCTCCATTGGCTCCGAACTCTGCCGTCAGATCCTGGCGCTCGGGCCCACGACACTTTTGCTGTTTGAGCATAGCGAGTTCAATCTCTACAGCATCTTGTCCGAACTGGAACAGCGAATTGCACGAGAGTCATTGCCGATTCGTCTTTTGCCAATTCTTGGGTCTGTGCGCAATCAGGAAAAACTTCTGGATGTGATGAAATCCTGGCGTGTGGATACGGTGTATCACGCCGCGGCCTACAAGCACGTGCCTATGGTCGAGCATAATATTGCTGAAGGTCTGCTCAACAATGTGATCGGCACACTGAATACAGCACAGGCGGCACTTCAGGCCGGCGTCTCCAACTTTGTATTGATTTCGACTGACAAGGCCGTGAGGCCTACCAATGTAATGGGCAGTACCAAGCGTCTTGCCGAGTTGACGCTGCAGGCGCTCAGTCGAGAGATGGCACCGGTATTGTTCGGTGACACGACCAACGTTTCTCGGGTTAACAAGACGCGCTTCACAATGGTGCGATTTGGGAACGTTCTGGGATCGTCCGGTTCGGTTATTCCGCTATTTCACAAACAGATCAAGTCGGGGGGGCCACTGACGGTTACCCACCCCAAGATTACTCGATACTTCATGACCATTCCCGAGGCCGCGCAGCTAGTTATTCAAGCGGGTTCCATGGGGCAGGGCGGTGATGTTTTCGTTTTGGACATGGGGGAGCCTGTGAGAATTGTCGAGCTCGCCGAGAAGATGATCCATTTATCTGGTTTGAGTGTCCGTTCGGAAAAAAACCCGCATGGCGACATCTCTATCGAGTTCACGGGCCTGCGTCCGGGTGAAAAACTATATGAGGAATTGTTGATCGGTGACAACGTGGCTGCCACTCAGCACCCGATGATCATGACTGCCAACGAGGATTACCTGTCCTGGGATGTGCTGAAGGTCAAGCTGAGCGAATTGCTCCGCGCCGTTGATCAAGACGATTATGCGCGTGTTCGCCAGTTGTTGCGCGACACGGTTAGTGGCTACTCCCCGGATGGTGAAATCGTCGACTGGATCTACCAGCAGCGACGCCTGGAACCCTGATTGTTTCATATTTTGCAATGTACATATTTTTGACAGCGCCATGACATAGCCTAAGTTTGAGGAGCAGCCTCGGAAAAGCTGCTTTCTAAAACGCCGTCATGGAGCTTCAATTATGCGTACAGGCTATTTCTACTCTCTGGTTTTTGCCCTTCTCACCAGTGCTCCCGTCGTTACTTTCGCTGCTCCAGCGACCAGTCCTGAGGTGCTCAAAGCACCTCAGGTACTGGATGTGGCCGCCAAGGGGCAAGTGGGCAAAATCGATCTTAATCGTGCCGATTCAGCAACGCTGCAGCGTGAATTGTCGGGTGTAGGCGAGGCCAAGGCCAAAGCGATTGTTGCATATCGTGAAAGCAATGGGCCATTTGCGTCAGTAGATGAACTGCTGGAAGTGAAGGGGATTGGTAAAGCGCTTCTGGACAGAAATCGCGAGAAGATCGAATTGAACTAGACGTGTAGTTGAACGGAAAAGGCCGACCATTGCAGGCTGTGTGAAAACCTAGCAATCTGCTGGCCGGTTAAAGAAAATGCCCGTATGGCAAGATACGGGCATTTTTCTTATGCGCTATGTCCAAGGTGAAAAAACGCTCCTAGTGGCCTGAGCGGTTAATTCATTTTTCTACAAGCGACGATATGTTCATGAGAGATCCTCCGCCAAAAACGAGAAAAGCCCTGCAGCGTAAACCTGCAGGGCTTCTCGGTCAGGCTGACAATCTCATTAAACCCGCCGTAGCGGGTCATGTTGAGATTGAAGCTGTTATGAAGTCATAACGTTTAAGTAACGCTGATTCGTTTCCTCACGTTAACTCCAGCTAATACCGGACAACAAATGAACAGCGTGAACGCGTAAGGCATCCAGACAATTGGCCGCTGATATATACTAAACAGGAACAGCGCGAAAAACAGTAATGCCCATTTCGGCAAATCAGCTCTACGCAGAAGCGCGATAGCAAGCAAAATCATAGAGCCTGCAAAAAGGATCATCCCGATGATCCCAAAGTCCGTGAATATTCTCGTTACCACTTGAGAGACTCCACCAAACGTTACGCTAGCGTCAGAGCTTACCCCGAACATAAGAGTCTTCAAATCTGAAGACCAATAGTCATTGATCAGTTTTTGCATTTCAGGAAGCGATCTATTGTTTATGTACTGAGTCTGACGCAAGGTTGAGGCCGGTAATACAGTGGTGTTTTTCACTACCGAAGCTTCCGATGCCTGCGTCTCTGGAAGGCTAGCAACTAGCTCCGGAGGAGAAGACAATGGTCTTATCAAGCTAGGCGCCGATGCAGTGACGTCGACTCCAGGGCCTTTCGAATTCGTTTCTGTGTGAAAAGAATCTGGCTTGATGACTCCTGCGGCAAGCAGCCCCGCAACTACGCTCAGAGCGAGAGGCGCCAAGGTTGTGGCAGATCGGGTCAGCACCAGCCGAGCAGTAAAACCAGCGACTGTCAGCACTGCAAACGCCAAAGAAAACGAAAGCAGCCCGCCTACGAAAAGTAGGATGGTGGCTGTGGACCTGATCCGGAACCTATGGGCTGCGAGCAGAAATGCTGAAACGGTACCCACCATCCCCGGCTCATCATAAACCGCACACAAACGGTAGAGCGTTCCGCCCCATGGTAGAGACGTCACGTTATTCCCAAGCAATAGCACACCGGGCACATTCAGATAATAGCCCCCCGCTGCGGCCATTACAGGGTTTAGAAGCGGCCTGTGATTAAAGCTGATTTGAAGCCCGAGAATGGCGCCAATCGATACCAAAACACCTGGCAGCAAGCTCAACCCGAAGATAATCGAAAATGCTTTTATAAGCTCGGCTCTTCGACTGTCTTCGAATACGAAGAGCGCTAGCATAGTCGGCAGAACGAAATACCAACGTGTAAAGCTTCCGTCCGTTTTCGGGAGGAAGCTTATGTAGACTATAAAAATTGCCATCATGGCAAAGCCGATCATTTCACTTTTGCGTGGCCTATCACCAGCGATAAACGCGAGCACCGCAATGACGCCAGCCGTTAGTCCGGCAAGTGCAATATGCCTACTGGAGCCCCATAAAAAGTACGGATTCAAAGATGTCCATGAACACAGCGCTAAAGCAGGGGCAAGCAAGAGACTGCCACGATTGACGAATGATGAATACATTCCTGATTTCCTTGAAATACTAAGCCGATAGCCGGCAAGTGTATTGGGCACTCGGGATCTACCTGGCGCTTGCCACAATCGAGTCTCGCTTAGCTCGGGTGAGCTCCACGACGCATACCCTGTCGTAACTTTCCTATTTGATCACCCCCACTGTATCCAGAGAAGCTATCGCACAGGACATGTCAGATTGGGTTTGCTGGGTCCAAGAACGTGAGCCTACTTTGATTAGGCACCCCTCTTGATCTCTTACGGATTTTGGGACCGCATCAATCAGGTCCACATCCGGTATACTACAATCTCTCGCTTCCTGATCTGCCGTTTTCCAAGCTGCAGCTGCTTACTCTACCAAAGACGAGCCCAGCGCAGAGGAAGAAATCAAAACCAGAGCCAACCCCGCCAACCCCGCCAACGTAATCCGTTTCGGCGATGCACAGCGTATTACCTTGGCCAAAGTCATTGCCAGTCGTCCTTTAGGCGAACATATAGTCAGAAGGCCGGCATGCTATCAGCTTTGAGACTGGCCTGCGATAACACACCAGCCGTCCCTCGCATAGGATCGCTTGGGCTACTTCTCCGCTTCAGCCTTCTTGGCTGCAGCCAGAGCTACCTTTTCCGTATCGCAAGGAGGACCGACCTTATGGGTACCGTCGGCGTAGACGAGCTCCGCGCTGATCTTCCCGCTGCGCGGCCATTGTGTGTACTGAATTTTCATCCTACGAGAGCCTCCGCTACGACCGTACCAGAAGAGGCCAAAGCCGCTCCGTTGTAGTAGGTCTGATACTTGTCGAGGTACACCACAGCGCCTGTCACCCCATTGTTCACATGATACAAACGCGCCTTGTTCATATCGTTTCCGCTCAGCACCGTCTTGGTCGTGCCGTTATCGGTAGTTATGGTGCTTGACGGCAAAACGCTGTTTGCATAGTCGCCAGAACGGTTGTCGGGATTGATAGTGTTTCGATGCAGGTAAGGCTTAAAGCAACCCGACAGATAGATGAACGAATCGTAGATGCCCGTGTAGCGGGACGAGTAACCAGGGTGCTCCAACTGATTGATCGTGATTTGAGGCTGTTCGACGTTGATCAACGCCAGCGCCCCGCCGTTGGTCGTGATGTTGTTGTCATGGATGACCATCTGCTGAGCGCCAGACAAGCCGATCACCTCGATACCGCAGTTGCGACCGGTAATCGTGTTGTGCTGGATCGTGAGGCTGTCGCCCATGTAGGTGCCGTGGATGCCGCTGTTGATCCAGCAGCGCTCCACCACGCCTGTGAAGAACCCGTCGAGATTCTTGACGCTATTGTCGAACTCCAGGCCACGCCCCAGAACATCACCGATCTCAACGTAGCCGATACTGAAGTTGGACAGGAAGCAGCCGGCGTTCAGCTTGATGCGCATTCCGAAATCGCCGGTTCCAGCGGTTTTCGGAACCAGGCTGAAGTTATCCCAAGTCCAAAAGCGGCTTGCGGCCCGGCCGGTGGGTGGGGGCACCGTCAGACCAGAGCCCCCATTGAGAATGAAGCGGTCAATGCCTCTGCCAGCGCCGGACCATTTCGGTTGGGAGGTTTGGGTCAAGCCTTGGCTGATATAGAAATCAGCAGCGGGCACATAAAAGTTTCGAATGCCTGCTTGAGCGACATTCCGTGCTGCCTGTGATGGGGCGTAGTCGTCAGTCGTACCATCGCCGACCGCGCCAGCGTCGTATGGATCAACCGGGCGACCCGCACGGCGGCGAATGTAGCGGCCTGTCGCCACACTGGTGAGCTTGAAGACGTCGACCGAATCATCCGCGGCTGTGCTGGTTGCGTTCCAATCGAAGGCGTCACCGCCTCGAGGCACAGGATTCGCCCGCGCGTTGAAGCCACCGCGATAGTCACGCACGATGACCGTAGGTACAGCAGTTGTAAGTGCGCGCATCGCTGCCACCGAGTCGAGCGTCTGGCTACGCAGCGATATCAGTGTTTGCGCTACCGTGCCGCTCACAGGGTCGCCAATCAAAGCAGGACCGCCTTGGGCAGCGAGGCTCTGACGCAGCGATTGATCGCCGACGTCCACCAATCGAGCTAAGTCCATGGCCCACGTCCCGGACAATGTCGCAGGGAAGGAGGCTGGTGTTTTCACCCGCCAGACTGAACCGGCGTAGTCAATCAGCTGTGTGGGTCGCTGCACGGTCAGCGGGGAGCCGGCCACATAGGTGAAATGAACGGGCTCGAAACCGCTTGCCAAGATGAAAGCAGCAAAATCCGTTTCTATGCCTGCCCATGTCTTACGCACATTTCCAAATCGATCAACCCAAGATACCTTGGGTCCATTCATTGCCTCATCGACGTTCGACGCATTGTCGTAAAGCGCGCGTGGATCAGGCGTCCCCAAGGGCAGCGCCCGGGTGTCATATGTATTGGCCATGGGTTTCCTCAGTGATCGAGTAGGAGGCGGATTTCCATCCGCCGTCCTCTCACGCCACCGTACGTACGGTTCCGTATACGGCGGTTCAGGCCATGCGGCTAAGCCGGTTTATCGTATCCAGTATCGAGACCAGACCCAGTCGATCCCACAGTTTCTTCGGTAACGCCTGATTCATGTGTGGCGCTCCCGAGTTCCACCATGGGCCTCGGCCATTGGACGCTGATCTGCAGGCGCGCCCTTCGTTGAGCCCTAAGCGCATCAGGTTTCGTGCCCTCGTCGAGGGCTGCTTCCATTGACGCCGGACGACGCAGCGAAACTTGCGACGCACCCAGCCGTCCAGTCTCTCCAGCGGCCGCTTGCTCTGACTTAGCTTGAAGTAGCCAGCCCAACCGCGCAGTACGGGGTTTATCCGCTCGATGACATACGCCATCTTGTGGCCCCGCGCTCCACGCAGTAGCTCTGCGAGTCGGTCGCGCAAGCGACCCAGACTCATTGTCGCCACTCTCAGCCTTGGCTGTTGATGCCAGCTCATCCCGTAGCCCAAGTAGTCACACATCCATGACCCGGCTACCCGGCTCTTTTCCCGGTTCAGCGTCAGTTTCAGACGCTGCCTCAAGAACCGCTCGACGCCGGCCATCACTCGCTCACCGGCACGACGGCTGCGCACATAAATGTTCGCATCGTCGGCGTAGCGCACGAAACGATGGCCTCGCCGCTCCAATTCACGATCGAGTTCGTTGAGCAGGATGTTCGACAACAATGGCGAGATAGCGCCGGCAACAATAGAGCAAACTCTCGGATAAAATGGGGGCTGTGCATTGCCAGGGAGAGTTTTGCTCCGAGGTATGCGGGATGCCCCGACGTCGAGATTGTTCTCGTCATTGAGGTCATCGCCCCCACTGACGGGAGAATTCAGTCATGAGCCGAAAACCGCGGATCTGGCATATTCGTCTGGCTTTTGAGCCAAATCGATTCTTTTGTGAAGAGCTCGAGAGGGTCTACGAGCAGCTAAAACCGACAGAAACGCGGACTTCCTCAGAGTTGTCGCAATCCCGGTCCCCTGTGAAAAAGCATCGTACTGCCAAGCGAGGTGAGCAATGAGCCAGGCTGTGATGGTGGCGCTCTATGCCCGGGTATCCTCTGACCAACAGGCTAAACGCGGCACGATTGAAAGCCAGATTGCCGCGCTGATGGAGCGGATCGTGGCTGATGGCGCCCAAGTCGTTGAGGACATGCGCTTTATCGACGCCGGCGTCAGCGGCGCGACGCTGATTCGCCCACAATTGGAACGGCTCAGAGACCGCGCTGCACTTGGCTTGGTAGATCGTCTCTACGTCCTGTCCCCCCAGACCGGCTGCCGCGAAAATATGCCCACCAGGCATTGCTGATGGAAGAGCTATCGGCGTGCGGCGTACAGGTCGTATTCCGCAATCATGCCATTGGCGTGACGCTGGAGGAGTCGTTGTTGCTGCAGATGCAGGGCATGATTGCGGAGTATGAGCGGGCCAAAATCATGGAGCGCCATCGTCGCGGCAAGCTTCATGGAGCCAAGCGGGGCAGTATCAATGTGCTGTCGACTGCGCCCTACGGTTATCGCTACATTCGTAATCAACTTGATGGCGCACCCGCACAGTATGTTATCGACTTGGCGCAAGCGGCGACGGTCAGAGCCATCTTTCAATGGATTGGGATGGAGCGACTGAGCATTGTAAGCGACCCATAAACCACACCTCATTTTTGCCAGGTGTGGTTTATGGGTCGCTTACGAAAGAAGTAATCCAGAGCCTGCGCGACAAGCCATTAGCTACTGATGCTCCTGTGCTACCACTCGGGTTGAACAGGATATTGGTTCCCGGGGAGGATTGCAGAAACCCAAGGCGCTTCAGGTTGTCTCTTTCTTTAATCGGATCAGTCATTTATTTGCAGCTAGTCTTATGCCTGAAGGCGAACGACGGTCAGGCGAGGCGTCTGGCATAAGGATGTGAATGAAAAGGCTCATTGTCGTGATTGCCGTACTGACATTGGCGGGTTGTACGACTAATGCAAGGACCCATGCGGTACGCGGGGTCAGTGGCGTCGAGATCGATTGCTCGGGGCTGGATCGGGGTGGGAGAGGTGTCAAAAGCGAGCTGACAGGGAATGTAAGGGGGCAGGTTACAAGGTTGTGGCAAGGTCCGACGACGCCAAGGATGAAGATGAATACTTCTTTGGCTTCAATCCTGCGGGTTTATTGATACGGACCATGTTGGTTATCTGTAGGTGAGCTGTGTGCCGGGGCGCGGACGCTCATGCAGGGAGAGAATGCGGTAAATGCAATGGGCTGTTCAAAATCGTCCGGGCGTGCTAAAACCTTTGAAGCGCTGATCTAGCTGCTTGAAAAAGAAGGGAAAAATATGACGAAGTCGGAGTTGATCGAACGAATTGTCACCCATCAAGGACTGCTCTCATCAAAGGATGTGGAGCTGGCCATCAAGACCATGCTTGAGCAAATGTCCCAATGCCTGGCCACCGGCGATCGCATCGAGATCCGTGGCTTCGGCAGTTTCTCGCTGCACTATCGCGCACCGCGCGTGGGACGCAATCCGAAAACCGGTCAGTCTGTCAGCCTCGATGGCAAGTTCGTTCCGCATTTCAAGCCCGGCAAGGAGTTGCGTGATCGGGTGAATGAGGATGAGGAGGAAGTGTCGTGATAGTAAACGGAGTTTGGGTTGTTACTGATGCCTAATATTAAACGCGTAATGCTTGCGGTTTTGTTGTTGCTATTGATCTTAGTGGTCTTAGTGTTCGTCCTGGAAAACCAACAAACCATTTCGATGGTGTTTCTTGGGTGGACAGGGCCTGCATTGCCCGTGTCGGTAATTGTAGTGCTTTCACTGTTGGTAGGGATGGTGTTGGGGCCTCTATTGTTTTGGCTATTGCTTAGGATCAGGAAGGTGTCGCGGACGTCAGCCAAGTAAATTATAAAGAGATGAGCGTTCGGTTGACGGTTCAGTGATGTTTTCCGGGTATCGGTAATCCATCGTTTTCGATTTGTTATATCTGCAACTTTTTTCAGTTCGGTAGATAGAGCAGTTTCTCAAGAATGCAGGAGAAGTGCGCCTGCTAGTCTGCCTGCCTTGCTTGTCGATGAGATATAACTCTAGTGTGGTATTTATTGGAGTATCTGTACTGCTCAGTCTACGGGCTCGATGGTAGAAACTAGCAGGTTGTTAAGGCTGGAAGAAGATATTAACTTTCGGCAGCGGTAGCATGCTTGAGTTGGGGCAGGAACAGTAAAAATAATCACTGTTTTGATAATTTGTTATTGTTGGAGCGACGTTCTGTGGGTTGCATGTAATAAATATTTGAGAGTTTCTCAGTTTTGTTGGTTGGTTTAAGTAATGAGGAGATATCTCCTGCGCACTATGCAGTAAAGTCCAATCACATCTTGCGGCCGGTTGCCCTATCATGACGGCCTTGCAAGGAGAGAGATCTGCGTGATCGTTGAGTCGGGCGCCTGACTGGTTTGTGATCCTGATAACAGTGCCGCATTGGCGGCGCGCTATTACCGTATCCCAGCAGGTAGTCGTAATCTAAATTATAAAAAGTATTTTGTTGGAGGCGAAGAAGATATTTCTGAACTGGATGATTATACTTCTCATAAAGCGGGCCTTCAGGATGTGTCTGGTATCAAAGTGCTCCTGTTTAAGCTGGATTTTATTAGGGGGGCAGTTGAATGCTTAAGATTATGACTCTGCTTGGCGCTCGACCCGAACTTATTAAAATGAGTCGTGCAATTTTTGGGTTGGATAAGCAATCGAGTCATATTCTGGTGCACTCGAAACAGGGTACCGATATGGCAGTTCGGGTCTTGTAATTGCTAGTCTCCATTGGTCGTTCTGGCTAAGGTATTTCATCCGGGCGAGAAAGAAAAATTCAGGCCAGGCCCAGATGTTCGACTCTTACTGGTGTAAAATGACAGTCGTACGGGAATGAGCGCATTCTAAGCGTCATAAAAATAGGTGTGGTTGGAGCGTTCGAAGGGGTTATGGAAAGATTCCGGGCTTTGTTATTAGGTCTTCCGCGCCGCAGTAAACGACTGATCCAGGTTGCTGCTGATGTCGCGTTGGTGTGGCTAGCCCTGTGGATGGCATTTGTTGTCCGATTAGGCATCGATGAGATGGTCAACCCGCTCACTCAGCATCTCTGGCTTTTTTTGAGTGCGCCGTTTGTAGCAATTCCACTTTTCTTTCAATTTGGAATGTATCGCGCAGTCATGCGCTATTTTGGTAATGATGCCCTTATTACGATCGTCAAAGCGGTAAGTTTGTCATCGTTAATTCTTGGCGTCGTCGTGTATTGGTATAGTAATCATCAGAATATTGTGCCGCGGTCAATAATTTTTAATTATTGGTGGCTAAGTTTGGTCATGATCGGTGGTCTTCGACTGTTCATGCGTCAATACTTTCTCGGTGATTGGTTTTCCGCAGCTCAACATGTTCCTTTCACCAGCCGGGATAACGGATTACCTAAGGTGGCCATTTATGGAGCTGGTGCTGCCGGAAATCAGCTTGTAGCAGCTTTGCGAATGGGACGAGCCATGCGTCCGGTCGCCTTTATCGATGACGATAGAAGTATTGCCAGTCGAGTTATTTCTGGGCTTAAGGTTTATAAACCAAAGCATATCAAGGAGATGATTGAAGCTACCGGTGTGCAGGAAATATTATTAGCGATACCCTCCACATCTCGTGGGCGTCGTCGAGAAATACTTGGTTTTCTGGAGGAATATCCCCTTCATGTTCGCACTGTCCCCGGGTTCATGGATTTGGCTAGCGGACGCGTAAAAGTCGATGATATCCAAGAAGTAGATATCGCCGACTTATTGGGGCGTGATGCAGTTGCTGCCCAGCATGAATTACTCGAACATTGCATCAAACAACAGGTCGTACTTGTTACTGGGGCTGGTGGGTCTATAGGTTCTGAGTTGTGCCGGCAGATATTGTCATTGCAACCCACGGTCCTCTTATTGCTCGAACATAGTGAATTTAATCTCTATAGTATTTTGTCGGAGCTTGAGCAACGAATTGTTCGGGAGTCGTTGTCTACGAAAATTCTTCCGATCCTCGGATCGGTCCGTGATAAGGCTAAAATTTTAGATGTGATGTCAACATGGCATGTAGAGACCGTCTATCACGCTGCGGCTTATAAACACGTTCCGATGGTCGAACATAATATTGCCGAGGGTGTACTCAATAATGTAATGGGTACACTTAATACAGCCCAAGCTGCAATCCAGGCAGGCGTGGCTAATTTTGTATTGATTTCGACGGATAAAGCTGTACGGCCTACAAATGTCATGGGTAGCACTAAGCGTCTTGCCGAACTGACGCTTCAAGCTCTCAGCAAGGAGCCCGCACCGGTACTATTTGGTGACACTGCAAGCATATCTAGAGTCAATCGAACCCGATTTACGATGGTCCGTTTTGGAAACGTTTTAGGTTCTTCCGGCTCGGTGATACCATTATTTCACAAACAAATAAAATCAGGTGGCCCGCTCACGGTTACTCATCCTAAAATCACTCGTTACTTCATGACCATTCCAGAGGCGGCGCAACTGGTTATTCAGGCGGGCTCTATGGGGATGGGAGGTGATGTTTTCGTGCTGGATATGGGTAAACCGGTAAAAATTGTTGAGCTGGCAGAGAGAATGATTCATCTGTCAGGTTTAAGTGTTCGTTCAGAAAAAAATCCGCACGGTGATATCTCCATTGAGTTTACTGGGTTACGCCCGGGAGAGAAACTCTACGAAGAACTGCTGATTGGTGACAACGTAGTTGCAACTCAGCACCCGATGATCATGAGTGCTCACGAGGATTATTTGGCCTGGGAAGTCCTCAAGGTCAAGCTGAAGCATCTGCTTGCGGCGCTTGATGAGGATGATTACTCTCTCGTTCGACAATTATTGAGAGAAACAGTCCATGGATACACCCCTCAAGGAGAGATAGTGGATTGGATTTACGAACAGCGGCGTCTTGATCATTAAGCCGGTTATATTACGGATTTTAACTGAAAAAAATCTTGGATCCATGGCGGGCTGAGTAGGCGCACTGAATAGATGTATTATATTTTTTAAGCTGTTTTATATTTTTGATGGCGTTGGTACGAATACTAGGGCTTGAATTGTGTGTGCATTTAAGGAGTGAGTCATCTTGAATCTTGAGACAAGTGATACTGAATGCGAAGTTCACGCTACCATTGAACAGCGTATCGTTGTGATAGGTGGAACTGGCTTTGTTGGTCAGCATTTACTCAATTCTTTAGTTGATTGCAGCAAAGAGTTCGAAATTATTTTCGCGGTCCATCGAAACGAGCCACATTGGTTAACAGAATCGCCTATACAGGTTCGACATTTTGACTTGGATGATAGCGCGTCGTTAGAGGAAATTTTGAATTGCGGCAGCATCGTTTTGAATTTGCTGCGGCCAGACGGCACCGGATGGTTCTTGTCAGCGATCAAGAATATTTTGCGCGCTTGCGGCAATGCACGTGTTAAACGTTATATCCATGTTTCAAGTATTGACGTTTTTGGAGCAAGCCAAGACAGCATTTGTACTTCGGCTTCAGAGATCGTGCCTATCACGCCTTATGAGCGTGAGCATGCCGCTGCTGAGAAGTTTGTGAGCGCTGTCAATGCCGAGCATTTCGAAGCCTTGATTTTGCGCCTTGGCGCGGTATTTGGTGTCGGTGGATTAAATGTTGTTTCATTCGTAAGGGAAGTTTCGAGTGCCCCTGGCTGGAAACTCGCATTGCGCCGTTCATTGTACGGTGCGCGGCGAATGCATTTGGTCAGCGTTGAAAAAGTAGTCGAGGTTTTATTATTTGTTACAACGGCGGCACCAATAATTCAGGGGGAAATTATTGTAGTGACTGAAGACGCTGACGCTGATAATAATTTCGCTTATCTTCAGGATTGTTTGTTGGAAGTATTTAACCGTACGGCAGTATTGCATATACCTTACCTTCCCTCGCGAGTACTGCGTTTGGTATTAAATGCCAGGGGGATTAGTAATACCGATCCAATGCGCCGCTTCCATGAAGATCGATTGTTGCAACTTGGATTGTCTGATTCTGCACTATTCACCAATCGCCTAAAAGGTTACTTGAGTCACTTGAGGGCAACGGTATGAATATTTTATTGGTTAATATTTCTCTTGATGCACAACGTGGAGGGGGAACAGCTGAGCGTACGAGACATTTAGCCAATACCCTTGCGGATAAAGGCTGTCGTTGTGAAGTCATCGCGATGTCCGGTGATTCCTGGCAATCAGAATTTAATAGTCGAGGTGTTAAAACCTACATTACTGGAAAAATTGGTCAACGCCTTCCAATCCCATTGGTCAATTTTATGCGTCTGTGGAAAGCGGTGAAGTCTGCTGACATTATCCATATCATGGGCTATTGGAATTTGTTGAGCTTTATTACAGGCTTCTTCGCCTGGATCGCGCGGACTCCTTATGTACTTTGCCCCGCGGGTGAATTTTCTTCCATCGGAAAGCCTAGTCCAGTTAAGAAGCTGTTTCATTTGTTGCTTGGTAAATCACTTATAAAAAGGGCGTCGGGGTTTATTGCAATTACTCAGTTAGAGCGAATACTAATTGCAGAAGTTACAGGCTTTTTGCAGGATCGTATCCCGGTGTTTCCGAATGGGGTGTCGGAGCCCGCGTTAACTCCAATGCGTACACTGCAGTATCTGCCCGAAGAGCCTTATATTTTATTTATGGGTAGGCTTGCCCCTGTCAAAGGCCCTGACTTGCTTATTAAAGCCTATCTCTCTACAAAGGCAGCTCACCATTATCCTTTAGTGCTTGCCGGGCCAGACTTTGGAATGCAAGCCGAGCTTGAAGCCTCTTTGATTGGTCATGAAATAGCTCATCAGATTCATTTTATTGGATTTCTCAATGAGGCCCAGAGAAATGAAGCTTATCAACATGCATTGATGCTTGTCATTCCCTCTAGATCGGAAGCTATGTCACTTGTTGCTCTGGAAGCTGGAATTACAGGTTTGCCGGTGTTACTGACAAGTACATGTGGCTTTGACGAAGTACAGGCGATCAACGGGGGAAGCGTAGTCGAGCCGACAGCCGCAGGTATCAGTAGAGGGCTTCAGGTCATGTTATCAGAGATCGACGATTTGACGCTTAAAGGGCAGCGACTTAAGTCGTTTGTAATCGACCATTATAGTTGGCATGTGATTGTAACTAATATGGTCGATTATTTTGAGGGTTTTACTCAGGATAATTAGAATGGCTATTAATGTGAGGAGTTGATGGTTGCTTTTGTTTATTTAGCATCCATCTCAGCACGATTAATCCCATAAGAAAGGCGGTTATCTCAATCACGAAAAATAGAAATGCCCTGGGGAAATTAATTTGCACTATTAAGTATGCCATTGCAACGCCAATGGTAGCACTTGTCATTATGTTATTTAGTAATCGTTTGGCGGAAAGTTCGATGGTATAACCCAAGAAGAATAATAGAGCCATGCCAGCAAAGAGCGTGAGATAATTTCCGCTGTAATACAGTACTGCTATAGGACCAGGGATTGTCATGAATGTAAAGTTTTCTAATCTTTCATACTTTGCATTAGATATTCGCTGGTATATTGCTTGTGTGCCTTGTGCTGGATCTTCTTTTAAACCTCTCAGAAAAAGATCTAAATCCAGGCGATGTACGCTTGTTACTGCTAAAACTCCTTCAGCGCCAATCCAACGGTCTACGATTAGCTTGCTCATTTCGATTGCAATTAGTTTGACCTTCAGTTCGAGTGAAAGTGGATGCGGTGCGACGTACGGTTCTGGGGTGACGTCGTGTGTTAAAGCTTTTTCGGATAATTCCAAGGACGTGGAATTACTCCCGGATAATTCCAGATTCCCTGTCGCGGACGTGGAGCTATTCCCGGATTTTTCCAGATTTTCTGCCTCGATGGTTTTTTCTGTATAAGGTACTGCCTTTGCAAATGAAGAAAGGCGGTCAACTGATACGGAAATTATCGAAAATGCAAACAATAAAGCGGTCGTCGAAAAAATCTTTATCCAGCTAATTTTTGATATGTTCCACTCTAATTTTCTCCCTTGTATCAGGTAAGCAATAAAAGGGACCGAAACATGAAGGATCATTTGTGCACGACTGCCCATCGAAATTGATGTCAGCGCACCCTCAATAATGATGATATAAAAAAGCATGTTTGGGGTTAGTTTTTCGCTTTTTACCAACCAATAAGCCAAAGTAAAAATAGCAATAGCGTTGCCCCAGGCGACCATGAAGGAAAAGACTGCGTAAATATAACTATGCAGCTTTAAAGTTGGTTCGTATCCAACTTTGATGATTGAATGGTGATAGTTGAAAATTAGAGAGGCAATTGCGAAGATGATTGCCATGGCCAAGAGTGTTGATAGGAACTTTGTGTTTATATTGGTTTCTAGTTCTTTTCTTTTTTTCAAGCCGGCCACGACAATGAAGTAACAGATAAGCAGAGCGCTAAATGCCGTGATCAATACTACAATGGCGTTGTCCCATGCAGTTGGCGATTCATCAAAGCTTCCTATAGGCTCAATGAAATTGTTTCCAATGAGCAAATGTAAAGTTATTTTTGCCCAGCAACCTAAAGTCAAAAAAGAAAATAGAAAAAATATGAAGTAGCTTTTTGGTCGGTTTGTAATCGTGGCGTATATTATGGCAATGCTCAGCGTGCAATAGGTTGCAAATAAAGCGATCATGCCTGGGTAATAGAAACCTGCCCATATGCTAAGTAAAGTCACTGTGGCGACAATCCACTTTGTTGTCGCTTTATTATCTAAATGGCCTTCTGAGATTCCGTTCATTTCTTTACCGATGCGGATTTATAAATACCGATTACGTAGCTGATCATCTTGCGTGAAAGTATTGACGATGGGCTTAGTGTTGCGGCCCGAAACATCTGCTTTAAACTGATGAGGTAACGTCCGGAGAAACCATGCATGAATCCTGACAGCAGATAGGCGTTTGCCATCGCCCTTTTTTTCCAGCGAAGAAACCTTTTGGGTAAACCATTCGTATTATAAAAGTCTTTAATAACGGTAACTGGCTCATCTGAACGTTGAGCACTGGAGGGATTATAGGTAGTCGACCCAGAGTGAATGCGGAAATCTGCTAGCGCCTCCGGGACACGGATGAATGGGCCGTGTTGACAAAAACGTAGAAAAAAGTCCATGTCCGGAATATTTCTTAACCCAGTATTCCAGTCACCCACTAGCGCCCATGTTGTCCGTTTGAATAGCGCGCCCGGACCAGGCAAACATTGGAAATTGGCAATGAGCAGGTTTTCAGAGTATTCGGGGGCTGTAATGGTCCTGACATAGTTTGAGTCTTCGTCGATCACGCAAAAATCCGGGTATGCCAATACTGCTTCAGGTGACAACGCCATTCGCGAGACTATCGTCTCGATTGCATTAGGATGTAATCTGTCGTCAGCACTTAGATAGCCCAACAAATCACCAGAGCTTTGTTTCCATCCAAAATTCATGGCAGCGCTTTGCCCTGCATTTTCTTGTCTGAAATGCGAGAACTGCATAGGATGATTCATCAGCAAATTCGGAGTGTCATCTGTTGATCCATCATCAACCACAATCAGTTCGATATTTTGATAAGTTTGTTTTTTGACGCTATCAATTGCATCCAGCAAATATCGAGCAGTATTGTACGTGGGGATGACAATAGTGACTTTCGGTAGTGTTGTCGTTTTATCGTCCATGTGGATTCTCTTAGTGAAAATAGGATAGGCTGAATTTGATTGTTGATTTAAAGTTGGCAGTTGTTTTCAAGTTGAATATTCGATTTACATAATGAATCATCAAGGCTGACTGAATAATACTGCCCGAGCTATAAACGATCGCTAATCCAATTATGCCGAAATATATGAACGCCACACTTCCTCCGGCGATCATCAATACACCGCTGACAATAGAGATTCGCATGGTGATATGTTGTTTTTGCAACATGACCAAGACCATGCCGGCGGTTCCAGCAAAGGTCTGAATAACTTGAGCGAAACCGAGAATGATAAATATGAAGTAAGCTTCTGAATACTCTTCTGGCCAAGCTAGCGCAATAATGAGTTGACCTAAAATGGCAAATAATAGATAGCCCGTGATTGCCATTCCCGTTGCTGCACCCGCACCGATACCCATCACTTTTTGCAAGTAACGTTTTTTTCGTCGAACCCACAGACGCCCAATTGATGGTGCGATGACTGTATTGATTACTGCCAAGGGAATTATCACCAAGATAGCAAGCCGTGATGCCAGGCCATAGATTGCCACATCAGCGGTGCTGCCAAAGAAAACAATGATCCACAAGTCTGCTTGAGCTACGATAAATAGCACGCTTGTAGTGGTAAGGTTAGGTATGGTTTGCCACAGTATTTCGGAATAACCTACAGCTTCTTTGGTTTCCCCATCATGGGTATTATGCCAGCGCCACAGGGAATATCCACCCAGTAATGCGGTACATAAAACACCAAGAACTCCCGAGAAGAGAAGGGTATCCAATGGAAGTGTTGTTTTTGACTGCCAGGCAATAATGACGGCAGCAGCACTGGCGACACTAGCACCAACCATCAGGAAGCTCGCCTGAACAAAGTGTCCTAAAACCCGGTGTTGCTCGGATAGTAAAGTTACCGTGGCAGCTAACATCATGCTGATTGAGATAAGTGGTGCTAATTTCTGCAGCGCGCCTGCCAACTCTGAGTGCAACAGGTTTTCCAGTACCGTTAGTGTTATCCAAAAAGTCAACGCGAACAGACTTGCCGCTGAGCATCCAATGATTAAAGTGCGCCGTAAAGTTTGCTTTATCCTGGCAGTGTCTTTGTCACCCATGGCTCTGGAGATAATAGCTGGAGCTGTAATGCTTAAACCTAACTGACCCAAAGTGGCAAGCGCTGCTATTATGGACTGGCACAAAAAAAACAAGCCCACGGTCTCTTGCTTCATAGTGAGTGGCAGTAGAATTCCAGTCAGGGCCCCCGTACCAAGCAGGAGAAATCGACCGACGATAGCTGCAGCACTCGCAGCCACTGGAGAGGATAGAGCGCTGATATTTTTCTTCGCAGTCATTTATTGAGATTTCGCAGCAGGTCATAAGGCAGCTGCCGATTTTCACGGTTTTTCAATGCCCTGTCTACAGCCATGGTCCTCCAGTTCTAACCGATCGGCGGAGGCTGTGATTTCTGCCGTGGCTGACCAAACTTGCTCGCCTGGAAAATGCAGCGGTTGGTGACTCGGCAATCCACAGGCTATTTTAGCAACGCAAAAGGGGGGAGTAATCAGTTCCATCCACTGCCTCTTCACGGAGCGCTATCTGGTTTCAATCGTGCCATAGACCTATTGATGGTGCATCTTCTCAAGACGCTACACGCAACTCTTATAGTTAATCTTTCTGTTTTTATTTAATTTTCGATATGGCTAGATAAATTATTCGGAAAGATTCGCGATTTAAATATAGTTTTTTGGGACATTCTTCGTTCATCACACTGCTGCTGGAATCGTACTGCCAGTTCCTGCGTTTACATTGAAGAAAGTTATCTGGCCAAACTCATTTATCTCGACGTTTGATTGTCTCACATCCCGCAACAGACACATTTTTGACATCCTCCTACGTCGCCCGGTTTGAGGAAGCCGTTTCGGAAAAGCTGCTTCCTCAACCGATGTCATGAAGCGCCATTTATGTGTACGGGCTATTTCTACTCACAGGTTTTTGCCCTACTCACCAGCACCCCTATTGCTGCGAATGCAGCGCCTGCAGCGAAGCCGCAGGCTACCAAGGCTCCGGTGGCGATGCAGGCTTCAGCGAATGCGCAATCTGGCACAGTGGATCTTGGCAAGGCCGATGTGCCGACTTTGTAGCGTGAGTTAAGCGGTGTTGGGGGAGACCAAGGTTCTGGCGATTGTTGCGTATCGCGAAAGTAATGGTCTGTTTGTGTCCTTCGACGAGTTGTTCGAAGTGAAGGGTATCGGCAAGGCCCTTCCAGATAAGAATCGCGAGAAGTCTCGGTTGAACTAAGCTTATAGATCAGCCTTGGAGGCCGGTCATTGACCGGCCTTTTTTCATTTTGGTGACGGCTGCGAAGTTTTGCCTTCCGTCGGCGATGAAAAAATTACGACTATCATATACTGATTAAATTATGCGTATAATAAATGCTCCGCTCGTCCAGGCGCGCTGAGGCTCAGGCGCTTATCTATCCCTCTGGTATCTCCCAGGAGCAAAGTCATGACGTCCATTCAGTCCCAAGGCACCGCCCTCGTCACTGGTGCTTCTTCCGGTATCGGTGCGATTTACGCGCAACGGTTAGCAGCGCGAGGTTTTGATTTGTTGCTGGTTGCTCGTGACCAAGAGCGGCTTGAAGCCGCGGCAAGCGCGTTGCGCAATGCTCATGGGGTTCAGGTGGAGGTGCTCAAGGCAGATCTGACGCAGAAGGACGACGTGCTGAAACTTGAACAGCGTCTGCGCAGCGATTCGAGCATCAGCCTTTTGCTGAACAATGCTGGCGTGGCCGCGGATGGCTTGTTGGCCAACGCCGATACCGATCAACTGGAGCGAATGATTCAGTTGAATGTTACAACGGTGACGCGATTGGCATCGGCCGCGGCGGCCAGTTTTGCCAAGGCGCGCCGGGGTACCATCATCAACATTGCTTCAGTGGTAGCGCTGTTTCCCGAACGCTTCAACGCCACCTACAGCGCCAGCAAGGCCTATGTATTGAGCCTGACCCAGTCGTTGAATGCCGAACTCGATGGCACCGGGGTCAAGGTCCAGGCCGTATTGCCTGGGGTGACGCGCACCGAAATCTGGGAACGCTCCGGTATCGATGCTTCGCAGATTCCGGCCGAGATGGTCATGGAAGCTGGCGAGATGGTCGACGCGGCACTGTCGGGTCTGGATCAGGGCGAGTTGGTCACCATTCCTTCGCTGCCGGATGCCGCCGACTGGGATGCCTTTGTTGCGGCACGCCATGTGATGGCGCCCAATCTTTCCAAAAGCAAAGCCGCTGCGCGTTACAAATGAAACGCCCCTAATCGACTGAGGTATTGCGGTATGAGTGATCGTCGTGTGGTTGTAACGGGCATGGGCCTGGTGTCGCCGCTGGGGAGCGGTGTCGAAGCAGTCTGGGCGCGGCTGTTGGCCGGGCGCTCCGGGCTGCGTAATTTACCGCAAGAGGTGGTTGCCGATCTGCCGGCCAAGGTTGGCGGTGCAGTGCCTGCGCTGGCTGACGATCCGGAGGCGGGGTTCGATCCGGACCGGGCAACCCCACCCAAGGAACAAAAGAAGATGGACCGCTTCATCCTGTTCGCCATGGAAGCGGCGCGTCAGGCACTGGAGCAAGCCGACTGGCAAGCATTGGACGCCAATGCCCAGGAGCGCACGGCCACCATCATCGGTTCAGGTGTAGGTGGTTTCGGCGCGATTGCCGAGGCGGTGCGCACCACCGATAGCCGTGGTCCGAGACGTTTGTCGCCATTCACCATCCCTTCATTTCTGGTCAACCTTGCGGCAGGTCATGTGTCGATCCAGCATGGCTTCAAGGGGCCACTAGGCGCGCCGGTCACGGCATGCGCCGCCGGGGTTCAGGCGATTGGCGACGCGGCGCGGCTGATTCGTGCGGGTGAGGCGGATATCGCGGTGTGCGGCGGTGCGGAAGCGGCGATTGATCGGGTCAGCCTTGCCGGGTTTGCGGCTGCTCGTGCCTTGTCCAGCGCTTACAACGAAACGCCTGAGCGCGCTTCGCGACCTTTCGACAGTGGTCGCGATGGATTTGTCATGGGAGAAGGGGCCGGGTTGCTGGTCATCGAGTCTCTGGAGCATGCGCTGGCGCGGGGTGCCCACCCTCTGGCGGAGCTGGTCGGCTACGGCACCAGCGCCGATGCCTATCACCTGACCGCCGGCCCCGAGGACGGCAGCGGTGCGCGTCGAGCAATGTCGTTGGCATTGGCACAGGCCGGTGTTTCACCGGCTCAGGTTCAGCATCTGAATGCTCATGCAACCTCGACTCCAGTGGGGGATCTGGGTGAACTGGCGGCGATCAAGGCGTTGTTCGGTGCACAAAATGGCATCGCTGTGACATCGACCAAGTCGGCGACCGGGCATTTGCTCGGTGCCGCGGGTGGACTCGAAGCGATCTTTACGCTGCTGGCGATCCGTGACCAGATCGTGCCGGCGACCCTCAATTTCGAGAACCCGGACCCTGCCACTGAAGGTGTCGACATCGTTCATGGCAAAGCGCGGCCAATGGCCATCGAGTACGCGTTGTCCAATGGCTTTGGATTTGGCGGGGTCAATGCCAGTGTGCTGTTCAAGCGTTGGCAGGGTTAATCCTGCGAGTGCTTGAGGTGTTCGCGTGCGACGTCGAGAATCCGTTGGGCAAACTCGGCGTCGGCGACGCTGCGCGATAACAGCAAGGCGCCGACCAGCGTAGACATGATGACGATGCTGCGTTCGTCGGTGCGCTCTCCGTCAAGGGTGTGCTGGATCTGATCGAGTCGCGCCTGGAGCACGACGTCGCTGGTCGGACTCGGTTGACCACGCAGTCCCAGTTCCGAAGAAATGGTCAGCAGCGGGCAACCTTCTTGGGGTGAGGTTTGATGCCATTCGGACAGATAAGCGTCGATGAAGGCTTCGAGTGGCTGTTCCTCGGCGAAGATTTGCGCGCACAACTCGTCGACTTGTACGCCAGCCTCTTGCAAGGCTTTCTCTACCAGTTCGTCTTTGGACTTGAAGTGCGAGTAAAAGCCACCGTGGGTCAAGCCCAGTGCTTTCATCAGGGGTTGCAGCCCGGTCGCGCCTATACCGTCGCGTCGAAATCGCGCTGAAGCTTCCTTGATTATGCGTTGGTGGGTCTGGGCTTTATGGTCCTGCGAGTAACGCATCTGATATCTCCGCATCAATGCGGCCATATTAACCAATGAAAATTGCATGGTGACTGTACTTCTACTTCTTAAAAGCATGCAGATGCATCGATATGGGCACTAAGCGGCATGATTTCAGGAGATTTCACGCAAAAACAAACCCCGCCGTTCAAGGCGGGGTTTTCAGTCAGCGGTCCTGCGCTTCCTTGGCGTCCATTTCCGCATTGCGTTCGGCGACGCGCTTACGTTGCTCTTCGGTCAGTTCGACCTTGTTGGCGGTGTCGCGCAGCAGCATCAGACCACCAACGATCGAGCCGATGGCAACGACCAGAATCAACCAGGCATACCAGGGCATAGGACTCTCCTTGAAAAGCCGGCGGTCGGCGAGGGCTCGCCAACCGATCGTGCATACCACTTTGAGTGATGGGGTTTCATCGCAGCTCCATCGCTATCACCCCCATTCTATGCCTGTTGTTCAAGGTTCACTCGAACGCTTTCAAAGTCCGGTCAGCATCGCATCCGCCGGTGCGTCGGCACGCAATTGCGCGGTGAGCATGAAGTAAACGAAACCTACCGCCATGAAACCCAGGAAGATCAGGCCGATCAACGTGTTGAACCAGGCCATCGCCACCAGGCACACCACCGCCAGCATCAGCGCAATGAACGGCACCAGCGGGTAGCAGGGGGCGCGGAAGGTGCGTTCCAGGTTCGGCTCGGTTTTACGCAGTTTGAACAGGCTGAGCATGCTCATGATGTACATCACGATGGCGCCGAACACGGCCATGGTGATCATTGTGGCGGTTAGCGTCATGCCACCGAGGTTGATCAAACCGTCGCTGTAGATGGCTGCAATGCCGATCACGCCACCGGCGATGATCGCCCGGTGCGGGGTTTGAAAACGCGACAATCTGGCCAGGGACGCCGGCAGGTAACCGGCCCGGGCGAGGGCGAAGAACTGCCGCGAGTAGCCGAGGATTATCCCGTGAAAACTCGCCACCAGACCAAACAGGCCGATCCACACCAGCATGTGCAGCCAGCCCGAGCTTTCGCCGACCACGGTTTTCATTGCCTGTGGCAGCGGGTCGTTGATGTTCGACAGGGTGCGCCAGTCGCCGACGCCACCGGCGAAGAACATCACGCCCATCGCCAGCAGCACCAGGGTCAAAATACCGCTGATGTAAGCCTTGGGAATCGTGCGTTTCGGGTCCTTGGCTTCTTCGGCGGCCATGGCTGCGCCTTCGATGGCGAGGAAGAACCAGATGGCAAAGGGGATCGCTGCGAACATCCCGGCAATCGCCGGAGCACCGAATACGTCGGAACCGGCCCAGCCATTGAGGGCGAAATTGCTGAAGCTGAATGCCGGGGCAACCACGCCCATGAACACCAGCAATTCGGCGACGGCCAATACGCAGACCACCAGCTCGAAGGTCGCTGCCAGTTTCACGCCGAGGATGTTGAGGCCCATGAACACGATGTAGGCACCGACTGCCGCGTGTTTCGGGTCCAGGGCTGGAAACTGGACATTGAGGTAGGCGCCGATGGCCAGGGCAATCGCCGGTGGGGCGAAGACGAATTCGATCAGTGTCGCCAGCCCGGCGATCAACCCGCCTTTCTCGCCAAAGGCGCGACGACTGTAGGCAAAGGGACCGCCAGCGTGAGGAATGGCGGTGGTCAGTTCGGTGAAACTGAAGATGAAGCAGGTGTACATGGTGGCGACCATGAACGAAGTCACCAGAAAGCCCAAAGTCCCGGCCACGCCCCAGCCATAGCTCCAGCCGAAGTACTCTCCGGAAATCACCAGCCCGACCGCAATGCCCCACAGGTGCAAGGTGCCCAGCGTGGGTTTGAGTTGTGTGTTCATGGATTTGCTCCCTGAGTGGTTTGGAAAGCTCGGGGGAGGCCAGTGCAGTGGGCGTGCCATTTCGCAATTGTGCGTCGTAATGGGCTGAAAGGCGTCGTATCGGGGATGTTCGCCACTGGATGCACAAATTTGTGCGTCAGTCAGGGGCGCAGTTGTTGCAAATGCGGCTTTCGCGAGCAAGCCCGCATACCCGCTCCCCAACACCGCTGCAACACGCAGGTTTGGTATTTAAATGCAGGTGCGGGCAGCGGTTGATGCTCAGGCTTGCTGAGTGAGGCACTCGCGCAACGCGGTTTGCCAGTCTGGTTGACTGACACCCCAATCACGCTGCAAGCGACTGCAATCCAGGCGCGAGTTGAGCGGCCGGGCTGCGGGTGTCGGGTAGTCGCTGGACGGGATCGGTAACAGGTCGGCGCAGGGCTTGCCCTGTTGTCGCAATGCTTCGCCGATAGCCTGGGCGAAGCCAAACCAGGAGGTTTCACCTTGAGCGCTCAGGTGATAAGTACCCCAGTTGGCAACTTCGTTCGCCTGCCAGCGTTCAATCATGGCGAGGGTGCTGTTGGCGATTGTACCGGCCCATGTCGGTGCGCCGATTTGATCGGCGACTACGCGTAACTCCGGTTTCTCTTGGAGCAAGCGCTGCATCGTCAGCAGAAAGTTGCGGCCATGAGTTGAATAGACCCAACTGGTACGCAGGATCAGATGCTTACCTTGCACGCCCCTGATGGCCTGTTCGCCGGCCAGTTTGCTCTTGCCGTACACCCCGAGCGGATTTGGCGTGTCGTCCTCGTTGTAAGGTCCGACTTTACTCCCGTCGAATACATAGTCCGTGGAGTAATGTATCAATGGGATGTCGAGAGCCAGCGCTTCTTCGGCAAGGATGCCGGGAGCTACCGCGTTAATGGCAAAGGCTGATTGCGGCTCGCTTTCTGCCAGATCAACCGCTGTATGGGCTGCTGCGTTGATGATCAGATCGGGACGGACGTTTTGCACCTGACGGCGAATCTGATCGGGTTGCGCGAGGTCGAGCTGATCGCGACCCAATACGATCAGTTCGCCGACAGCCCCCAGCCGCTGTTGCAATTCATGTGAAACCTGACCGTGTCGGCCATTGATGAGTATTTTCACGGGAACAGTCCAGTCTCGATACCGGGCGAATCGGGCTCGCACAGATTCATTGCTCTTCCCCTGCCAGTTTGGCCAGGTACTGGCCATACCCGGTTTTGCCAAAGTACCGGGCACGCTCCAGCAACTGTTCGCGGTCGATCCAGCCATGTTCATAGGCTATCTCTTCGAGACAGGCGACTTTGAGGCCTTGGCGGTGTTCGATGGTTTGCACGTACTGAGAGGCTTCGAGCAAGCTATCGTGGGTGCCGGTGTCGAGCCAGGCGAATCCTCGACCAAAACGCTCGACCTGCAGATCGCCACGTTGCAGATAGGCATTGTTGACGTCAGTGATTTCCAGCTCGCCGCGAGGCGAAGGCTTCACCGCCTTGGCGATCTCGATCACATCGTTGTCGTAGAAATACAGGCCGGTAACGGCATAGCTGGATTTCGGCTTTTTCGGTTTCTCTTCGATCGAAAGCGCACGGCCATCTTTGTCGAAATCGATCACGCCGAAGCGCTCGGGGTCCTTGACCCAGTAGCCGAATACGGTGGCACCGCAAGTGCGTTTTGTCGCGTTCTGCAATTGTTCGCCAAAGTGCTGGCCATGGAAGATGTTGTCGCCCAGGATCAGGCAAACGGGGTCATCACCAATGAACTCTTCGCCAATCAGAAAAGCCTGGGCCAGACCGTCCGGTGACGGCTGCTCGGCAAAGCTGAAGTTCACCCCGAACTGGCTGCCGTCCCCCAGCAGATTGCGATACTGGGGTAGATCCTGCGGGGTGGAGATCAGCAGGATATCCTTGATGCCGGCCAGCATCAGTACTGAGATCGGATAGTAGATCATTGGCTTGTCGTAGACCGGCAACAGCTGTTTCGACACTCCAAGCGTAATCGGGTGCAGGCGTGTGCCCGAGCCACCCGCCAAAACGATGCCTTTCATCATGCGAGCAGCTCCTTGGGATTGATGGCGCCAAGGCGTTCACCCTGATAGCTGCCGTCTTGGACACGGCGGCACCACTCCATGTTTTCCAGGTACCATTTAACGGTTTTGCGCAGGCCGGTTTCGAAGGTCTCTTCGGGCACCCAGCCCAGTTCGCGTTCAATCTTGCCGGCATCGATTGCATAGCGCAGGTCATGACCAGGACGATCCTGGACGAACGTGATCAGGTCGGCGTAATGCGCAATGCCCTCAGGCTTGTGCGGTGCCAGTTCTTCAAGCAGGGCGCAGATGCCACGCACCACGTCGATGTTCTTTTGTTCGTTGTGCCCGCCGATGTTGTAGGTCTCGCCGACGGTGCCGGTGGTCACCACTTTGAGCAGTGCCCGGGCGTGATCTTCGACGAACAGCCAGTCGCGCACTTGCAGGCCATTGCCATACACCGGCAGCGGCTTGCCGGCCAAGGCATTGAGGATGACCAGCGGAATCAGTTTCTCGGGGAAGTGGAACGGCCCGTAATTGTTCGAGCAATTGGTCAGCAGCACCGGCAAGCCATAGGTTCGCTGCCAGGCACGGACCAGGTGATCGGACGCAGCCTTGCTGGCGGAGTAGGGCGAGCTCGGCGCGTAGGGTGTCGTTTCCGTAAACAGATCGTCGACACCGTGCAGGTCGCCGTAAACCTCGTCAGTGGAAATGTGATGAAAGCGGAAGGCGCTTTTCTCAGGCTCCGGAAGGGCTTGCCAATAGGCGCGGCTGGCTTCGAGCAGGCTGTAGGTGCCGACGATGTTGGTCTGGATGAATTCCGATGGCCCGTCGATGGAACGATCGACGTGGGACTCGGCTGCCAGGTGCATGATCGCGTGAGGCCGGAAACGTGCCAGCACTGCACTGACGGTCGCCTGATCGACAATATCGGCCTGAACGAACTCGTAGCGAGTGTCGTTGGCAATGCTGGTCAGCGATTCGAGATTGCCGGCATACGTCAGTTTGTCCAGGTTGAGCACATCATGCTCAGTGTGTTGAATCAGCTCGCGGACAAGGGCCGAGCCTATGAAACCGGCTCCGCCGGTAATAAGGATACGCACGTTGGGCCAGCCTTTTTCAGTAATGCGAATAGCGGTAGCTTGCAGGCGCGAGCGGGGAGGTGCAAGAGTTCTTGACCCCATTCGGTTGCGTCGCGCCAATCGGGCGGGATTATCCACGACTTGCAGCAGTCACTCACTACTCTTGCGCACAATTTAGAGTTCTACCTGCGACATTCCCGGTTTTTCCGCACCGGAGCTCCTCCCCGCACCCTGTAACCCCGGCGTAAACCCACTCTTTACGCTTTCTTTATGCCTGGCGCGCCCCCTCGATCTCGTTCCTTTACAGCCTCCTTTCCGACAATGACTCCACACGCGGCAATACGCCGTAACACGGAGAACTTCCATGAGCGTTCTGGACGGGGTGTCGCTGCTGCTCGCAGTGGGGCTGTTCATCTATCTGTTGGTTGCGCTGTTGCGCGCGGACCGGAACTAGGAGCGGCTATGCACAGTTATGACTATTGGCTGATCCTCGGTTTTTTTGCCCTGGTTTTGGTCCCGGCGCCGTTTCTCGGGCGCTTCTACTACAAGGTAATGGAAGGTCAGCGCACGTGGCTGTCGCCGGTCCTCGGGCCAGTCGAACGTGGCTGTTACCGACTGGCCGGGGTTGACCCGCAAGCCGAACAGAGCTGGCAGAAATACGCCCTGGCCTTGCTTGCCTTCAACCTCGCGGGTTTCCTGCTGTTGTTCGCCATCCTGATGTTCCAGGACCACCTGCCGCTGAACCCGCAGAACCTGCCGGGTCAGGAGTGGACGCTGGCGTTCAACACCGCCGTCAGCTTCATGACCAACACCAACTGGCAGGCCTACAGCGGCGAAGCGTCCCTGAGCTACTTGAGCCAGATGGTTGGCCTCACCGTGCAGAACTTCGTCAGCGCTGCCACCGGTCTGGCGGTACTGGTCGCGCTGTGCCGCGGCATCGGTCGCAAATCCACCCAGTCCCTGGGCAACTTCTGGGTCGATATGACCCGCGCCACCCTCTATGGCTTGTTGCCGCTGTGCCTGCTGCTGGCGCTGTATCTGGTCTGGCAGGGTGTACCGCAAACCTTCGCACAGTATGTGAATGCAGTGACGATGCAAGGCGTTGATCAGGTGATTCCACTGGGGCCTGCTGCCAGTCAGATTGCGATCAAGCAATTGGGCACCAACGGTGGCGGCTTCTTTGGCGTGAACTCGGCGCATCCGTTCGAGAACCCGACCGCCTGGGCCAACCTGTTCGAATTGGCCTCGATCATCCTGATCCCGGTGGCGCTGGTGTTCACCTTCGGCCACTACGTGAAGGACCTGCGCCAGAGCCGCGCGATCATCGCCTGCATGCTGGCGCTGTTCCTGATCGGCGGCGCGACCTCGCTGTGGGCCGAATACCAGCCGAACCCGGCCCTGAACAACGTCGCCGTCGAACAGACTGCGCCGCTGGAAGGCAAGGAAGCGCGCTTCGGCACTACCGCCACTGTGTTGTGGTCGGTGACCACCACTGCAGCGTCGAACGGTTCGGTGAACGGCATGCACGACAGCCTCAACCCGCTGAGCGGCATGGTGGCGCTGGTCAACATGATGGTCGGCGAAGTGATCTTCGGCGGCGTCGGTGCCGGGCTCTACGGCATGTTGCTCAACGTGTTGATCGCGGTGTTCCTCGCCGGCCTGATGATCGGCCGCACCCCGGAATACCTCGGCAAGAAACTGCAAGCCAAAGAAGTGCAATTGCTGGTGGTCACCCTGATGGTCATGCCGATTGGCGTACTGGTGCTCGGCGCGATCGCCGCCAGCCTGCCAGGCCCGGTGGCCGCCGTGAGCAACCCCGGCGCTCATGGTTTCAGTCAGCTGCTCTACGCCTACACCTCGGCCAGTGCCAACAACGGTTCAGCGTTTGGCGGTTTCGGCGCCAACACCCCGTTCCACAACCTGATGCTGGGGCTTGGCATGTTGATCGGTCGCTTCGGCTACATCCTCCCGGTTCTGGCCCTGGCCGGCAGCCTGGCGATGAAGAAAACCGCACCGATCGGCCAGAACAGCTTCCCGACCCATGGCCCGCTGTTCGTGACCCTGCTGACCGTGACCATTTTGCTGGTGGGCGGCCTGACCTTCCTGCCGACGTTGGCACTGGGTCCTATCGCTGAACACTTGAGCATGGGCTTCTGAGGACTATTTGATGAATATGCCCGTAACTAAACCGGTCGCCACCGTCAAGGCACCGGAGCAACCGAAAACCGCGATCTCGGCCCTCTGGCGTCCGGCGCTGGTGCAAGCCTTCGTCAAGCTCGACCCACGGCAATTGCAGCGTGCACCGGTGATGCTGGTGGTCGAACTGACCGCGATCCTGACTACCGTGCTGTGTTTCATTCCCGATACGGCCGTGCCGACGTTCGTCGCCGCGCAAATTGCCGTGTGGCTGTGGTTCACTGTGCTGTTCGCCAACTTCGCCGAAGCCCTGGCCGAAGGCCGCGGCAAGGCTCGCGCCGACAGCCTCAAGGCCGGCAGTGAAGGCTTGAGCGCCCGCCGCAAGACCAGCAACGGCACGTTCCAAGTGGTGCCGGCCACCAGCCTGCGCAAGGGTGATGTGGTGCGCGTCGAAGCGGGGGAGATGATCCCCGGTGACGGCGAAGTGATCGAAGGCATCGCAGCAGTCAACGAAGCGGCGATTACCGGTGAATCGGCGCCGGTGATCCGCGAATCCGGCGGCGACCGCTCGGCCGTCACCGGCAACACCCGGCTGGTGTCCGACTGGCTGCTGGTGAAGATCACCGCCAACCCCGGCGAGTCGACCCTGGACCGCATGATCGCCCTGGTCGAAGGCGCCAAACGCCAGAAAACCCCGAACGAAGTGGCGCTCGATATCCTGCTGATCGGCCTGACCCTGATCTTCCTGCTGGTGGTCGTCACCCTGCAACCGTTCGCCCACTTCGCCAGCGGCAGCCTGCCGCTGGTGTTCCTGGTGGCGCTGTTGGTCACGTTGATTCCGACCACCATCGGCGGTTTGCTGTCGGCCATCGGTATCGCCGGGATGGATCGTCTGGTACGCCTGAACGTGATCGCCAAATCCGGTCGTGCGGTGGAAGCGGCGGGGGACGTGCACGTTTTGCTGCTGGACAAGACCGGCACCATCACCTTCGGTAACCGTCGTTGCTCGGCGGTGTATGCCGCGCCTGGCGTGACAGCCAGGGAGCTGGCCGAAGGCGCATTGCTGGCGTCGCTGGCCGACGACACCGCGGAAGGCAAGTCGATAGTCGAATACCTGCGTGGCACTCATCCGCAACCGGAACCGTCCGCTGAGGTGCTGACAGGTGTGCCATTCAGTGCCGAAACCCGCCTGTCCGGTGTCGACTATCAGGGACGCGTGTACCGCAAGGGCGCGGTGGATTCGTTGCTGGCTTTCGTTGGCCTCAAGCGTGCTGACCTGGCACCGGCCTTGTCCCGCGAAATCGACAAGATCGCCCAAAGCGGCGGCACCCCGCTGCTGGTGTGTGCCGACGGCAGGTTGCTCGGTGCGATCCACCTCAAGGACGTGGTCAAGCCCGGTATCCGCGAGCGTTTCGCCGAGCTGCGCAAGCTGGGGATCCGCACCGTCATGGTCACCGGCGACAACCCGTTGACCGCCGCTGCCATTGCTGCTGAGGCGGGTGTGGACGATGTGCTGGCGGAAGCCACGCCGGAGAAAAAACTGGCGCGCATTCGTCACGAGCAAAACGACGGTCGCCTGGTCGCCATGTGCGGCGACGGCGCCAACGACGCCCCGGCCCTGGCCCAGGCAGACGTCGGCATGGCGATGAACGATGGCACGCAAGCGGCACGTGAAGCGGCCAACATGGTCGACCTCGACAGCGACCCGACCAAGCTGTTGGACGTGGTGCAGATCGGCAAGGAGTTGCTGGTCACCCGCGGTGCGCTGACGACCTTCTCCATCGCCAACGACGTGGCCAAGTACTTCGCAATCCTGCCGGCACTGTTCGCTGCGATCTACCCGCAACTGGGCGTGCTCAACGTGATGCACCTGAGCAGCCCGCAGAGCGCGATTCTCTCGGCGATCGTGTTTAACGCCTTGATCATTGTGGTGCTGATTCCGCTGGCGCTGCGCGGTGTGCGGGTTCAAGCGGCGAGTGCGGCGGCGTTGCTGCGGCGCAATCTGCTGATCTATGGCCTGGGCGGGATCCTGGTGCCGTTCGTGGGCATCAAGGCGATCGACATGCTGTTGACCGCGTTGCATCTGGTTTGACCGATCGCGAGCAGGCTCGCTCCCACAAGGAGCACCGCATTCCCCTGTGGGAGCGAGCCTGCTCGCGATGAGTGCACCACGGTGCAACGGATTGAACACTTTACGAATTCGAGGATTTTGCAATGTCCACATTGATACGCCCGGCCCTGAGCCTGCTGGTCCTGATGACGCTGATCACCGGCGTCGCTTATCCACTGGTGGTCACCGGCGTGGCCCAGGTCGCATTCCCGGATCAGGCCAACGGCAGCCTGGTGCGGGATGCCGAGGGCAAGGTCCGCGGCTCCTCGCTGATCGCCCAGGATTTCGTCGGCGACGCCTGGTTCCACCCGCGTCCTTCGGCCGGTGCCTTTGCCACCGTGTCGAGCAGTGCCAGCAACCTGGCGCCGAGCAACCCGGCGCTGGCGACACGGGTACTCGACGATGCCAGCAAACTGCTGGTGCCTGGCCAGGGGCCGGTGCCCTTGGCGCTGGTCACTACGTCTGGCAGCGGTCTCGATCCGCACTTGCCACCGGCGGCGATTGCCTATCAACTGGCGCGTGTCGCGACGGCGCGCAACCTGCCGGTGGCGACCCTGCAGCAACTGCTGGATGCCCACATCGAGCAACCACTGGTAGGCCCGCCTGTGGTGAATGTGCTTGAGTTGAATCTGGCACTGGAAAAACTGTAAATCGGCGGTGCAGCCATTCGCGAGCAGGCTCGCTCCCACAGGAGTATGCATTCCAATTGTGGGAGCGAGCCTGCTCGCGATGACGGACTCACAATCACCACAACAACATCTGAAAAAAGAGATTCCCAAGCATGAGCAACTCCGGCCGCGCCGACGCGCTGTTAGCAGACCTGTCCCGCGATGGCCGTGGCCGGCTCAAGGTGTTTCTCGGCGCCGCGCCGGGTGTCGGCAAGACCTACGCCATGCTGCAAGCGGCCCACACCCAGTTACGCCAAGGGGTGAAAATCATCGCCGGCGTCGTCGAAACCCACGGTAGGGCCGAAACCGAAGCCCTGCTCAGCGGCTTGCCGCAGCAGCCGTTGGTACGTTCCGAGTACCGTGGCGTGTTGCTCGAAGAAATGGACCTCGACGGTCTGCTCCTCGCCAAACCGAAGCTGGTGCTGGTCGACGAACTGGCGCACACCAACGCTCCGGGCAGCCGTCACGAAAAACGCTGGCAGGACATTCAGGAACTGCTCGCCGCCGGCATCGATGTGTACACCACGGTCAACGTCCAGCACTTGGAAAGCCTCAACGACCAGGTGCGTGGCATCACCGGCGTGCAGGTCCGCGAAACCCTGCCGGACTGGGTGTTGCAGGAAGCCTATGAACTGCTGCTGATCGACTTGCCGCCACGGGAGCTGCTGGAGCGCCTGCGCGATGGCAAGGTCTATGTGCCGGAGCAGGCGCGGGCGGCCATCGACGCGTTCTTTTCCCAGACCAACCTCACGGCCCTGCGCGAGTTGGCGATGCAAACCGCGGCGGCTCAGGTCGATAACGATCTGGCCCAAGGGTATCGTCAGTTGGGGCAAGCGGCGCCGGCCGTGCGCGGGCGTTTGCTGGTGGGGGTCGACGGCGATGCGCAGGCCGAGCGCCTGGTACGGCATGCCAGTCGCGTGGCCCAGCGGCGGCACCTGCCCTGGAGTCTGGTGCACGTGGACAACGGCAGCGTGCGTGACGAGCAGTCACGCCTGCGTCTGCAGAGCGCCCAGCAACTGGCTGAGCGCCTGGGCGGCGAAGTGGTGTTGCTGCGCGCCGGTGAAGTGGCGAAAACCCTGATCCAGCATGCCGCCGAACGCCGCGCCAGCCTGGTGCTGGTCGGTCAGTCCCGGCCGCGTTTGAGCCGACGTCTGTTCGGGGGCGGGCTGGCGGCGCGTCTGCTGCGCAATGCTCGCGGACTGGAAATCAACGTTCTCGACAGCGATCACCAACAGCATCAACCCCATCAGCGGTCGATGCATTCACTGGTCTGGTTCGACTACTCACTGGCCGTGGTCGCGACGGTTCTGGCCAGCGCCCTGGCCTGGGCCGTGGCGAGCGTGCTGCCACTGCCGAACATCTCCCTGGTGTTCCTTGCAGCGGTATTGCTGGTGGCGGTGCGCAGCAGTCTCGGGCCGGCGCTGGCCTGTGCGGCGCTGTCGTTCCTGACCTATGACTTCCTGTTCATTCCACCGAATTTCTCTTTCAGAATCCAGCGCGAAGAAGACGTGCTGACCCTGCTGTTCTTCCTGCTGATGGCGGCCCTCACCGGCAACCTCGCGGCGCGTCAGCGCAGGCAATTGCAGGCACTGCGCGATACTCAGGAAGAAACCACCGAATTGCTCGACCTGTCACGCAAGCTCACCGCCGCCACCGACCGCCAGGCTGTGGTCAGCGCGGCCGCCCAGCACCTCAATGGTTGGAACGATGTACAACTGTGCCTGCTCAATCGCGACGGGCAAAGCGGCTGGAAAGTCGAAACCGGTGGCCCGCTGGAGTTCACTGAAGCCGAGCGCGCCGCCGCCGATTGGGCCTGGCAGCACGATCAACCGGCGGGTGCGGGCACCGGCACCTTGCCGTTCGGCCGCTGGTGGTGGTGGCCGTTATCGGTAGAGGACGGCCCGCTGGCGTTGCTCGGCGTATGCGCCAGGGAAGGCCAGACCCTGAGCGGCCAGCGCCGACGCTTGTTGACCGCGCTGAGCCAGCCGCTGGCCCAGGCGCTGGCCCGGGCGCAACTGGCCGATGATCTGGAAGCGGCGCGGCTGCACGGCGAAACCGAGCAACTGCGCAGTGCCTTGCTGGCGTCGGTGTCCCACGATTTGCGCACTCCGCTGACGTCCATGCGCGGCAGTATCGACAGCCTGCTGGCCCTGGGTGAAGCGATCCCGCTGGAGGATCGACGTGAGTTGCTCGAAGGCACCCGCGATGAAGCCGAGCGCCTCGACCGCTACATTCAAAACCTGCTCGACATGACCCGCCTCGGCCACGGAGCCTTGAAGCTGGCGCGGGACTGGGTGTCGCCGGCGGACATCGTCGGCAGTGCGCTCAATCGGCTGCGGACAGTCCTTGCGTCGTTGCAGGTCAGCACCGACGTGTCGGCCGAGTTACCGTTGCTGTATGTGCATGCCGCGCTGATCGAACAGGCACTGATCAACGTGATGGAAAACGCCGCGCGGTTTTCGCCGCCCCACGGGCGTATGCAATTGCGCGCCGGGGCCGATGACAGTGAGCTGTTTTTTTCAGTCAGCGATGAGGGCCCGGGGATTCCGGAGGCGGAACGGGCGAAGATTTTCGACATGTTCTATACCGCGGCGCGGGGTGATCGCGGCGGGCAGGGTACCGGGCTGGGGCTGGCGATTTGTCAGGGCATGGTCGGTGCCCATGGCGGGCGCATCACCGTTACCGACGGCATCGAGGGGCGCGGCACTTGCATCATGTTGCACCTGCCGCTGCAGGCACAGCCGGGATACGAAAGTGAAGCCTGATCGCGCTTGCGCTACTCTCTTGCCACTTCTTTGTATTGATGTGAATTCATGAGCCAGACCGCGACCATTTTGGTCATCGACGACGAACCGCAGATCCGCAAGTTCCTGCGCATCAGCCTCGCTTCCCAGGGCTATAAAGTGCTGGAGGCGGGCACCGGCAGCGAAGGGTTGGCGCAAGCCGCGCTGAACAAACCGGACTTGCTCGTGCTCGATCTCGGCTTGCCGGACATGGACGGCCAACAGGTATTGCGCGATTTTCGCGAGTGGTCGACGGTGCCGGTGCTGGTGCTCTCCGTGCGCGCCAGTGAAGGGCAGAAAGTCGATGCCCTGGATGGCGGCGCCAATGACTACGTGACCAAGCCGTTCGGCATCCAGGAGTTCCTGGCGCGGATTCGGGCCTTATTGCGCCAGGCGCCCGCAGGCGAGGCGCAACAAGCGGCGCTGAGCTTCGGTCCATTGACGGTCGACCTGGCGTATCGCCGGGTGTTGCTCGACGGAGTCGAGGTCGCGCTGACCCGCAAGGAATACGCCGTGCTGGCGCAACTGGCGCGACATCCCGGACGGGTGATCACCCAACAGCAATTGCTCAAGGACATTTGGGGGCCGACTCACACCGAAGACACTCACTACTTGCGTATCGTGGTCGGGCACTTGCGCCAGAAACTCGCGGATGATCCGACCCAACCCAGGTTCATCGTCACTGAGGCGGGGGTGGGGTATCGGTTGTTGAGTGAGGGCAGCCTTTAGTTTTGTGCTGAATGATCCGGCCCCATCGCGAGCAGGCTCGCTCCCACAGGAGTTTCGGCCAGATACACATTTTGTGAACACCAAAGATTCACTGTGGGAGCGAGCCTGCTCGCGATGAGGCCCTTACATTCAATCGAGAGTTTTCAGGCGCTCAGTTCTGCTCATTCTCATACCGGTCCAGCGTATCCCGCGCAATCTCCCGTCCCAGCGCGATCAACTCCGGCGCCTTGTAGAACTCGAAAAACCGACATACGCGTTTGGGCACGTTGATCAGGATGTCAGGCGGATACCCGGCAATCTTGTACTGCGCCAGCGACGTCTGCATCACCTCGAAACTCTGGTTGATCAAATCCAGCAAGGACGCCGGTCCGACATTGTCGATGATGAACGAACCGGTGGCGGAGCGAGGGGCGCCACTGGCTTGCGGAGCGGCCGCGGGTTGCTGCGCTTCGGGCTCGGCGGATTCGATCCACGGATTGAAGTCTGCACCTTCGGCCTTCAAGGCTTCCTGTTCCAGAACCAACAATTGTTCAGCCTGTTTGCGCCGGAACGGCAGCTTAGAGCCGACGGAGTTGATCAGGCTGTCGAAGCGGGTCTTGAAGGCGGCGGGACGCTGGATGACCGGCAATTGATAGTGGCGCTGGTTGGTGGAGTTGAGGTTGACCGCGATGATCAAATCGCAATGGCTCGACACTACAGGCACGATCGGTAGCGGGTTGAGAATGCCGCCGTCCACCAGCATGCGGTTGCCCTGCATCACCGGGGTAAACAGGCTGGGAATCGCTGCCGAGGCGCGCATGGCCTGATGCAGGCAACCTTCCTGGAACCAGATTTCCTGCTGGTTGGTCAGGTCGGTGGCAACGGCGGTGTAGGGGATACGCAAATCTTCGATGTTGATCTCGCCGACGATCTTGCGGATCTGCCCGAAGACTTTCTCGCCACGGATCGCCCCCAGACGAAAACTGACGTCCACCAGACGCAACACGTCGAGATAGTCCAGGCTCTCGATCCAGTCGCGGTAATCATTGAGTTTGCCGGCGGCGTAGATCCCACCCACCACCGCGCCCATGGAGCATCCGGCGATACAGGCAATGTCATAGCCGCGCCGTTCGATCTCTTCAATGACCCCGATATGTGCATAACCCCGGGCTCCACCCGAGCCCAATACCAGTGCGACGCGCTTTTTCATGGATCGCCCTCGTTTGAATGGTTCAACAATGCACCCATCGAGGGCCATGCTTCAATCGCCATGGTCGTTCGATGGGGCAAGAGCGTCGTATTTTCGACACTCCATGGCGGCACATGGTTATTCTCGGCAGCGCTATAGTTTGCACAGCGGACCAACGGCACTTTTCAGGTGCCACAACGTCTTACCTGCACGACTGTTGACCTATCTTTGAGGAGTGAGTGATGAAAGCCTGGATCTGCGTGCCATTGATTGCCCTGGCGCTCGCCGGTTGTGCCGGCAAAACCGCTTATCGCGACAGTTGCGGTAGCAACCTGGATGCTGCATGGCATGAACTGGACCTGGCCAAGGCCGAAGGTTTTGCCGGGACTGTCAGCTACTCCAAGGCCCTGTCGCTGTTGACCGCGGCCAAGACCCAGCAGCAATTCGAGGGGTTCGAAGGCTGCACCACCAAAGCCGAGAAGGCCCGTTTCTATATTCGTGAATCGCGCGCAGGGCGTTAAAAGCGAAAAGCGGTTACAAGCTCTAAGCTGCAAACTGCAAGACTCATCGAGTTTGCAGCCTGGAGCTTGCAGCCTGGCGCTGTTTACGGAGTAAACCCCCATGATCGATCGGTTGGTGGCTCAGGTTCTGGGCCTGGAAGTTCGTCTGCTGGCCTGTCAGGCCCGCTTGAAAGAGCGTACAGACCCTGAAGCGTTACACGATCTGCGCACAACCATGCGTCGGTTGCGCAGCCTGTTGCGACCCTTGCGCGGGCAGCCCGGTGTCGAGCAACTGGAAGCGGCCGCCTCCAGGGTGGGCGAACTGAGCACGCCATTACGTGATCGCGAAGTGCTGGCGGCGTACCTGCTCCAGCACCATCAACCCCAAGCCGCACAGTGGCGCATGGCGCAAATGGCCGAGGCCTATCCGGCTGTGGCGGCCAGTCCCGAGCTCGCGCAAATGCTGATCGTCCTCGATGCGTTTCCGCGTTTTCTGCGTGCCGCCCAGCGCCAGGGATTGCTCAAGGGCCTGCGCAAGCGCATCGAAAAGCGCCTGGGCAAGCAGTGGAAAAAACTCGACAAGGCACTGCACGATCCGACCCACGACCGTCATCGATTGCGCCTGCTGATCAAGCGCGTGCGCTATGGCATCGACGCTTACCCCGAGCTGGACCGTTTGCCGAAAGCGGCCATGCCCCGATTGAAATCGGCCCAGGGCGCGCTGGGTGACTGGCACGATTGCGTGCAATGGCTGGCCATGGCTGAACGGGAAGCGGATTTGCAGCCCTGTGCTGCGGTCTGGAAAACTACCATGGTCGAGGCTGAACAGCGTGCGGACCTTGTGCTGGAGAAACTCAGCCGCGACTGCTTCAAATCCTGATATCTATCCAGATCCCTTGTGGGGGCTCAATGTTGGCCAGAGATTTTGTGTTAGAGCCGAGCACGGCTCATCTGTCAGTCAATTTGGCCGGAATGGGTGCTGTATAGCCTTCGCTGGCTGGTTAAGATCCCTTCATCTTTTTCCGATCCCAGAGGTTTTCATGCGTTTTTCCGAACTGCTCGATGCTGTCCGCAGCCAGCCGCTGGAGCTGTCTATCCCGGCCTCCTGGGCCCAGGGACGGGCCAGTTTCGGTGGCCTGGTGGCTGCTTTGCAGTACGAAGCCATGCGCGCCCGGGTTCCGGCGGATCGGCCGGTGCGTTCGTTGGCAATCACCTTCGTCGGCCCGGTTGAACCCGAGGTTCCGGTCAGTTTTGAGGTCGAGGTGCTGCGTGAAGGCAAGGCCGTCAGCCAAGTGCTGGGCCGGGTGATGCAGAAGGGCCAAGTGGTGACGTTGATCCAGGGCAGCTTTGGTGCCTCGCGCCCCTCGGAAGTGGCGGTGGCCGCTGAACCGGCACCTGAAATGAAGCACTGGGACGAATGCCAGGAATTGCCTTTTGTCGAAGGCGTCATCCCGGAGTTCATGCGGCATCTGGCGATGCGCTGGAGTGTCGGCGGGCTGCCGTTCAGTGGTAGTACATCCCGGCAAATGGGTGGCTGGGTACGCTTGCGCGGTGATGTAAAGGAAGAGGCCATCAGCGAGGCGCATATCCTGGCGCTGGTGGACGCCTGGCCGCCGGCCCTGATGCCGTTTTTGAAGAAACCGGCGATGGGCAGCACGCTGACCTGGACCATCGAGTTCGTGCAACCGCTGCTGCAACTGACCACCCTGGACTGGTGCAAATACCTGGTCGAAACCGAATACGCCGCTGACGGCTACGGACATGCCGCCGCAAAAATGTGGAGCGCGGATGGCCGGTTGATCGCCATGAGCCGGCAGACGGTGACCGTATTCGCTTGATCAGTGACGGCGGTGGCGCTCACGCCAGGCGCGCCACCAGCCGCCGCTGAGGAAAAACCGCGGAAACGTCAGGAACTGCTCGACCAACAGGCGCGATACCGCATCCTTGCGATCACTGAAGGGTTCGGAGGCTTGGGTCTCCAGGCTGTGGCCGTGGCGTTGCAAGGCCAGCGCCGCAATCACACCGATCACGCCGATGGCGATGTTTGCCAGGCTCAGGCTGAACACCCCGGACACAATCAGCAGAAACGCCACGATGAACAGCGGCACCGCGATCAGGTGCAGCACCAGATTGGTCGGGTGCTGGTGATTGTTCGGGTACGCTCGCCATTGCCAGGCGGGAAGGTTGGGGTGACGTTTGCCCATGATGCTGATCCTCGATCCATGTTGAACACATGTAGGAAGAATAGGCCCGGTCAATGCTGGCGGCGAATCAAGGCTGGCTATTGGCTTGATAGGTGTCATGGTCTGGATTGATGTTGCCGGTTCCGGCCTCATCGCGGGCAAGCCCGCTCCCACATTCGTCCGCATTCTAATGAAAGAACTCGGTCACCTGTGGGAGCGGGCTTGCTCGCGAAGAGGCCCTCAAAGTTTGAGCTGACCTATCGTCTTGCTTAATTCCCCAGCCAACGCCGCCAGCTCATTGCTGGTGGTCGCCGAAGTCACCGTCTGCTGCACCGTGTTCTCGGTCACGTCACGGATGCTCACCACCGCCCGGTTCATCTCTTCTGCCACCTGGCTCTGCTGCTCGGCCGCCACCGCGATCTGCGTGTTGCTTTCACGCATCTGCGCCACTGCGCTGGTGATCTCGGCCAATGCCGCCCCGGCCTCTTGCGCCTGTTGCACGCAATCGTCAGCCTTGAACGAGCTCTCTTGCATGAAATCCACGGCGTCCCGCGTGCCAGCCTGCAACGCCGAGACCATGAGGGTGATTTCATCCGTGGAGGCCTGCACGCGTTTGGCGAGGTTGCGTACTTCATCGGCGACCACCGCGAAGCCGCGACCCATCTCGCCGGCCCGGGCCGCTTCGATGGCTGCGTTCAGCGCCAGCAGGTTGGTCTGCTCGGCAATGCTGTGAATCACGTTGACCACGCCGTTGATCTTCTGGCTGTCCTTGGCCAGGCGTTGAATCATCTCGGCGGTCTGCTGGACGCCAGTGGACAGCCCGGCAATCGACCGCTGCACCCGTGTCACGACCTCCTGCCCGCTGCCGGCCAGGGTATTGGCCGATTGCGAAAGGTCACGGGTGGCACCAGCGTGTTGGGCGATGTGATAGACCGTGGCGGTCATTTCATTGATCGCCGTGGCGGCCTGATCGGTTTCGCTTTGCTGGCCCAGCATGCCGTGGCGCACTTCATTCATGCTGGCCGCCAGCCGCGCGGCGCTGATGTCCAATTGCCGGGCGGTGCTGGCGACGGTGTTGACTACCCGTTGATAACCGGCCTGCATGGCATTGAAGGCGTTGGCCATTTGCCCGACTTCGTCGCTGCAAGCCAATGGCACGCGGGCCGACAGGTCGCCGGTTTTCTCCACGTGCAACATGACGTCTTTCAAGGTGTTGAGCTGGCTGAGCAGGAAGCGGATCAATAACTGCGATGCGCCGAGCATTGCCAGCATCAGGATGAACACGGCCAAGGCGTAGTTGGCGAAGCGCTCGTTGAACACCTGGCTCAAGCTCGGGCCATGGGCAATCAGGGCGACCCGTTGGCCGTCGGCACGGGTAAACACTTCGGCACCCATCAACGGATTGTCACCGAACAGCGGCATCGGGTTGATCTCGACCCAGCCATTAGCGTCGGCCAGTTCTTGCACGGGTTGCTCATTGAGCGTGGGTGCCTGCCCGCGGCTGAACGCCAGCAGGTTGTCGACGTGGGGCAGCGGTTGCCCGGCGGGCCAGGCTTCGAGCAATCGCGCCTGGGCCTGGGCCGAAGCCTGGGCAGCGTGACTGCGGGCCTGCTGTTCGATCTGCACCGCGTACAGCGCCAACAACAGGGTGGTGACGAAAGCGACGGCGTTGACCGCCCAGAATTTGTATTTCAGCGAGATATTGCTAAGCCAGGCACCCATGGAGGTCTTCTCTGATAGCGGAAACAGTTTTGGCAAGGTGCCATCATTGTGCCGCTACTCAGGTGGTTGATTCTTGATGCAGATCAACTTCAAACCTGTGGGAATCAGGAGATCAATGGCAGGCCATAAAACGCCCGTGCGCACGCTGTCGTGTGCGCCGCCAGATCTTCCTGGCTTTCCCCGCGATGCAGCGCCACTTCGCGCAATACTTCGGTCAGATACGCCGGCTCGTTGCGCCCGTTTTTCGGCTTGGGGCGCAGGCTGCGCGGCAGCAGATACGGTGCATCGCTTTCGAGCATCAGGCGTCCGCGCTTGATCTCCTTGACCAGCGGATGCAAATGCGTGCCCCGGCGCTCGTCGCAGATCCAGCCGGTAATGCCGATGTGCAAGTCCAGGTCGAGATAGCTGAACAGTGCCTTCTGCTCGCCAGTGAAGCAGTGCACCACCGCGGCCGGTAGTCGGTCGCGGAAGTCGCGCAGGATTTCCAGCAAACGCTGGCTGGCGTCGCGTTCGTGCAGAAACACCGGCAGCTGCAATTCGACGGCCATGGCCAGGTGTTCTTCGAGGACTTTCTCCTGTTGCGGGCGCGGCGAGAAATTACGGTTGAAATCCAGCCCGCACTCACCCACGGCCACCACATTCGGCTCGTTGAGCAAGCTGCGCAAACGTCGGGCGCTGTCGGCGTTCCAGTCGCTGGCGCAATGAGGGTGAATACCGGCGGTGGCGAACAGGCGCTGGGCGCTTTCGTCCAGTTGCTGGCACAGCTCAAGAGCCTGTTCACTGCCCTCGACACTGGTGCCGGTCAGCACCAGTTGGCACACGCCGGCCGCGTAGGCACGGTCGAGTACGGCCTGGTGTTTGTCGGCAAAACTGGCGTTGGTCAGGTTGACGCCGATATCGATGAGTTGCATGGTGCTACCTCGGCCCAAAGGCCGGAAAGCATATCAGAGCCGTGGATTTATAAGAAAAGCCAAGAACTACAACGGGTTAACGCTGTCTCTTGAGCCGCGGGGCAAGCCGGGTTGGTAGTTTTGCCATCATTGTGCCAGTCTTTCGCACTTTGCCAGCGCCTTGGGCGCTCTGTTTTTGTCGCCGCGCTTGATGGTTTTCGTCATTGAAGCGGGCCTCATATTCTTTCCGGAGAGTGGATGATTCGTCCCTCGGTTTTGCTACTGCTGTGTTGTTCGCTGCTACTGCCGATGTCGGCGGTCGCGCGTCTGCCCGGGCCGCTGCAAGCCGTACCGGCCAGCAAGGTGCGCGACCTTGCGGAAATTCGCAGCAGTCGTGTGCTGCGGGTGTTGGTCAACCAGAGCCGCAACAGTTCCGGCGAAGTCCAGGGGCAGGCGATCGGGGTTGAATACCATCGCCTGAGAGCGTTCGAGCAATACCTCAACGGCCACGCCCGTGACGGCCAGGAAATCACCCTCAAGATCATTCCCAAGGCCAAGGATCAACTGCTTGGCGCATTGCAGCGCGGGGAGGGCGACCTGGTGGCGCCAGGCGAGTTGCTCGATCTGCAACCCGGCTTCGCCGTCAGCACCAGTGAGCCGATTGCCAGCAACATCCCGTTGGTCCTGGTGGGCATCAAGGGCGAACGCCGCTACACCAGGCTTGAACAGCTTTCCGGCAAGACCCTGGCGTTACCCGCCGGCAGCGCCGCCGGAGATGCCGTCAGCCAGATCAATCAAAAGCTCGCCTTGCACAAACTGCCACCGGTCACAATCGAATGGGTCGATCCGAGCCTTGCCGTCGAGGATGTGCTGGAGATGGTGCAGGGCGGGATCTTCCACCTGACCATCGTCGAGCAGCCGATCGCCGAACGCTGGGGCAAGATCCTGCCCAAGCTGCGTTTCGACAAGCAGGTACTCGTCAGTGATCCAGGGGAAGAGTTCTGGTTCGTGCGCCGCGATGCCTCGATGTTGCGGGCCAGCATCGATCGCTTCCTCACCGTCTACAAAAAACCATCGGATCAGGACGTCGCGTTCCTGCGGATCTATCGTCGTCTCTATCAAGTGCACTATCCACTGGCCAAGGCGGACCGGCAGCGTCTGGAAAAACTTCGCCCGGTGCTGCAGAAACACGCCGATGCCCAGGGCATGGACTGGCTGAACCTGGCGGCGCTGGCCTTCAAGGAGTCAGCCCTGCAACCTGCCGCCCGCAGTGATGGTGGCCCGACCGGATTGATGCAGATCACGCCTTCTGCGGCGCAGCGGGTAGGGGTCAACAATATTCAGGACCTTGATGGCAATGTGCAGGCCGGGGCCAAGTACCTGGCGATGATCCGGCGCAAGTTCTTTGCCAGCCCGAAACTCAACGAGCGCGAACGCATGGCCTTCGTGCTGGCGGCCTACAACATCGGGCCGGAGCGGGTCCAGGGCATGCGCGCCGAAGCGCGGCGGCGAGGCTTGAATCCCAACCAGTGGTTTTTCCAGGTCGAAAGAATTGCCATGGAGCAAGTAGGTATGGGGCCTGTCAGCTATGTTAATAGCGTGAACAAGTATTACTTGGCGTTCGACCGGGAGCGCGAGTCGTTGGAGCCCCAGGAGCAAAAGGTTGCCTCACGCAAATGATCAACTAATCTGATTGTTATGGCGGGTTTTTTGCGCTTTTAACATGCGGTTTACTGATTAATATGGCGGCCAACCAACACACACTTACAAGGAATGAAACAGCATGAGCACTCTGATCAACAAGGTACTGTCTACCCGCGCTGGCTACGGCCTGACGGTTCTGCGCATCGTGGTCGGCATTATTTCCGCCGCTCACGGCTCGCAGAAACTCTTCGGGGCATTCGGTGGCTATGGTCTGGCTGGAACCGCGCAGTACATGGAAAGCCACGGACTGACGCCGGGTTACCTGATGGCGACACTGGCGGGCGGCATTGAATTCTTCGCCGGCCTGGCTCTGATCATCGGCTTGCTGGTTCGCCCGGCCGCGCTTGGCCTGGCCTTCCTGTTGCTGGTCGCGATTTTCTCGGTGCACATCAGCAACGGACTGTTCATGGCCAACAACGGTTATGAATTCGCCCTGGCCTTGCTCGGTGGCAGTATCGCGGTATTGATCGAAGGTGCGGGCAAACTCTCAGCGGACCGCGCCATCGCCGGTTGACCGCTCTGGTTCAACGAAAAGGCCCGCATTGTGCGGGCCTTTTTTGTTGCGCGTCATTCTTGACACTGTCCAGTCAGCTTCTCTAGGATGTTGCTCATGCGCCGATTTAAACAGCTACTTGCGGGGCGCCAGGTGACCATCCAGTTGCCGATAGAAGCCGGAACAGGCTTCGAAATACCGCTAAAGCGCTGGTTCGGTGTTGCCTCTCACCTGCCATGCAGACTTTTGAGGCAGAGACACGACACAATGAATGCACTAAACCCCGTTGTACGTCCCGCGCCGATTACGGCACATCTGACCCAGCGCAATCCAAAAATCCTGCTTGGCGGCAAACATCAGCCGACGCTCTTGCGTTATCTCGATGGCTGGCCACGTCGTACCGGCGGCCCCGCTGCCTTCCTGATCCAGTTTGTCGAAGACGGTGAGTCGCTCGCTCGTTTCGCCGACGACAGTTTCGATCTGGCAGTGATTCAGTCCCCCAGCCTCGAAGATGCGCCTGAAGTGATCCGGCAACTGACCCGCGTTGCCCGGCAAGGGTTGATTACCCGGCGTTAAGGTTCAGAGCGCCGCAGGTCAGGGATAGTCGATCGCCACGATATACACACACTGCTCACCCGTTGGCGTCTGGACCCGAACTTCGGCGTCCAGTGCCTTGCCGATCAGGGCGCGAGCCAAGGGCGAGTCGATGCTGATCAGGCCCTGTTTGAGATCCAGTTCATCCGGCCCGACAATGCGGTAGCGTGACTCTTTGCCGTCCTCGTCCTCGATCGTGACCCAGGCGCCGAAATAGACCTTGTTCGGATCGCTGGGTTTTTCGCTGACGACCTTGAGCGCTTCCAGGCGTTTGGTGAGAAAACGCACGCGGCTGTCGATCTCTCGCAGCATCTTTTTGCCATAGGTGTATTCGGCGTTCTCCGAGCGGTCACCCTGGGCCGCGGCTTCGCTGACAGCCTGGGTGACCTGGGGCCGACGTACATGCCACAACTCATGGAACTCGGCGCGCATCCGCGCTTCACCCTCGGGGGTGATCAGCGCGGTGCCAGCGGTGCGGGGAGGGCGGTAACGGCTCATGACAGCTTCTTGTGGTGAGGATGGCAGGAGTCTATCAACCCTCACGCAGGACTGTCAGCGGGCTGGCGTTCAATGCCCGACGGGTGCCGAACACCCCGGCACCGCCAATGAGCACGGCGCCCAGCAGTGGCAGCAGCAACAGCCATGGGTGCGGATGCCACGGCAGATCAAAGGCGTAGCGGTAGAGCACCCAACTCACCACTTCCGAACCCAGCGCCGCCAGCAAGCCACTGACTGCGCCCAGCAAGCCGAACTCGATACGTCGAGCCTTGACCAGTAATTGTCGCTCCGCCCCCAGCGCACGCAGCAACGCGCCCTGGCGAATGCGCTCATCCAGCGTCGCTTGCAGGCCGGAGAACAGCACCGCCATCCCCGCCGCCAACACAAACAACAACACGTACTCCACCGCCAGGGTCACCTGGGCGAGGATGCTGCGCAGTTGCTCCAGCAAGGCTTCGACCTGCAGGATGGTCACCGCCGGGAAGGCGCGGGACAGGTCGACAATCTGTTGGTCATGACCCGATGCCAGATAGAAACTGGTCAAGTAGGTCGCCGGCAGATCCTTGAGGGTGCCGGGCTGGAATATCATGAAGAAGTTCGGCTGGAAGTTGTCCCAGTTGATCTCCCGCAGGCTGGTGACCTTCGCCTCGCGATTGACCCCGCCCACGCTGAAAACCAGATGATCGCCGAGCTTGATTTTCAGGCTTTCGGCGACCTTGCCTTCTACCGACACGCCGGGAACATCTTCCGGCGTCTGTTCGTTCCACCAATTGCCGGCCGTGAGTTTGTTGCCCGATGGCAGGTCCGCGGCCCAGGTCAGGCTCAGGTCGCGCTGGATCGCCCGGTCGCCTGCAGATTCCTTGGTGACGATTTGCTGTACCGGTTCGCCGTTGATGCTGATCAAGCGCCCCGGCACCACCGGGTACAGCGGTGCCGATTGCGCCGACACGGCGATCAGGTGATCGATGAAGGCCTGTTTGTCCGCCGGCAGGATGTTCAGCGCGAAGTAGTTTGGTGCGTTTTTCGGCAGCTGGTTCTGCCAGGTGTCCAGCAACTCGCCGCGCAGCAGCGCAATCAGCGCCATCGACAGCAGAATCAGGCCGAACGCCAGGGACTGGCCCGCGGCAGCGAGCGGATGACGCAGCAGTTGGCCGAGTCCCAGGCGCCAGGGCAAGGATGCACGCGCGAGCATGCGCCGCAGACTCTTCAACAGCAGCAGCAACAAGCCGCCCAGCACCAGCGCTGCAATCACGCCGCCGCCGAGCAGGGCAAAGGTCAGCACCAGGTCCAGGCTCAGGCGCCACATGATCAGGGCGAGGGCGCCCAGCGCTGCGCCGTAGACCATCCAGGTGCTGGAAGGGATCGGCAGCATGTCCCGACGCAGCACGCGCAATGGCGGAACCCGGCCCAGAGCCGCCAGTGGCGGCAAGGCGAATCCGGCCAGCGCCACCAGTCCGGTGCCGATCCCGGCAACGGCCGGTAACAGCCCGCCCGGAGGCACGTCGGTCGGCAGCAAGTCGCGCAGCAGGGCAAACAATCCCAGCTGTGCGAGCCAGCCGAGGAGGGCGCCGCTGATGCTGGCCAGCAGCCCGAGCACGGTCAGTTGCAGGCTGAACAACACCATGGTTTCCCGGCGTGACAGCCCGAGGCAGCGCAGCAAGGCACTGGCATCGAACCGGCGGGTGGCGAAACGGGTTGCCGACAGCGCCACCGCCACGCCGGACAGCAACACCGCCACCAGGCTGGCCATGTTCAGGTAGCGTTCGGCCTTGCCCAGGGCGCCGCCGATCTGCCGGTTGCCGTCGCGGGCGTCCTGCAAGCGTTGATTGGCGGCAAGCCCCGGTTTGATCAGTTGCCGATACGTCTCGAGTGCTTGAGCATTGCCTCGCCATAATTCGCGATAGCTGACCCGGCTGCCGGGTTGCACCACGCCGGTGGCCGCAAGGTCGTCGAGGTTGATCAGCACTCGCGGCGTCAGGCTGTAGAAATTGCCGGCGCGATCGGGTTCGTAAGTCAGCACCCGCGCCAGTTTCAGGGTTTTCATGCCGACATCGATGCTGTCGCCGATCTTCAGGTCCAGGGCTGTCAGCAGGCGCGCTTCGACCCAGGCTTCGCCGGGTTGCGGTCCGCCACCGACGGTTTCCGCGGCGAAGGGTGCGGGCGCGCTTTTCAATTCGCCGCGTAGCGGGTAGGTGTCATCGGCCGCCTTTATGCTGGACAGCTGAATGCCGTTGTCGGTGGCGATGACGCTGGAAAACTCCACCACCTGCGCATGTTCCAGTCCCAGTTCGGTGCCGCTTCTTATCTGTTCGGGGCGCGCAGGCGAACTGCCTTCGAGCAGCAGGTCGGCACCGAGGAATTCGGTAGCGCGCAGCATCATGGCGCCGTTCAGGCGGGCGCCGAAATAGCCGATGGCGGTGCTGGCGGCCACGGCCACCAGCAAGGCGAAAAACAACACGCGCAATTCACCGGCGCGGGCATCGCGCAGCAATTGGCGGATGGCGAGACGGAACAGGCGCAACAGCGGCAGACGTGCCATCAAGGCTCCAGAGGGGCGACCAGCAGGCCGGCTTCAAGACGGATCAGGCGCCGGCAGCGATGGGCCAGGCGTTCATCGTGAGTCACCAGCACCAGGGTCGTGCCGCGCTCCTGGTTGAGCTCGAACAGCAAGTCGCTGATGCGCTCGCCGGTGTGGCTGTCGAGGTTGCCGGTAGGTTCGTCGGCGAACAGCACATCGGGCTCGGCGGCAAACGCGCGGGCAATCGCCACGCGTTGTTGCTCGCCTCCGGAGAGCTGGCGCGGCGAGTGAGTCAGGCGTTGGCCCAGTCCTACGCGTTGCAGCAATTGGGTGGCGCGTTCGCGGGCGTCTTTGCGGCCATCGAGCTCCAGCGGCAGCATGACGTTTTCCAGGGCATTGAGGCTGTCGAGCAATTGGAATGACTGGAACACAAAACCCACGTGTTCGGCGCGGATGCGCGCACGCTGGTCTTCATCGAGGTTGCTCAGGCCTTGCCCGGCGAGAGTGACTTCGCCGCTGCTCGGCAGGTCGAGGCCGGCGAGGAGGCCCAGCAGGGTGGACTTGCCAGAGCCGGAAGCGCCGACGATGGCCAGGCTATCGCCCTTGTTCAGTTCCAGGCTGAGTTCGTGCAGGATGGTCAGTTCACCTTCCGCGCTGGGAACCACTTTGCTAAGGTCCTTCGCGATGAGAATGCTTGCGCCCATGGAGAGTCCGATGCGTGTCTGGTTTTTGAGTGCTGGCCTGGCCTTGATGTGCATGGCCCAAAACGCAGCGGCGGGTACAGTCCTGATCGTTGGCGATAGTATCAGCGCCGGTTTCGGGCTGGATACCCGGCTGGGGTGGGTGTCGCTGCTTGAGCAACGGCTCAGGCGCGAAGGTTTCGACGACAAAGTGATCAATGCGTCCATCAGTGGCGACACCAGTGCCGGAGGCCAGGCGCGCCTGCCCGCGCTGCTTGCAGAGCATAAACCGGAGCTGGTGATCCTCGAGTTGGGCGGCAATGATGGCCTGCGCGGGATGCTGCCAACTCAATTGCAACAAAATCTTGCTTCGATGATCGACAGCTCCCGGGCCAGCGGTGCCAAGGTGTTGCTGCTCGGCATGCAATTGCCACCCAATTATGGTGCGCGTTACACCAAGGCGTTCGCCGAGGTCTATAGCAACCTGGCCGATGAGAAAAAGATCCCGCTGGTGCCGTTTTTCCTCGACGGTGTGGGCGGTCATCCGGACTTGATGCAGGCCGACGGCATACACCCGGCGGCCGGGGCCCAGGACAAGTTGCTGGAAAATGTCTGGCCTACTCTAAAACCGCTGTTATGACACTTTTCTAGAGGCAGGCTTTCGGCTAAGGTGGCGCCCCCGATTTGGAGCCCCCGATGCCGCGTCCCGCCTGGTCACTATTTGCCTATCAACTGATCGAGCCTGACGAACAGCTGGATCTGTTCGCCTGCCAGGAAGTGCGGGTGCATCTGGTGACCCGTCAGCTGGAGTTGGGCGGTTCGGCGGACCGGACCTTGTGTGGCAGTCTGTTGCCGGCGCAACCGCGCTGGTCGAGTGTTGATCGCCGGGTGTTTCAGGACCAGCGGCTGTGTTCGTTGTGCCGGGCCATACTTGAGTCGCAGAAGCGGGGGACGTCGCCGATCTGGCCTGAGTTGCGGTTCGAGCTTTGATCCGTAGTTGCGTGCTAGCCCTGTTATTTGTTGATTGTGTACATATCCGTTGTTCAGGTAACGGCGGCTTATGGTTTCGCCCTTACGGCGACTCACTTTTTTTACAAGCGCCTAAAAAAAGTAAGCAAAAAAACGCTCGCCCCGAACGTACGGCCCCTCGCTAAGGCTCGGGGTTCCTTCGCTCCGGCATTCATCCGGGGGCATCGCCTCCGGTCGGCTTCGCTCGACCTCCTCTCGATGTGTTCGGCTGCGCCGAACGGCGCTTCGCGCCCACCCCCGGATGAACGCCTCCACTCAGCCTGCCGAGGGGGCGGGTGGATCAAGATCAAGAGCTGCAGGCGAGCTAACGCTCGGCCTGATGAGTGGTGAAGAGCGAAGGTGTACGCCGATCCGCCTTTGCTCTTCTGTGGGAGCGACGGTGCGGCGATCCGACTTGCTCGCGATGGCGGCCTGCCAGCCGACCAATGTCTTGCTGATGTCCACCGATCAAATTGTGGGAGCGAGCCTGCTCGCGATGACGGCCTGTCAGCCGACCAGTTGCATCACAGGCGAACGAACCCCGCGATCAGGCCGGCCGGTAGGCCGCCTCGCTTTTGCTTTTGCTTTGGCTTTTGATCTTCTTGCCCCCTCGAGAGGCCGAGTGGAGGTTCTGCGTAGTGGGCAACCCGGCATGGATGCCGGGTTAGCCGCCGCCGGCCCAGAGTGTGTAAAAACATCCAAGCTAACCCTTGCGATGAAATCCTGGGGAATCATAGCAAGGGTTGCCCATGAAACGCTTTATTCAAGGTGAACACCGAGGTCAAAGTAACTTGCTCCCCGAGAGCCTGGACGATTACGTCAGCGACACCAATCCGGTGCGCGTTGTGGATGTCTTCGTTGATGAACTCGACCTGATCACCTTGGGTTTTGAAAGCGCTGTCCCCGCTGAAACCGGCCGACCGGCTTACCACCCGGCAGTCCTGCTGAAGATCTACATCTACGGCTATCTAAACCGCATCCAGTCGAGCCGACGCCTTGAACGCGAGGCGCAGCGCAACGTCGAACTGATGTGGCTGACCGGTCGCTTGATGCCGGACTTCAAGACCATCGCCAACTTCCGCAAAGACAACAGCAAAGCCATTCGAGGCGTCTGCCGCCAGTTTGTTGTGCTGTGCCAGCAGTTGGGACTTTTCGCGGAAAACCTGGTTGCTATCGACGGCAGCAAATTCAAGGCGGTGAACCACCGCGACCGCAATTTCACCAGCGCCAAGCTGAAGCGGCGGATGGAAGAAATCGAATCGAGCATTGGCCGTTATCTAAAGGCGCTGGATGCGGCTGATCGGGAAGAGCCCATGCCCTCGGGTCCCAAAAGCGGCGGCCTTGAAGAGAAAATCGCCAAACTAAAGGAGCAAATGAAAGCGCTTCAGGCGATTGAAATTCAGCTTGAGGAATCGCCTGACAAGCAGGTTTCACTGACCGACCCGGACGCCCGCTCGATGATGACGAGCGGCAAAGGAATCGTGGGTTACAACGTACAGACCGCGGTCGATACCAAGCACCATCTGATTGTCGCGCACGAAGTGACCAATGTGGGTCACGACCGTGATCAGCTCAGATCGATGGCGCTGCAGGCCCGTGAGGCGATGAAACTCGAATCTTTGTCGGTGGTGGCTGACCGAGGGTACTTCAAAAGCGGGGAAATCCTTGCCTGTTACGAGGCCGGAATTAGCGCTTATGTGCCGAAGACGCTGAGCTCGCGCGCCAAATTCGATGGCCGCTTCAACAATGACGAGTTTGTTTACGACGCGGACAAAGATGTGTACGTCTGCCCCGCCAAGGAAGTGCTGATCTGGCGCAACTCTTACGTCGACAATGGCAAGACGCTGAACAGTTACTGGAGCTCCAACTGCCGGGCCTGCTCGATAAAAGCACAATGCACACCGGCCAGAGAGCGAAAGGTTCGTCGCTGGGCACATGAGGCGGTGCTGGAGGAAATGCAGGTCCGCTTAGACAATGCGCCGCAGATGATGAGCATCCGCAAGCGGACCGTCGAACATCCCTTCGGGACGCTCAAACAATGGATGGGTGCGACACATTTTTTGACCCGACGGCTTGCCGGGGTGAGCACCGAAATGAGCTTGAATGTGCTCGCTTACAACTTGAAGCGAGTGATGAAAATCCTCGGTGCGCAGAATCTGATGAAAGCGCTGGCGGCCTGAAAAGCCTCCTTTTTTGCCCGATGGACGAGCTGAGAAGCGTTACTAGCGGCATTAAAAGCGGGCTGGAGCTACGAAGAACGCTTTAGGTGTAATTAGCCAGCCAAACATCGTCGGCGCTACGCGCCGACGATGTTTGAACTGGTTTTTACACACTCTGGGCCATGGATGGCCGATGGCGGCGGGCCCACGGAGCAGGACCGGAGCGAGGGCATGCCGAGCCTTGGCGAGGCACCGAACGTCAGGGGCAAGAGCCCTTGGTTACTTGGGGCTTATCCAAGTAACCCGCCGTAAGGGCGGAACCCTAAGTGGCCGTTACCGCAGAAACGGATATGTACACCCGTAAAAAACACGTCACCGAACACACAGCCATCGCAAGCAGGCTCGCCCCCACACAGGATCGAGGAAAATCGAAAAATCGCCTTGCACTGCCTGCAATCGGGCCATCTCCCCGAAATAACGGACAGCGGTGTACAATCGCGCTCTTATATCTCTGTTGATCATGCGAAGGATTTTCCGGATGTTGTCGCGCTTTCCTGCCGTCACCCGCTGCCTGACTCTTGCCGCCCTCTTTGTGGCCGGTCCAGTCGCAGCATTGGAGTTTCCCCTGCCACCGCCAGGTGAGGACATCATCGGCCAGGTGCAGGTGATCAAGGCCAAGTACGAAGATACCTTCGCCGACCTTGGTACCGCCTACGATCTGGGCTACACGGAAATGGTCGCGGCCAACCCGGGTGTCGATGCTTGGTTGCCAGGCGTCGGCACGGAAATCATCCTGCCGACCCGCTTCATCCTGCCACCAGGCCCGCGTGAAGGCATCGTGATCAACCTGGCCGAGTACCGCCTCTACTACTACCCGAAAGGCAAGAACGTGGTGTACACGTTCCCGCTGGGTATCGGTCGTGAAGGCTGGGGCTCGCCGATTGCCCACACCAGCATCACCGCCAAGACACCTAATCCGACCTGGACGCCTCCGGCTTCGATCAAGGCCGAGCACGCAGCAGACGGTGATCCGCTGCCCAACGTCGTGCCGGCCGGCCCTGACAACCCGCTGGGGCCGTTCAAGTTCACCCTGGGCACACCGGGCTACCTGATCCACGGTTCGAACAAGAAGTTCGGTATCGGCATGCGCACTAGCCACGGTTGCTTCCGCATGTTCAACAACAACGTGCTGGAAATGGCGGGCATGGTGCCGGTCGGTACGTCGGTGCGGATCATCAACGACCCGTACAAGTTTGGCCTGAGTGGCGGCAAGGTCTATCTGGAGGCGCATACGCCGCTGGACGACAAGGGCAACCCGTCGGTGGTCGACAAGCACACTGCAGTCATCAATGCGATGCTCAAGCGTGAAGACATCACCAACAACCTGCGCATGAACTGGGATGTGGTGCGTGATGTGGTCGCCGCTGAAGACGGCCTGCCGGTAGAGATCGCTGTGCCGGGCAACGGCGTCGTACCGATGGTGTCGAGCACTCCGGTCGACCCGCTGCAGTAACGCTGGCAAAGAGCCCGTCGGCGCGGACCGCGTCGACGGGTTTTTTATTGCCTGGAGAAACGCCGGGCAATAAAAAAGCCGACCCAAAAAATGGGTCGGCTTGATAACAATCCCGAAGGATTATTACTTGCGGCTAGCTTTGTCCAGCATGCGCAGAGCACGCTCGTTAGCTTCGTCAGCAGTCTGTTGTGCTTTTTGAGCAGCAGCCAGAGCTTCATCAGCTTTACGGTAAGCTTCGTCTGCACGAGCCTGGGAGCGAGCAGCTGCGTCTTCAGTAGCGGTCAGACGTGCTTCGGTTTCTTTCGATGCGCTGCTGCAACCGGTAGCCAGAACTGCGGCCAGAGCCAGAGCAGAGAATTTCAGAACGTTGTTCATCGTGTTCCCCTTCAAGGACTTTCTATTAAGTAGCTATCTCCTCCGATTGAGGAAATAGCCGGCGTACATACTACCCATTACTTGTAGTAAGTAAAACTGACGTGACGCAAGAAGCAAAAAAAATTGTAGGCGTTGATTCTTTTTCGAGCAACTTTTAACTGAATTGTTTAAAAAGTATCCAGCTGCAAGGCCCGTGGCTGAGCGAGCAGGCGAGAAAAAGTTCCTGTGGCATGGTGCTCTTTTTCCTGGTCCGGCTAAAGTCCCCTACATGGATTCGTCTACACTTTTGTTCGGTTTGTGTGTGGCGCCTCTCAATATCTTTCTCGATGTTCAGGTGACTTTAACAACGGGCGCTCGTCTTAAGTCTCAACATCCGGCAATGTACAGGCTATCGACCTGGAGTGATCTTCGGTCGAGCCAATCCTGCGTGATCCGGAGCAGCACCCGCCAACCCGCACGATGACGAGCGCACCTTGAGCATTTCTGCCAATGGTGCCTACTATTTGTACGTGCTCGGTAGCGCGAGATCGGTGCAGCTCTTCTCGGTGTCCATTCAGGCACGGGGTGGCGTAGATGTTCCTTCGCCGGAAAAACATCGGTAAGGTAGGGGTCAAAATTCCAGACCCGCGAGGAGTAGTGATGAGCGAGGCGTTGTCCATCCACCATGACCAGGCTGGTCATCAGTTCGAGACCAATGTGGACGGTCATCGTGCCTATCTGACCTATATGGATCTGGGGAAACAGACCCTGGATATCTATCGCACCTTCGTGCCCAACGCATTGCGTGGTCGCGGTATTGCGGCAGCCTTGACCGAGAAGGCGCTGGAGTACGCTGACGAAATGGGCTACACGGTTATTCCATCGTGCTCCTACGTCGAGCGCTACATGGAGCGTCACCAGCGGCATGCGGCCAAGCTGAGTCAGTGACCTTCAACAAAACGAACGCATAAAAAAACGCCGGGCTCAGCCCGGCGTTTTTTTGTGTGCTGCAAAAACGATCAGCTGCGATCGCGTTTAGGCAACACATCCTTGAGCTTGGCATGCATGCTGCGCAAGGTGTTTTCGGTCGCGGTCCAGTCGATGCAGGCGTCGGTGATCGACACGCCGTACTGCAGGTCGGCGAGGTCTTTCGGAATCGCCTGGGCGCCCCAGTTCAGGTGGCTTTCAACCATCAGGCCGATGATCGATTTGTTGCCTTCGAGGATCTGGTTGGCGACGTTCTCCATCACCAGCGGTTGCAGGGCCGGATCCTTGTTGGAGTTGGCGTGACTGCAATCGACCATGATGTTCGGCTTGATCTTCGCCTTGTTCAGCGCCTGCTCGCAGAGCGCAACGCTGACCGAATCGTAGTTCGGCTTGCCGTTGCCGCCGCGCAGCACCACGTGACCGTAGGCATTGCCCTTGGTGGTCACGATCGACACGCCACCTTCCTGGTTGATGCCCAGGAAGCGGTGCGGGCTGGAAACCGACTGCAGGGCGTTGATCGCCACGGTCAGGCCGCCATCGGTGCCGTTCTTGAAGCCGACGGCCGAGGACAGGCCGGAGGCCATTTCACGGTGAGTCTGGGATTCGGTGGTGCGCGCGCCGATGGCCGACCAGCTGATCAGGTCCTGCAAATACTGCGGGGAGATCGGGTCGAGGGCTTCGGTGGCGGTCGGCAGGCCTTTTTCGGCCAGGTCCAGCAGCAACTGGCGACCGATGTGCAAGCCGTCCTGGATCTTGAACGAGTCGTCCAGGTACGGGTCGTTGATCAAGCCTTTCCAGCCCACGGTAGTACGTGGCTTCTCGAAATACACGCGCATGACCAGATACAGGGTATCGGACACTTCGGCAGCGAGAGCCTTCAGGCGCTCGGCATATTCGTGGGCGGCCTTGATGTCGTGGATCGAGCAAGGCCCGATGACGACGAACAGGCGGTGGTCGGTGCCATCCAGAATGTTGCGAATGACTTCGCGGCCCTTGGTGACGGTGCGCAGTGCGGCGTCGCTCAGGGGAATATCGCGCTTGAGCTGATCGGGAGTGATCAGAGTCTCGTTGGAGGCGACGTTTAGGTCGTTGATCGGTAAATCAGCCATCGTTTACTCGTCAGGTCACGGGTGCCGGCCGCCAGCGAACCCGCGCGGCGGAGCACAGCAAATTAAGCGCGTCGGGGAGCCGAACCTTAGCGCGTTACACCGTGGCTCGACAATGGGCAGACGCCGGTTTGGTGGGCTTTCGCAGTCAGTTTCCCTGCCGTGAGGGGCAAACCGATCAAGAACACCCCTATTCCAGCACCGGCTGCGCAAAAGCCTTGCGCACCGAATCGTGAGAGAACTCGTCGGCATGCTCCTGGACCCATTCGAGGGCCAGGGCCTGGATATCCTGCAAGTCTTCGTGGGCGTCATGCAGGCGGCAGTAGCGTTCGATCTGGCACACCTGCTCGCCCATTCGAGCGCTGAACAGCGTTTGTTCATCGACGAAGGCGATGCCCACCAGGTAACCGCGCTTGCGCCGCAGGCACCAGGCGACATAGCCCAGGTAGCGCATGTCCGGGTTCACGGTCGGCATGCGTACCTCCAGCGCCGTGCCGTGGCGCCACGCGCGGTGATAATTGCAAGCCATGCCCCCGAGACTGATAGTGTGCAGCTGTCGTCGCGAAAGACACTCAGGTTTCAGCAACGTTAACTCGACGGGCACATCGTCAGGGTGAGGAATGAATCGTCCCATGAACACAGACTCCATGTGTCGGCCATCTGACATTGTTCCCTCCAGTATAGTGGTCGAATTGGAACTGACCGATTTTGACGTCGACCAACGACTGCTGGCGATGAGCGGTGTATCGCTGGTCATTTTCACCAGTGTCGGCTGCGCCAGTTGCCGTTTTGCCCGCGAGCAATTGCCGACACTCGACCTGGCAGTCGATCGACTGTGCTGGATCGATGCTGGCAACAACGGCGGGGTGGTCGAGCGTTATCAGGTCTTTCACTTGCCGGCGCTGTTTGTCGTTCGCGACGGCGAATTCTTTGGAGCACTGAAATCGCGCCTGACCGACACCGAGCTCAATCGGGCCGTGCGCCAGGCGCTGAGTCGAACAGCAGAGGAGTTGCCATGATGGGAACAGTTGCCAGGCCGACGATCGGCATTATCGGGACCGGCGCAATCGGCGGTTTCTACGGAGTGATGCTGGAGCGTGCCGGTTTTGATGTGCATTTTCTGCTGCGCAGCGAGTTTTCCGCGGTGGCTGAGCATGGGCTGCGGGTCGATAGCGCGCCCCACGGGGCACTGACATTGAACCCGGTACAGGCGTATTCGAACGCTGAAGACATGCCGCCCTGCGACTGGCTGCTGGTGGGCGCGAAAACCACCAGCAATGCCGACCTGGCACCTGCCATCCTGCAGGCGGCGGCACCGAATGCCAAGGTACTGCTGCTGCAAAATGGCCTGGACGTCGAAGACAGCCTGCGCGCGTTGCTCCCCGATTCGCTGCATGTGCTTGGAGGGCTGTGCTACATCTGCGTCCATCGCGAGGCGCCGGGTGTCATTACCCATCAGGCGCTGGGTGCTGTGCATGTGGGTTATCACAGCGGTCCCGCCGATGGGCCGGCACGCAGCGCAATTGTCGAGGAGGGCGTCGGGCTGTTTCGCAGCGCCGGCCTCGATTCCCAGGCCATGGCGAATTTACATCAGGCACGTTGGCAAAAACTGGTCTGGAATATCCCTTACAACGGTCTCTCGGTTTTGCTGGGAGCGAGCACCACACCGTTGATGGCCGATGCTGACAGTCGCGTGCTGATCAAGGCGTTGATGGCTGAAGTGGTGCAAGGCGCTGTTGCCTGCGGGCACGACGTACCGGCAGGGTATGCCGAGCATTTGTTCATGGTGACCGAAAAGATGCCCGACTACTGGCCGAGCATGTACCACGATTACTTGCACAAGCGACCGCTGGAACTGGCCGCGATCTACGCCCGGCCTTTGGCGGCGGCGAAGGCATCCGGGTGTGAGATGCCACGCATCGAAGCCTTGTATCGCAGTTTGAGTTTCATTGATCGACGCAACACCTGAGTCGACCGACCTGAGGGGGAAGGGCATGCCAAAGGCAATTGACGACAAGCTGGTGCTGGCGATTTCTTCGCGGGCGCTGTTCGACCTGAGCGAAAGCCACAAGGTCTACCTGTCGAGTGGCGTCGAAGCCTACCGGCAGTATCAGATCGAACACGAAGACGAAATCCTCCAGCCCGGCGATGCCTTCCCGTTGGTGCAGAAACTCCTGAACCTCAATAACAGCCTCGGCCGCGCCCGGGTCGAGGTGATTCTGGTGTCGCGCAACAGCGCCGACACCGGGCTGCGGGTGTTCAACTCGATTGACCACTACGGACTGGCGATTTCCCGGGCGGCCTTTGTCGGCGGGCGCAGTCCGTATCCCTACCTCAAGGCCTTTGGCTGCGACCTGTTTCTCTCGACCCACGCCGAAGACGTACGCAATGCACTGGACGCCGGGTTCGCTGCAGCGACCATTCTGTCGGGCGGTGCCAGCCGTGCGGCCAGCGATGAGTTACGCATTGCCTTCGACGGAGACGCGGTGCTGTTTTCCGATGAGTCGGAGCGCATTTATCAGGCCGGTGGTCTGGAGGCGTTCCAGGCCAGCGAGCGTGAGGCCGCCCGCGAGCCGTTGCGCGGTGGGCCGTTCAAGGGCTTTCTCGCGGCCCTCAACCTGTTGCAACGTGAGTTCCCGGAGGACACCTGTCCGATCCGTACCGCGCTGGTCACGGCACGATCGGCACCGGCCCATGAGCGGGTCATTCGCACGTTGCGCGAATGGGACATCCGTCTCGACGAGTCGCTGTTCCTCGGCGGCCTGACCAAGTCGGCCTTTCTTGAAGCCTTCGCGGCCGACGTGTTTTTCGACGATCAGGCCGGCCACTGTGAGTTGGCCCGTGAAGTCGTCGCCACCGGTCATGTGCCCCATGGCATAAGCAACGAGCAAAAGGTTTAAGCCCGCCGTTCAATGCGTTGCGCCGGACGTCGTAGTCGCCAAGGCACTGCTAAGCTGAATCAAATCTCCGCCATGTTGGCAGTCGAGGAGGTCATATGATTCGTTCGATGCTGTATGCCACTGATCTCGGCCTGTACGCGCCCGTGGTGATGCAGCATGCCCTGGAGCTGGCCCGGACCTTCAATGCCAGTTTGTATGTCGTGCATGCGGTTGAACCCATGGGGTTGTTTGCCGAATCGGTGCTGCAAAGTTACCTCGATGAACAGGCGCTGAACGAGTTTCACAGCCAGGGCCTGAATACGGTGATTGCCAGTATCGAGCAGCGGGTGCTCGACAGTTTTCGTGAAGAGCTGGGGGATGAGGGGGAGCATGACCTGGAGCGGATTCAGGCGGTGCGGGTGCTGCAAGGCGACCCATCGCAGGTGATTCTGGACCAGGCGCAGAAACTCTCCGTGGATTTGTTGATCGTAGGTAGTCACAGCCACGGTGCCGGTGCGGAAACGCCTTTGGGCCGAACCGCCGCCCGTGTGTTGCAACTGTCCAAGGTGCCGGTCTATCTGGTGCCGCTGGTGCAACGTCGTCGCCAAGGGGATCGCTAGAGCACAAATAGTGGCAACTTGATAAAAAAGTTCTAGATTTATTCTTCGTGCCATTAATATAGTTATATACCGTCGCTGATGCCCGTGGCGTCTACCTGCTTTGAGGGATTCATATGAAGCTTCAACAATTGCGCTACATCTGGGAAGTGGCGCACCACGACCTCAACGTTTCCGCTACAGCCCAAAGCCTTTACACCTCTCAACCGGGCATCAGTAAACAGATCCGTCTGCTGGAAGATGAACTGGGCGTCGAGGTTTTTGCCCGCAGCGGCAAGCACCTGACCCGCGTTACCCCGGCCGGCGAGCGCATCATTACCACCGCTGGCGAGATTCTGCGCAAGGTTGAAAGCATCAAGCAGATCGCCCAGGAGTTCTCCAACGAGAAGAAGGGCACCCTGTCGATTGCCACCACTCACACCCAGGCGCGTTATGCGTTGCCGCCGGTGATCAGCAATTTCATCAAGCAATACCCGGACGTGGCCCTGCACATGCACCAGGGATCGCCGATGCAAATCGCCGAAATGGCCGCTGACGGCACCGTGGATTTCGCCATTGCCACCGAAGCGCTCGAGCTGTTCGGTGATCTGGTGATGATGCCATGCTACCGCTGGAACCGTTGCGTAGTCGTGCCTCAGGGCCACCCGCTGACCAAGCTGTCGAAACTGACCCTCGAAGCGCTGGCCGAGTACCCGATCGTGACGTACGTGTTCGGTTTTACCGGCCGTTCGAAACTGGACGAAGCATTCAGCCATCGCGGCCTGACGCCGAAAGTGGTGTTCACCGCTGCCGACGCTGACGTGATCAAGACCTATGTCCGCCTGGGTCTGGGCGTGGGCATCGTGGCGAAAATGGCCGTCGACAGCAAACTCGACAGCGACCTGGTGGTGCTTGATGCCAGTGAGTTGTTCGAGTCCAGCGTGACCAAGATCGGCTTCCGCCGCGGCACCTTCCTGCGGGGTTTCATGTGCGACTTCATCGAGAAGTTCGCGCCGCACCTGACCCGCGAAGTCATGGCCAAGGCCATTCAATGCCACAACAAGCAGGAACTGGAAGAACTGTTCGACGGCGTCGAACTGCCCGTTCACTGATAGCGTTTCCTGCCGGTCAAACCACCTCGGTGACAGCGAACTGTTGCCGAGCGCCCGCCACCATAATCTCCACCTCATCGCCCTCGAACTTGCCCAGCAGGCTTTTGCCCAGCGGTGAGCGCGGGGTGATGACGGTTATCAGTTGCCCCACCAGATCGACCTTCAATCCGGCTGCATCGGGGGCGAGAAACAGCCATTGTTCGCGCCCCTTTTCGTCCTCGAGCCCGAGCAGCGCGCCTACTTCGATGCCCCGCTGATCGTCATACGGACGCAGGGCCAGGTTCTGGCAGAGGCTCAGTGACTGGCGAATTTCTTCGACCCGCCTGGCTTGCCCGGCCGCGAGATAGGACGCTTCCAGCCCCAGGGTGTCGTACTTGTTCTCGGCGATGTTTTCTTCGTGGGTCGCCGTTTCGTAGGCGGTTTGCGCGGCCCGTTCGGCGATGTCGAGATCGATCCGCAGTTTGTCGAGAATCAGTTGGTGGACGGTATGCTTATTCATGATCAATCGCAGAATTGCAGGACGTTGGCGCGACTTTTTTCGCTGGGTGCAGTCCGGTCCTGTTGCAGCCAGAACTGACAGCTTGGGTTGGACAGGTTACGACTGCTGCTGCGCGCCTGATCGAGCCGTTGCTGCTGCTCGTTCTTGCGCAGGTTTTCTTCATATTGCTCGAACAGCGGGCTCTGTGGCGCGATGTCCGGCACTGGTTGAGTCACCACCGGTGGTTTGGCCAGTTGTTCCACAGCTGCCGCCACAGGTGCCAATTGTTCGCTGAAAAGCAGGCGCGAAGCGAGCCAGCAGGTCAGCACAATGGCAATGAATCCCAACCATATGCCGAGGGCGATGCTGCCGGTCAGTTGCAGTGCGTTAAGGCTGATCGGGAAGGATCGGCGTGGAGTGGGGCGGTGGGGCATGATTGCCTCTTGGCGAAAGGTCACTGGCGAGTGGCGATTGTCGCATGAAGAATAATCGCCGTCGGCTCTTCTGCACGGGGTAATTTATGCGGACAATCGGCGCCTTTGCCAACGGGAGCCTGGAATGCCTGAAATGAAAACCCGCTGGGATATTTTTTGCACCGTGGTCGACAACTTCGGCGACATCGGCGTGACCTGGCGACTGGCCCGGCAACTGGTGGCCGAACATGGACTGGCGGTGCGTCTTTGGGTCGATGACCTGCGAGCGTTCGAGCGCCTGTGCCCGGAAATCGACATCCACGCTGTGCAGCAGTGGCAGCACGACGTCGAAGTGCGCCAATGGCCCGCCGAGTGGCAGCCGACCGAAGCCGCCGATGTGGTGATTGCTGCCTTTGCCTGCCAATTGCCGAGCGCCTACATGGACGCCATGGTAGAACGGGAAAAGCCGCCGCTGTGGATGAACCTCGACTATCTGAGCGCCGAGGACTGGGTGATTGGTTGTCACGGCTTGCCCTCGGTGAAGTACAAAAGCGTACAGAAGTTCTTTTTCTTCCCTGGGTTCCAGAAGGGCACAGGCGGGTTGTTGCGTGAGCGCGGGTTGCTGGAACGGCGTCGGCAATTTCAGCAAAACCCGCAGGGTCAAAGGGAATTCCTGCAAGATTTGGGGATTGATCCTGCGCCCGGCGCGCAGCTGATCTCATTGTTTGCCTACGAAAACACCGGTTTGGCCAGTTGGCTCGATGGGATGGCGGGCGATTCGACGGCCACTCATCTGCTGGTACCGGAAGGGCGGATTCTCGGCGATGTCGAGCGTTGGCTCGGTGTGCAGGGTTTGGCGGCCGGTGCCGTGCATGTGCGGGATGCCTTGACCGTGCAGGTGCTGCCATTCGTCCGCCAGGACCAATACGACCGGTTGCTGTGGTGCTGCGATTTCAATGCCGTGCGCGGCGAAGATTCCTTCGTGCGCGCTCAATGGGCGGGCCGGCCATTTCTCTGGCACATTTACCAGCAGGAAGAAGACATCCACCTGGACAAGCTCGAAGCCTTCCTCGAACTTTACGTAAGGGGGTTATCTGCGCCTGCGCGGGAGGCGATCAGCGGTCTTTGGCGGGCGTGGAACGCTGGTGAAAAAATAGCCGACCACTGGCAATTCACCCGTAAACACTGGCCAGAGCTGGAAAAACACGCCGAGGCGTGGTGTCTGGAACAGGCCTTGCAGGCCGATCTTGCCACGGCGCTGGTACAGTTTTATGGAAATTGGATATGATACGCGGCCTAGATTTTTGTAAATCCCATCCAAATTCGGATATTCGCAATGAAAACTGGTAAAGAACTGAAACCCGGGACCGTGATTCGTCTCGAAAACGATCCTTGGCTGGTTCAGAAAGCTGAATTCACCAAGTCCGGTCGTAACAGCGCGATCATGAAGACCAAGCTGAAGAACCTGCTGACCGGTTACAAGACCGAGATCGTTTACAGCGCCGACGACAAACTGGACGACGTAATCCTCGACCGCAAAGAAGCGACCCTGTCCTTCATCAGCGGCGACACCTACACGTTCATGGACACCACCGACTACACCATGTACGAGCTGAACGCTGAAGACATCGAAGCCGTTCTGCCTTTCGTTGAAGAAGGCATGACCGATGTTTGCGAAGCGATCTTCTTCGAAGAGCGTCTGGTTTCCGTAGAGCTGCCGACCACCATCGTGCGTCAGGTTGACTACACCGAAGGTTCCGCTCGCGGCGACACTTCCGGCAAGGTAATGAAGCCTGCCAAACTGAAGAACGGTACCGAGCTGTCGGTTGCCGACTTCATCGAAATCGGCGACATGATCGAGATCGATACCCGCGAAGGCGGTTCCTACAAAGGCCGTGCCAAATAAGCACAGCTTCAGGAATGAAAAAGCCCGACCATTGAGTCGGGCTTTTTTGTGCCTGCGATTTCGGGTTCAACGATGAACCCTTGTGGGAGCGAGCCTGCTCGCGATGGCAGTCTTACATTCAACAGAGATGCTGACTGAACTACCGCTATCGTCGGATCGCCGCCCGGAGCAAGCTCGCTCCTACAGTTTTTATTTCAGGTGTTCCTTGAGCTCCTGCGAAGCCTGCAGCATCGCCGAACGCACCGCTGGCACCTGGCTCACCACGTTGAGCAAACCGTAGTCGTGGATCATGCCGTTGTAGCGAACCGCAGTGACCGGCACACCGGCCTCGTCCAGATTGCGGGCGTAGGCTTCGCCTTCGTCGCGCAACACGTCGGCACCGGCGGTCTGCACCAGGGCAGGTGGCAATCCTTTCAACTGGGCAGTGGTCGCGCGCAATGGCGAGGCGTAGATCTCGTTCCGCTGATTGGCGTCGGTGGTGTAGTTGTCCCAGAACCACTTCATCATGTTTTTGGTGAGAAAGTGCCCCTCGGCAAACTGGTTGTAGGACGCCGTTTCGAAGTTGGCATCAGTCACCGGCCACAGCAGCACCTGGAACCTGATCGCCGGAGTGCCCTTGTCCTTGGCCATCAGCGCAACCACCGCCGCCATGTTGCCGCCGACACTGTTGCCGGCTACCGCCAGGCGCTGGCCATCGACGTTGATCTCTTTGCCGTACTCGGCCACCCATCGGGTTGCGGCATAAGCCTGGTTGATCGCCACCGGGTAATGCGCTTCCGGCGACGGCGTGTAGTTCACGAACACAGCCGCTGCACCTGAACCCGTCACCAGGTCACGCACCAGCCGCTCGTGGGTCGGGAAGTCCCCCAGCACCCAGCCACCGCCGTGGAAGAACATGAACACCGGTAGCTCACCCTTGACCCCGGCCGGCCGGACGATGGTCAGGCTGATCGGTTGGCCGTCGACTTGAATGGTCTTCTGGCTGACATCGGCTTTTGGCAGTGTCAGCTTCACCCCGGCCTGCGCGCCCACCAGCACGGCGCGGGCCTCGGTGGGCGTCATTTGCTCCATCGGCTTGCCGGTGCCGGCGTTCAGAACGTCGAGGAATGCCTGGGTGTTGTGTTCAACCCCGGTACCTGCAAACGCGTTGTTGATGGACAAGGCGAGAAGGGTACCGGTCAAGACTTTGCTGACAGTGTTCATGTTCGTTTCCTGTTCGGGCCTGGGTAGCCAGCGCTTAGACGGTTACGTGCAGACGCACATCGACGTTGCCACGGGTGGCGTTGGAATACGGGCAGACCTGGTGGGCCGCGTCGACCAGCTCTTGTGCATCGACTTGTTCAAGACCCGGCAGGCTGATGTGCAGGTCGATGTCCAGGCCGAAGCCGCCGGGGATCTGGCCGATGCCGACGTGGGCGGTGATCGAAGCGTCGTTCGGGATGCTGCGCTTGGTCTGGCTGGCCACGAATTTCAGGGCACCGATAAAGCAGGCGGAGTAGCCGGCGGCGAACAGCTGCTCAGGGTTGGTGGCTGCACCACCGGCACCACCGAGTTCTTTCGGCGTGGCAAGTTTGACGTCGAGGATGTTGTCGCTGGAAACCGCACGACCGTCACGGCCACCGGTGGAAGTTGCGATTGCGGTGTAGAGAGTTTGCATGGTGAAAGCCTCGTTTAGGGTTGCGTGTTGTTGCGCTAAATGTTTGCGCGCTAAATAAGTGCGAGATGAATGTATCGCACTAATATTTTGCGCGCAATATAAATTTTGAAGGAGTTTGAAAAGAACGAAAGGGCGATGGGGTAGTTTTGGTTGTAAGCGTTGAGTTAGAGCTATCGAGGGGGGATTTTTTCAGCGGGAATTTTTTCAGGAGGAGGTGGCGAGCCCGATTTTTCGGGTGCCGCAAAACAAATGTGGGAGCGGCGGTGCGACGATTCGACTTGCTCGCGAATGCGGTGCATCAGTCAAATATTAGTCGACTGACACTCTGCATTCGCGAGCAAGCCCGCTCCCACAGGAATGGATGAAGCGCTTTAGATCAGGCTGTCTTGCAGGTGACGACGCAGCTCCTGCAGCTCCGCTTGCAGGTTTTGCAGGCGCTCCACGGTCATCCCGCTGGCGCCGAGGATGCACTGGGGAATATCCCGGGCCTTGTCGCGCAATGCCCGGCCCTGTTCGGTGAGTTCGACAATCACCACCCGCTCATCCTCGCGGCTGCGGGTTCGGCTGAGCAGGCCTTCGGCTTCCAGGCGCTTGAGCAGCGGCGTCAACGAGCCTGGATCGGTCAGCAACCGCGTGCTGATTTCACCTACGGTCAAACCGTCCCTTTCCCACAACACCATCATCGCCAGGTATTGCGGGTAGGTCAGGCCCAGCGCTTGCAGCAAGGGTTTGTAGACTTTGGTCATCATCAACGAAGTGGAATGCAGGGCAAAGCAGGCCTGATTGTCCAGCAGCAGGTTGTCGCAGTTATCCGGGGTGTTGCGCTCGGTGGTCATGTCGAAGCCTTGATCTGTGATCTCAAGAATCTAGCGGGCGAATCTTTAATGCGCCAGATAATTTTGATCAGTGCCGTTGCAAATGGGTTTGCAGCACCAGATCCCAGGGCGGAACCGGGCTGAAGCGGGTTTTCAGGTACTCCAGCAGCAAGCGACTGCGGGAGTTGGGTTGCTGTTCCAGGCGCAAGGCATAGATGCCGGCGCTTTCCGGTTTCGGCAGGCCGCTGTCGCAGAACAGCGGTAGCAACTCACCCCGCGACAGGTACTCGCTGGCCAGCCAGGTCGGCAGATGCGCGATACCCAGTCCGGCCAGTGCACCGCACACCAGCGCCTCGGCATTGTTGGCGCTCATGCGGATCCGCGCCGGCCGGTGCAGCTGCATTTGCCCGTCGCGCTCGAAACGCCAGGCGAAGGGTGGGGCCAGGCCATCCCAGTCGAGTCCGTCGTGTTCAATCAGCTGTGACGGCTCGGTCGGCACGCCGCGACGCCGCAAATAATCAGGGCTGGCGCAGGCGATACGCACCATGCTCGCCAGTGGCGTGGCCACCAGCCGGGTATCGGCCAATTGCCCGGCGCGCAACACCAGATCGACCTTGCCGAGGTTCAGGCCCTGCATGTCGACGAAGCTGTCGATCAAGTGCAGTTGCACATCGAGCCCGGGGTAGAGCATGAGGAAATCGGCAATCACCGGTGCCAGGTGCCGGCGACCAAAGGCTGCCGGCGCATCGATACGAATCAAGCCTTCCGGCGCGCTGCTCAGGGACACCGCCTCGGCCCGGGCCAGGCGTAACTCGGCGACGATCCGCCGTGCGCGCTCGGCAAAGGCCAACCCCGCCGGGGTGGCACGTACGGCATGAGTGCTGCGTAGGAACAATTGACTGCCGACCGCGCTTTCCAGGCTGTCGATACGCCGTGCCACGGCCGAAGGGGTCAGCGGATGACGGCGCGAGGCGGCGGAAAAACTGCCGGTTTCCAGCACGTCGAGGAACAAGGCCAGTTGGTCGGTCAGTTGATTGGGGTTCATGGCAGGATTGCACCTGTGCGAATTTGGCACAGCCATTGTGCGTTGCTGTGCGTTTCCGTGCCAGAAGCAACTGCGTAGGATCAAAAGCCTGACGGCAACGGGGAAAATGCTGTGATTGAGTTCTTGATGTATCTGGTGTTCGGCACTGCGTTGGGCACGCTCGGCGGTCTGTTTGGCATCGGCGGCGGCCTGATCGCCATTCCGCTGCTGGGCGTGCTGTTCGGACTCGATCAGCAGATAGCCCAAGGCACCGCGCTGGTGATGGTGGTGCCGAACGTGATGCTGGCGCTGTGGCGCTATCATCAGCGCAACCGGATCGAACTGCGCCACGCGTTACCGCTGGCCATCATGGGGTTCTGCTTCGCCTGGCTCGGATCGATCTGGGCGGTAGGCATTGATGCGCAAACCATGCGTATAGGTTTTGTCGCGTTTCTAATCGCACTGTCGGTGTACAACCTCGTTCGCATGTTCGCCGCCAGCACCCCGGCGGCTTCGCAGATGAACTACTCATGGCCTTGGCTGGGCGTGCTTGGCGCTGCATCCGGCACGATGGGCGGGTTGTTCGGCGTGGGGGGCGCGGTAGTGGCGACACCGGTGCTGACCAGTCTGTTCGGTACCAGCCAAGTGGTTGCGCAGGGGTTGTCGTTGGCGCTGGCCTTGCCGAGTACGGGGGTGACGCTGGTGACTTACGCCGCGCACCATCAGGTCAGCTGGGTGATTGGCCTACCCTTGGCGGTCGGCGGGTTGATGAGCATCAGTTGGGGCGTGAAGGTTGCCCACGCTTTGCCGGAGCGGCTGCTGCGCGGGTTGTTTTGCGGGTTCCTGGTGTTCTGTGCGGTGATGCTCACCTTCAAGGTTTGAAGCCTTCGATGATGTGTTCGGCCAGGCACTCGGTGATCGGTGACGGGTTATGCAGGTTGCGCACGAGCATGATGCTGGCCTCGGGCAGCAGCGGCAGATCCTCGGCCTCACCGAGGATGCGCATGTCCGCGGTGATCAGGCTTTCAAGCTGCGCCGTGACGGCCAGGCCGGCGCTGACCACCGCCATGATCGCCGACAGGCTGTCGCTGTTGTACGCCACCCGGTAATCACGCCCCCGGGCATCCAGGGCATTGCAGGCCCATAGGCGGCAGAAGCAATCACTGTTGAACATCGCCAGCGGCAGCGGAGTCTGCTCATGAGCGCTGTAGCATTGTGCCTCGGCCCAGACAAAACGTTCCTTGCGCAACAACTGGCCGATTTCACTGCCCGGTTCGCGGGTCACGATTGACAGGTCAAGGTCATGGCGCATCAGCAGTTGTTTTGATGATTCGCAGTGCACTTCTATCTGAATCAGCGGGTAAGACTGGGCAAACCGGCGCAGAATCCCCGGGAGGAACCGCATCACATAATCGTCCGGCGTGCCGATGCGCACGGTGCCGACCATGTCGGGTTCGCGCAAGGTGTTGAAGACCTCACTGTGCAGCTTGAGGATTCGCCGCGCATAGCCGAGCAACACCTGGCCTTCGGCTGTCAGCCGCACCTGCCGCCCGTCGCGCTGGAACAACTGGCGCTGCAGCACATCTTCTTCCAGTCGTTTCATCTGCATGCTGACGGCTGACTGGGTGCGGTTGACCATTTCGCCGGCGCGGGTAAAGCCGCCCTGGTCGGCGATGGCAACGAAGGTGCGCAACACTTCGGTATCGATACTCGGGTAGGCGGACATCCATCAATCTCCGAGATATGTGACATCAGAAACATTCGTTGGATTGATCTTAGACCCGGCGCGAGACTGGAGCCATCCAAACGGAGGGCAACAAGATGAAAGGTCAACATGAGTTCCATGGTGCAGAAAAACACTCGATTCACGTGATATCCGATCTGCTGCACAAGGTCGGCCGCTGGTACGAACTGCATCGCGAGCGCGAACTGCTGGCGAGCTTGAGCGACGAAGCACTCAAGGACATCGGCATGAGCCGTGCGGATGTGGAGAACGAGTCGATCAAACCGTTCTGGAATGACCCGATGCATAAATGATGAAGGCCACGCTACACAAACCCCTTACCGGTGAGGTAGGTTGCGAGCAGACAAGGAGGCACCCATGCCCGCAACATTGTCCTTTACCCTCAAACAGGCTCGGCGTCTGGCGCTGGCCGCCCAAGGGTTCAACGGGCGGTCGCCGCCAGCGGCGATCAAGGCTGTTGCGCTCAATCGCCTGATCGAACGGCTGGGCATTCTGCAGATCGATTCGGTCAATGCATTGGTGCGTTCGCACTACCTTCCGCTGTTTTCCCGCCTCGGCAATTATTCCTCCGATTTGCTCGACCAGGCTGCCTGGAGTCAGGGCCGGCGCCGTACGTTGTTCGAGTATTGGGGTCATGAAGCCTCGTTATTGCCACTTTCCATGTACCCGTTGATGCGTTGGCGCATGCAGCGTGCGAGCCGTGGCGAAGACATTTATCAGCAATTGGCGCGCTTTGGTCGTGAACAGCAAGACACCATTCGCAAGGTGCTGGCTTCGGTCGAGGAGCAGGGCGCGCTGGGGGCCGGAAGTCTGTCGACCCGTCAGGAACGAGCCGGTCCCTGGTGGGACTGGAGCGCGGAAAAACATGCGCTTGAATGGTTGTTCGCTGCCGGTGAAGTGACCGTTGCCGGACGGCGCGGATTCGAAAGGCTCTACGATCTGCCGGAGCGGGTGATTCCTTCGGAGGTACTTGCGCACCCCGTCCTGAGTGAAGACGACGCCCAGCGCGGCCTGTTGCGGCATGCGGCAGCGGCTTTGGGTGTCGGTACGGAGAAAGACTTGCGTGACTATTTCCGCTTGAACCCTGCGGACAGCCGCCCACGTTTGGCCGAGTTGGTCGAGGCCGGGGAATTGTTGACCTGCGAAGTCCAGGGCTGGCGGCAACCGGCCTATTGTCTGCCCGAGCCAAAAGTGCCGCGCAAAGTCGTCGCCAGTGCATTGCTCTCGCCGTTCGATTCGCTGATCTGGGAGCGCAGCCGGACCGAGCGGCTGTTTGATTTTCGCTATCGGCTGGAGATCTACACGCCGCAGGACAACCGGGTGTACGGCTATTACGTCCTGCCGTTTTTGCACAACGAGCGAATTGCCGCACGGGTCGATCTGCGCGCCGAACGGGCGGCGGGCCGTTTGGCAGTGCATGCGGTGCATGAAGAGGAAGCGGGGCTGGATGAGGAGGGGATGCTGGCGTTGGCGGTCAATCTGCGGCAGATGGCGGATTGGCTGGGGTTGGCGCAGGTTCAGCTCAATTGCCCGCGGGCGAGTGCGGCAAGGTTGCGGGTGGCATTCACACAAATTGGCGGTGACTGAGCAGGCTCCTTCGCGGGCAAGCCCGCTCCTGCATTGATCGAGCCGATCACGGATTTTGTGTACGGCGCGAATCCTGTAGGAGCGGGCTTGCCCGCGAAGGCGATATATCAGGCAGTCAAAAACTAGCGTCGAACCTGCTTCAGTGTCTCAGCAATCAAAAACGCCAGTTCCAGCGACTGATCGGCATTCATCCGCGGGTCGCAATGGGTGTGGTAGCGATCCGACAAGCCATCCTCGGTAATCGGCCGCGCACCACCGATGCACTCGGTCACGTTCTGCCCGGTCATTTCGATGTGGATACCACCGGCATAACTGCCTTCGGCTTCGTGCACCTGGAAGAACTGCTTCACCTCGCCAAGGATCTGCGCGAAGTCGCGGGTCTTGTAGCCGCTGCTGGCCTTGATGGTGTTGCCGTGCATCGGGTCGGAACTCCACAGCACCTGCTTGCCTTCACGCTGGACGGCACGGATCAGTTGCGGCAAGTGATCGCCGACCTTGTTCGCGCCCATCCGCGCGATCAGGTTCAGGCGACCGGGATCGTTCTGCGGGTTGAGCACGTCGATCAAGCGAATCAGGTCGTCGGGGTTCATGCTCGGGCCGACCTTGACCCCGATCGGGTTGTTCACCCCGCGCAGGAATTCGACGTGGGCGCCGTCGAGCTGGCGGGTGCGGTCGCCGATCCACAGCATGTGGGCCGAGCAGTCGTAGTAATCGTTGGTCAGGCTGTCGCGACGCACGAAGGCTTCTTCGTAGTTCAGCAGAAGCGCTTCGTGGGCGGTGAAGAAACTGGTTTCGCGCAACTGCGGCGAACTGTCCATGCCGCAGGCGCGCATGAACGCCAGGGTTTCATCGATGCGGTCAGCCAGGTGGCTGTATTTTTCCGCCAGCGCCGAGTTGGCGATGAAGTCCAGGTTCCACTTGTGCACCTGATGCAGATCGGCAAACCCGCCCTGGGCGAACGCGCGCAACAGGTTCAGGGTGGCGGTGGACTGGTGATAGGACTGCAGCAGGCGTGCCGGGTCCGGCACGCGGCTTTTTTCGTCGAAACCGATGCCGTTGACGATGTCGCCACGGTAGGCGGGCAAGGTCACGCCATCGATGGTTTCGTCGTTGGCCGAACGCGGTTTGGCGAACTGCCCGGCCATGCGCCCGACCTTGACCACCGGGCAGCCGGCGGCAAAGGTCATCACGATCGCCATCTGCAACAACACCTTGAAGGTGTCGCGGATTTTCGCCGCGGAGAATTCGGCGAAGCTTTCGGCGCAGTCGCCACCCTGCAACAGAAACGCGCGGCCCTGGGTCACCTCAGCAAACTGACGGCGCAACTCCCGGGCTTCGCCGGCAAACACCAGCGGCGGATAGCTGGCCAGGGTCTGCTCGACCTGCTGCAAATGTGCGGCGTCGGGGTATTGGGGTTGTTGCTGGATCGGCAGGGCGCGCCAGCTGTCAGGGCTCCAGGGTTGGCTCATCACGGTCTCTAGTGTTTTCGCTCGGACGTCCATGTTATCAGCAAATTAGTGCGTGACCTGTTCCCGTCGCTTCGTCGACAATCTCGCCTTTGCCGCTCTCTACACGCGGTGTTATTGCGTTGCCGGCCCCGGTGACGATCAGGAGATGAAATGACTGAGGAGCGCGTCGAGCATTTGCTCGCCGAGGTACAGGACGAGTTCGGCGTGATTCGTGTGCTGGAAGTGGCCGATTACCGTTTTCTCGAGTTCGGTGATGCCATCGAACAAAGCTGCGTGTTCACGGCCGATCCGAGCTGGCTCGAGTACGACTATACCCGGGCGATGCTGATCGGCGCGTTGTGTCACGAGCACCCGGAAAGCGCGCTGTTTCTCGGTCTCGGCGCCGGGACGCTGACCCAGGCCTGCCTCAAGTTCCTGCCGCTGGAAGATGTCGAAGCCATCGAACTGCGCCCGGACGTACCGCGCCTGGCCATTGAATATCTGGGGCTGGATGACGATCCGCGCCTGTACATCCGCGTTGGCGATGCGCTGGAGCTGCTGGACACCGCCGAATCGGCGGACCTGATTTTCGTCGACCTTTATACCGACGTCGGTCCGGGTGTCGGGCATCTGGCCTGGAGCTTTCTGGAAAACTGCCAGAAGCGATTGAATCCGGGTGGCTGGCTGGTCATCAATCAGTGGGCTACCGACGATGGCAAACCCCTGGGCGCCGCCTTGTTGCGCGGTTTGTACCATCGACATTACTGGGAGCTGCCGGTGAAGGAGGGCAACGTGATTCTGATCGTGCCGTCGGAGCTGGACCAGGAACTGGACATGGACGGCCTGATCGCCCGTGCCGAAGCGCTGGCGCCGCGGTTGGGGTATTCGTTGGATTCGTTGATCAAGTGCATTCGTCCGGCCACCTAATTAATTTATTGTCTGGACGGGCCCCTTCGCGGGCAAGCCCGCTCCTACAGTGGATCTTCGGAGCTCACCGAACCCTGTAGGAGCGGGCTTGCCCGCGAAGGGGCCTTCAAAGCCACTGCAAAAACTAAAGCCCTTTGAAGACTCCAGGCCGCCGCTCCACCATCGACCGCACACCTTCCTTGACGTCCTCGCTAGCCATCAACTTCTTGACTAGCAGCGGCAAGGCCTGTGCCGCTGCGGTTTCCCCTTCATACCGGGCCTGTCGAGCAGACATCAGCGTCGCCTGCACCCCAAGCGGTGCCTGCCGGGCGATCCGCTCGGCCAGTTCAATCGCCCGGGGCAGCAAGTCCTCACTGGCCATGACCTCCTGCACCAGACCCAAGTGCAAAGCATCACGGGCGTCGAATTCATCACCGGTCAACAACCAGCGCATGGCATTTCCCCAGCCGGAAACTTGATGCAGACGCAGGGTGGCGCCGCCGAACGGGAAGAGCCCGCGTTGCACTTCCATCTGAGCGAACCGGGTGTTGCTGGCGCACAGGTTGATGTCGGCGGCCAGCATCAATTCGATGCCGATGGTCAGGCAATAGCCTTGGGCGGCGACGATCACCGGTTTGCTGACCCTGGGACCTGCGAACACCCCCCACGGATCACAGCCGCCGGGTGGAGCCTGCCAGCCATCTGCCAGTGTGACACTGGCATTGACCAGATCGAGTCCGGCGGTGAAGTGCTCGCCATGAGCGAACACCACCGCCACCCGCGCCTCGCTGTCGGCTTCGAACTCGCCATAAGCCAGACTCAACGCGTTGAGCAGGTCGAGATCGAAGGCGTTGCGCTTGGCCACCCGATCCAGGCCGATCAGGAACACATGACCATGCCGTTCGCGGCTGACTCGACTGGAGCTGGGCTGATTCATGGAGCGATCCTCGGGGTGGGAAAGGCGTGCCAGACCGGCGGTCTGCACGGCAAAGGGTGAACCGTTTTAGCGCCATCACCCGCAAGGCCGGGCCTTTGAAAAGTAGACGGCTGATCGATTATTCGCAAAGCCTGTGACACAACGGCGTATCCGGTGGATATTCGATAAAAAAAGCTCCCTTTTTTGGCGAATTCCGGTATAGTGCGCGCCGGCCTTTAACCGGGCCGCGTTTAGGTAGCGCAATTCCCCGAAGCCAGCTTCGGCTGCACGTCCGCCCAGCGGACTCTCCCTTGACGATTCTTTTCATTCATTCGTTTTCGCAAATCCCCGCCGACAAAGCTGCCAGGGCGACTCTTGAGTCTCAACACGGCACGCGCAGCTTTGGAGCATGGGTCTTTGCGGATGCACTTAGAGGCAGACCCATGACCCAGGAAACCGGCGGCTTCGCCGCTTTTAATCTTAATCCGAATATTCTTGCAGCCGTCACCGCGACTGGCTACGAAGAGCCATCGGCTATTCAGCAGCAATCGATCCCGATCATCATGGCCGGTCACGACATGATTGGTCAGGCGCAAACCGGTACGGGTAAAACCGCTGCGTTCGCCCTGCCGATCCTGCATCGCATCGATCCTGCAAAGCGCGAACCGCAAGCCCTGATCCTGGCCCCAACTCGTGAGTTGGCGCTACAAGTTGCAACCGCTTTCGAAACCTATGCCAAGCAAATGCCGGGCGTAACTGTTGTGGCTGTCTACGGCGGCGCGCCGATGGGCCCACAGCTGAAAGCAATCCGTAATGGCGCACAGATCGTTGTCGCCACTCCGGGCCGTCTGTGCGACCACCTGCGTCGCGACGAAAAAGTACTGGCGACCGTGAACCACCTGGTTCTCGACGAAGCCGACGAAATGCTCAAACTGGGCTTCATGGACGACCTGGAAGTTATCTTCAAGGCCTTGCCTGTCACCCGTCAGACCGTATTGTTCTCGGCCACCCTGCCGCAGTCGATCCGTGCCATTGCTGAACGCCACCTGCGCGATCCGCAACACGTGAAGATCCAGACCAAGACCCAGACCGTTACCGCGATCGAGCAGGCTCACCTGCTGGTTCACGCTGACCAGAAGACTTCGGCCGTTCTCAGCTTGCTGGAAGTGGAAGATTTCGACGCCCTGATCATGTTCGTGCGCACCAAGCAAGCGACCCTGGATCTGGCCAGTGCCCTGGAAGCCAAAGGCTACAAAGCCGCTGCGCTGAACGGTGACATCGCCCAGAACCAGCGTGAGCGCGTGATCGACTCCCTCAAGGATGGCCGTCTGGACATCGTGGTGGCGACCGACGTTGCTGCTCGTGGCCTGGACGTTCCGCGCATCACTCACGTGTTCAACGTTGACATGCCGTACGACCCAGAGTCCTACGTTCACCGTATCGGCCGTACCGGCCGTGCCGGTCGCGAAGGTCGTGCACTGCTGCTGGTGACTCCGCGTGAGCGCCGCATGCTGCAAGTGATCGAGCGTGTAACCGGTCAGAAGGTTGCTGAAGTTCGCCTGCCAGACGCTCAAGCCGTTCTGGATGCGCGCATCAAGAAGCTGACCAACAGCCTGTCGCCACTGGTGGCCGAGGCCGAATCGACTCACGGTGATCTGCTCGATCGCCTGACCGCCGACATCGGTTGCAGCCCGCGTGCCCTGGCCGCAGCCCTGCTGCGCAAGGCTACCAACGGTCAAGCGCTGAACCTGGCCGCTATCGAGAAAGAGCGTCCACTGGTGCCGAACAACGCACCGCGTGGCGATCGTCCAGAGCGTTCCGGTGATCGTCCTGAGCGTGGTGACCGCGAGCGTCGTGCTCCGATGCCACTGGGCGAAGGCCGTGCACGTTGCCGTACCGCGCTGGGCGCGCGTGACGGTATCGCTGCCAAGAACCTGCTGGGCGCCATCCTCAACGAAGGTGGTCTGGCGCGTGAAGCCATCGGTCGCATCCAGGTGCGTGACAGCTTCAGCCTCGTCGAGCTGCCGGAAGATGGTCTTGAGAAGTTGCTGACCAAGCTGAAGGACACTCGCGTTGCCGGTAAGCAGTTGAAGCTGCGTCGCTACCGCGAAGATTGATCCGCTCTCGGGCTGATTGATCGAACATGAAAAATCCCCGACTCGTTCGGGGATTTTTTTTGCCTGCTGATTTGTGTTCGGCGTTCGAATTGTGTTGCAGCCATCGCGAGCAGGCTCGCTCCCACATTGGAATGCGATCCCCTGTGGGAGCGAGCCTGCTCGCGATGGGGGCGACTCGGTCCTTGGGTTAACCGAAGCGGTAAATGTCCATGCCCAGCGCACCCATGGTGAACCCTTGGTGAGCAACGCTGAACTGCCCCCCGGCAGCGCGGGCAAAATACAACGGCAACAAGTGCTCATCACTCGGATGATTGCGTACAGCGTTTGGCGCCTGCGCGCGATAGTCGTGCAGCGCGGCTTCGTCATTCGCTGCGAGTTTCTCGATCATCCAGTCGCGAAATGCCTGGGCCCAGGGCTCAACGCTCTCGGGGCCGGCATGCCAGTCCAGTTCCCGCAGGTTGTGGGTTATGCTGCCGGAGCCGATCAGCAGGACGCCATGGTCGCGCAGGCTGGCCAGCGCGTGGCCAACACGGGTCTGCAGGGCGGGACCGCCACGGGTGGGCAGCGAAACCTGGACAATCGGGATGTCTGCTTGTGGGTACATCAGCGATAAAGGCACCCAGACGCCATGGTCGAAAGGCCGATTGCTGTCGATACGTGCTGGAAAGCCAGCGGTTTTCAATAACTCGACAACCTCTGCGGCGAGTCGTGGGTCGCCGGGAGCCGGGTACTGGACTTCGAACAGGGCTTTGGGAAAACCACCGAAGTCATGCCAGGTTTCCGGTTGTGGATTGCCGCTGACCAACAGCTCATTGCTTTCCCAGTGCGCAGACACAATCACGATGGCTTTTGGCTTCGGTATCTCGGCGGCCAGGCGGGCGAGTGCCGGCCCGCTGGCACCGGGTTCCAGGGCGAGCATGGGGGAGCCGTGGGATATGTACAGGCTGGGGAACATGAATGAGCTCCTGAGAGTTAAGATGCAACATCTTCAGTCAGATCATTAATCTAAATCTAATATAAGTTTTAGGGTGTTTTGATCGAATTTTCGGGGTTAATTATGCAGCCTGAGTTTTGGCACAAGAAATGGGCGGCGAACCAGATCGGCTTTCACCTGCCGCAGGTGAACCCTCATCTGAAGCGGTTCTGGCCAGCGTTAATCCTTGAAGAAGGCGCACGCGTGTTGGTGCCGTTATGTGGAAAAAGCCTGGATTTGCTATGGCTCGCCCATCAAGGCCATGAGGTCTTGGGGGTCGAACTGTCGGAAAAAGCCGTCGAGGAGTTTTTCAGCGAACATGGCTTTGATCCGGCCGTCAGCGAGCAGGGGCCGTTCAAGGTTTATCGGGCAGGTTCCATTGAACTGTGGTGCGGCGATTTCTTCGAGCTGACGGCAGGCGATGTGGCTGATTGTTCTGCACTTTATGATCGCGCGGCGTTGATCGCGCTGCCGGCGGAAATGCGAGAGCGCTACGCCGCCCATTTGAAGCGGATACTGCCGAGGGAGTCCCATGGCCTGGTAATTACCCTGGACTATGACCAGGCACAAATGCCCGGCCCGCCGTTTGCTGTACTCGATGATGAGGTGCGGCGGTTGTTCGGGGATTCATGGGCGCTGAAGATCCTGGAAGATCAGGATGTGTTGAGCGAGAGCGGGAAGTTTCTGGAGGCGGGTGTCACGCGGCTGGAGGAGCGGGTGTATCTGGTTTCCAGTCGGTAGGAACGGTTAGCTGCACTGGCCCCTTCGCGAGCAAGCTGCCCGCGAAGAGGCCCTAAAAAACACCGAAACATTCCAGCAGACAAAAAAGGCCCGCATCGCTGCGGGCCTTTTGCTTTGCTGTGGAGTGTATTAGCCCCGGCGACGAGCCAGAGCATCGATACGCTCTTCCAGCGGCGGGTGGCTCATGAACATGCGGGCAAACCCTTGCTTGATGCCACCGTTGATACCGAAGGCGTTCAGGGTGTCAGGCATGTGCACCGGCAGCCCTTGTTCTGCCCGCAGGCGTTGCAGGGCGCCAATCATCGCGGCGGTGCCGGCCAGGTTTGCGCCAGCTTCGTCGGCACGGAACTCGCGCTTGCGCGAGAACCACATGACGATGGCGCTGGCCAGGATGCCCAGAACCAGTTCGGCGAAGATGGTCGCTACGTAGTAGGCAATGCCCTGGCCTTCTTCGTTCTTGAAGATCACCTTGTCGACGAAATTGCCGATGATTCGTGCGAAGAACATCACGAAGGTGTTCACCACGCCCTGGATCAGCGCCAGGGTAACCATGTCGCCATTGGCTACGTGGCCGATTTCGTGGGCCAGGACGGCTTTCACTTCATCCGGCGAGAAGCGCTCGAGCAACCCTTGGCTGACCGCGACCAAAGCGTCGTTCTTGTTCCAGCCGGTGGCGAAAGCATTCGCCTCGTAGGCCGGGAAGATACCGACTTCGGGCATCTTGATCCCGGCTTCGCGGGACAGTTGCTCGACGGTTTGCAGCAGCCATTGCTCGTGACGGGTGCGTGGCTGGGTGATGATCTGGGTGCTGGTGCTCATCTTCGCCATCCACTTGGAGATGAACAGCGAGAACAGCGAACCGGCGAAACCAAAGACCGCACAGAAGATCAGCAGCTGATTGAGGTTGAGGTCAACCCCATTGGCCGCCATGAACCCGTTGAAGCCGAAAAGGCTCAGGGTGATGCTGGCAATCAGCACGACCGCCAGGTTAGTGGCCAAGAACAGCAGGATGCGCATCATGGTTGTAGAAATCTCCTCATGCTAAAGATGTAGCGTACTGCGGGGTATATAAGGTGCTGCACCGGGGTATTCAACTGGGTGACTATTTCAAACTGTGTCCTACGGCAACAGTCTAGCTGCTTGCAGGGCATTTCCGACGAGTATGCGGGAAGAGTTTGTCAGTCAATTCATGTCGAAGGCCCCGCCTTTGTTAGGCGCGAGCAGGCAAGACGCTGTCTGGTAGCGACAAAGCGACGGCCAGTGGCGCATTGCAAACAAATGTTGCGGGATGAATCATCGCGCGACGTTCGAGAACGTCGCACGGTGACGGATCGCTTACTGGCGGTAGGACTTGAGGAAGCCGCCGATGCGTCCGATGGCCATCTCCAGGTCATCGACACGGGGCAGGGTCACGACGCGGAAGTGGTCTGGCCATGGCCAGTTGAACGCGGTGCCTTGAACCACCAGCAGCTTTTCGGAGAGCAGCAGGTCGAGAACGAACTTTTCGTCGTTATGGATCGGACAGACCTTGGGGTCGATCCGCGGGAATGCATACAGTGCCCCCATCGGCTTGACGCAGCTCACGCCCGGAATGTCGTTGAGCAACTCCCAGGTGCGGTTGCGTTGCTCCAGCAAGCGGCCCTGCGGCAGCACCAGGTCATTGATGCTCTGATAGCCACCCAGGGCGGTCTGGATCGCATGCTGGCTCGGCACGTTGGCGCACAGGCGCATGTTCGCCAGCATGTCGATGCCTTCGATGTAGCTCTGGGCGTGGTGTTTCGGGCCGGAAATGGCGATCCAGCCGGAACGGAAACCGGCGACGCGATAGGACTTGGACAGACCGTTGAAAGTCAGGCACAGCAGGTCCGGCGCCAGGGAGGCGGTGCAGATGTGCACGGCGTCGTCGTAGAGGATCTTGTCGTAGATCTCGTCGGAGAACACCACCAGATTGTGCTGGCGGGCGAGTTCCAGCATGCCCAGCAGCACTTCCTTCGAATACACCGCGCCGGTCGGGTTGTTCGGGTTGATGATCACCAGGGCCTTGGTGTTCGGGGTGATCTTGGCCTTGATGTCGGCCAGGTCCGGCCACCAGTTGGCTTGCTCGTCGCACAGGTAATGCACCGGATTGCCGCCGGACAGGCTCACGGCAGCGGTCCACAGCGGATAGTCCGGCGCCGGCACCAGTACTTCGTCGCCATTGTTGAGCAGGGCCTGCATCGACATCACGATCAGTTCGGAAACGCCGTTGCCCAGGTAGATGTCTTCAATGCCGACGCCTTCTACCTGCTTTTGCTGGTAATACTGCATCACGGCCTTGCGCGCACTGAACAGACCCTTGGAGTCGCTATAGCCCTGGGCGGTCGGCAGGTTGCGGATCACGTCCTGGAGGATTTCATCCGGTGCTTCGAACCCAAAAGGCGCCGGGTTGCCGATGTTCAGCTTGAGGATGCGATGGCCTTCCTCTTCCAGGCGTTTGGCGTGCTTGAGCACCGGGCCGCGAATGTCGTAGCAGACGTTGGCGAGCTTGTTCGATTTGCTGACCTGCATGGCGATGTGTTCCCGAAAATGAACGATCCAGACGGCGTTTGGGCAACCGTGCTGGGAATCCTGCGTATTCACACAGGCCTGACGCCTTGAGATGCAGCACCCATATTTCCGTTTGAATGCGCGTGGTCTGGCTGCCAGACTGGCGTTTGACGAGGCGCAATCATACGTGCCGCCCGATCCGTGGAAAAGGTACAGATCGGGCTTTTTCAGCCGCTGAGGTGTGATCATGGAAAAGTTGGAAAAAACCCTGGAAGAATGGAAGGCGATGCTCGATCCAGAGCAGTACAACGTGTGCCGCCTCAAAGGCACCGAACGTCCGTTTTCCGGCAAATACAACGCCACCAAGACCGACGGTGTCTACCACTGCATCTGCTGTAACGAGCCGCTGTTCGACTCCAGGACCAAGTTCGATTCCGGCTGCGGCTGGCCGAGTTTCTATGCGCCGATCGGCGACAGCGCCATGACCGAAATCCGTGATGCCAGCCACGGCATGATCCGCACCGAAGTGGTCTGCGCCAAATGCGACGCGCATCTGGGGCATGTATTCCCTGATGGTCCGCCGCCGACGGGCCTGCGTTATTGCATCAATTCGGTGTGCCTGGACCTGGTACCGCGCGAGTAAGTCCCCGAAGCGATCCGATGATCGCTTTCCCGATATTTAAATTGCACACAATTCAATTGCTCGCTATTTTGTTATCTCTGCCATTCACTTGGAACCTCAAACATGAGCGACAACCTGCTGAGCATCCCTTGCACCACCATCAAGGGTGAGCAAAAGACCCTGGCGGATTTCGCCGGCAAAGCCGTGCTGGTGGTCAACACGGCCAGCAAATGCGGTTTCACTCCGCAGTACAAAGGCCTGGAAGAGCTGTGGCAGACCTACAAGGACCAGGGCCTGGTGGTGCTCGGTTTTCCCTGCAACCAGTTCGGCAAGCAAGAACCGGGCAACGAAGGGGCGATCTCCGAATTCTGCGAGCTGAACTTCGGTGTCAGCTTCCCGCTGTTCAAAAAGATCGACGTCAATGGTGCCGACGCCCATCCGTTGTTCGTGCAATTGAAAAAGCGCGCACCGGGGGTGCTGGGTTCCCAGGGCATCAAGTGGAATTTCACCAAGTTCCTGATTGGCAAGGACGGGCAACTGGTCAAGCGCTTCGCCCCGGCGACCAAGCCGCAGGACCTGACCCGCGAGATCGAAGCCCTGCTCAAATGAACACCTTGTCAGTCGATTCCCTGAAGCTCGACAGCCAGCTGTGTTTCAAGCTGTACGCGGCTTCCCGGGCGGTGATTCGCGCCTACAAGCCAATGCTCGATCAGTTGGGCCTGACTTACCCTCAGTACCTGGCGATGCTGGTGTTGTGGGAGTGGCAGGAAGCGGCCCCGGAGCAACCGACCGTCAAGGCATTGGGCGAGCGTTTGGCCCTGGATTCCGGCACGCTGACACCCTTGCTCAAGCGCCTCGAACAACTGCAACTGGTGCAACGTCAGCGTTCAGCGCGCGATGAGCGTGAAGTGCACCTGAGCCTGTCGCCAGCCGGCACGGCCTTGCGCGATCAGGTCGGGCCCCTCAAGGCGCGCCTGTTGTGCGACAGCGGGGTCGATCTGAATCGTCTCAACGACTTGCGCGATGGCCTCGATCATCTGTTGGGACAGATCAAGGCACTGTCGTAACGGGGATCCATAAGTCCAGCAGGGCGGCCAGTTCTTCGCGCCGGAAAGGTTTGGCCAGGTAGTCGCTCATGCCCGCGGCACGACAGCGTTCGCGCTCCTCCGACATGGCGTTGGCCGTCAGGGCGACGACGGGCAGTTGGGGCCAGCGTCCGCTACGGCGGATTTGCCGGCTGGCTTCATAGCCGTCCATCACCGGCATGTTGCAGTCCATCAGCACCAGGTCGAAATCCCGTTGCTCGAGTTGATCCAGGGCCTCTCCACCATGAGCCGCGGTGGTGACCTCGCAGCCGAGTTTGCCGAGCATGCCCTTGGCCACCAACTGGTTGACCGGATTATCTTCCACCAGCAGCACGCGCCCGCGGCGTTGCGGGCATTGCGTGTCGAGTCGGGCCTCGTTGATCGGGTGGGTTTGCGGTTGCAGGATTCGCCGCAACGTCTGAAGCAGCGTATTGCGGGCCAAAGGGCGGGCCTGTTGTTGCAAGGGGGCGAGGGCGTTGGCCTCTTCGCTGGGCATGAAATTGCCATAAGCGGTGATCAGCAGGATCGGCGCGCTGAGGGTGGGGCGCAAAATGAACAGGCATTCAGGGCAGTCGGTGATGAGCACGTCGGCTGCCAGGCCAAGCAGTGGGTCATCCATGGAGCGCCGTTCATAGTCCAGCCCCCAGCCAGGCAACAGACTGTTGAGCAGTTCGCCCAGCCCGCTGCTGGCGGCCGTGATGGCAATGACTTTGCCCTTGAGCGAAACAGCAGTTGCACGGGTATGGCTGGGCAATGGCAAATCCGCGCAGAACTGGCTGCCAAAACCCGGCTCGGAGCTGATCGTCAGGCGCCCTTGCATGGCCTCGCAAAGGTTGTAGGTCAGGGCCAGGCCCAGCCCGGTGCCGCCAAACTGGCGGGTAATACCGACACCGGCCTGGGTGAAGGGCTGCAAGATTTTGACCTGGGCATCCTGTGGGATGCCGATGCCGGTGTCGCACACTTCGATTCTGACGCCGTCGCCGAACGTCGACAGGCGCACGTCGACCCGCCCGAAACGGGTGAATTTGAGGGCGTTGGACAGCAGATTACTGACGATCTGCCGCACCCGGGTCGGGTCACCGAGCACCAGTGCCGGGAAATGCGGATCGATCAGGCAGGTCAGTTCGACGCTGGGGGCGGCGTTCTGCGACAACAGGTTGGCGGTGTCTTCGATCAGCGAACCGAGGTCGAAGGGGATGTGTTCGAGTTCGAGTTGGCCGGCATCGAACTTCGACAAGTCGAGAATATCGTTGAGCAGTTCCACCAGCACTTTGCCCGAGTCATGGGCGATCGACAGTTGCTGCTGTTGTTCGGCATTCAGCGGCCCGTCGAGGGACAACGCGATCATCCCGAGCAAGCCATTGAGGGGGGTGCGGATTTCATGGCTCATGTTGGCCAGGAACACCGAGCGGGCTTCGGCCATGTCGAGGGCGGTACTGCGGGCGGCTTCCAGTTCCTCGTTGGATTGGCTCAGTCGGGCATTGATCGCCTTGAGTTCGGCAGTGCGGGCCGAGACGATGTTTTCCAGTTGGCCGAGGTACTCGGTCAGGCGGTTTTCCGCGTTGCGCCGCTGCTGGATTTCGGTGGTGATGTTCTTGAATTGCTGGTTGGCAACCTTGACCAGCACTCCGATCTCATCGTTGGCGTGCCCGGTGGGACACTCCAGTGAGGTCGGCTCGGTGCTGCTCGGGTCGCGACCGCTGAGTTCACGGATGACCCGCACCAGGGGTTTGGTCAGCATCACATAGAACAGTGCCAGCAGGATGCCGGACAGCAGCAGGCTGCGGGCGAACCCATTGAGCAGGGTCACTTCGGCCCGGCGCAGGAACCGGTCGCCGAAGGCGTAAGTGTCGACGTTAAGCCGCAGCGTACCCAGGGATTCGTTGGGTAAATGATCCAGGTAAAGTCGGTCTTCGAACTGTCGATTGGCGCCGAACAGGAAGTCACTGAGCATCCGGTAACCGTTTTCCACACCGGGTCGCTTGACGTTGGCCAGCACAATGCCGTTGTTGTCGGTCAGTTTCGCGCCAATGATCGCTGGCGAGCGCAGCAGGCCCTGGGTCAGTTCCTTGGCGAGTTCGGCGTCGATGTTGTAGGCGATTCGCGAGGCCGGATTGTGGCTGATTTCCAGTAATGAAAGGATTTCACGATTGATGGAGGCGTCTTCACTGGCATAATCGATGCCTATTTGCAGCAGGCTGAGCAGCGTGCCCAGAATGAAACCGACCAGCACGGTAAGCCGGGCTTGCTTGAATGACAGCCGGTTGGTGAATTTGATATCCATGGGGGGGTGAACCACTTCTGTTTCCTTTCGCTGCTCAAGCATAGCCGATCATGCCTGCCTACTGATGTTCTCGCGAGGCCTGTACTGCGGGGGCAGCCGCTTGTCTGACGCTGTGTTTCGTCGCTGTATCACCATCATTACTGTGAACGTGCCCGAGGAGAAGTCGTGGATTCCCGATTGAATGCTTTTCTTGAACGCGCCGATGCCGTTCTGGCCCGCATCGAGCCGTTGCTGCCGGCACCGCGGCCAGCCATCGACTGGACGCAATGCCTGGCCGCGCGCTGGCAGCGTGAGTCGCGCGGCGGTTATCTGATGCCGCTGGAGGTCAGCCTCGACATGCGTTTATCGGACCTGATCGGCGTCGACCGGCAAGTCGAGCAGCTTGGGCGCAATACCCGGCAGTTCCTCGACGGCATGCCGGCCAACCACGCCTTGCTCTGGGGCTCGCGCGGCACCGGCAAGTCATCGCTGGTGCGCGCCTTGTTGGCCGAGCACGCTCAAGCCGGTTTACGCCTGATCGAGATTGAGCGTGATCACCTGGCAGACCTGCCGCGAGTGGTCGAACAGATCGGCAAACTGCCCCAGCGTTTCGTGCTGTTTTGCGACGACCTCTCGTTCGAGTCGGGCGAGGGTGATTACCGAGTGCTCAAAAGCGTCCTTGATGGCTCGCTGGAACAGGCGCCGGACAACGTTTTGCTGTACGCCACTTCCAACCGTCGCCACCTGGTGCCGGAAATGGAAAGTGACAACGAAAACTGGAAACGGGTCGACGGCGAACTGCATCCGAGCGAGGCGGTTGAAGACAAGATCGCGCTGTCGGACCGCTTCGGCCTGTGGCTGTCATTCTATCCGTTTACCCAGGAACATTTCCTCAACGTCGTCGAGCACTGGATCGGCCAGTTGGCCGGCAAGGCCGGACTGGCGTGGCAGCGCAACGAAGAACTGGACATTCTGGCGGTACGCTGGGCCACCGGCCGAGGCAATCGCAATGGACGTTGCGCCTATCAATTTGCCCGTTATTGGGTCGGGCTGAAGCTGTTGGAGCACAAGGCATGATCGATTTACAAAAAAGCGGCCAGGGCCTCGAAGGCTACGGCATGCTGCACGCGCAGCTTGAGTCCTTGTTGGCGGACGAGCGGGATTTTATCGCCAATGCCGCGCAGTTCTCAGCGTTTCTGTTCAATCAGCTCGATGACTTGAATTGGGCCGGTTTCTACCTCAACCGTAATGAAGAGCTGGTGCTGGGCCCGTTTCAGGGGCAGATCGCTTGCGTGCGAATTCCGTTCGGCCGTGGCGTATGCGGGACGGCGGCAGCCACCTTGCAGACCCAGCTAGTCGAAGATGTGCATGCGTTCCCTGGTCACATTGCCTGTGACAGCGCCTCGAACAGCGAACTGGTGGTGCCGCTGGTCAAGGACGGCCGATTGATCGGAGTGCTCGACCTCGACAGTCCGAAGCTCGCCCGCTTCACTGCGCAGGACCAGGCCGGAATCGAACAGCTGGCGGCGATTTTCCTGCGCCTGACTGACTGCTGATCAAGACGCCAGGCTGGCCTTGGCCAGCAAGCCCGATGTGGTGCATCGGGCGTTAGGGTGAAACAGGTGTAAACCTATTTCAGGACTAGACACGTTACCGCCCAGGGCAATGGCCTGCCAGTAGCTGATCCAGACATCGCGCTTGCGGGTTTCTCCATGACGGTCAACACACTACCGAGGGTCCGAGCATAGTTAAGGCTCTTTCACTTTGCCTTCGTCGTAATGCTCGATCTGACGTAGTAACGCGCCCTCCAGCTCAAGCATGGCGCGCTCCATGGAATTGCAGCATCCAGCTACTTTTTCGCGATCGAAATCCTCATGGCAGGCTGCTTCGAGCGCCTCGCAGCAGTCGATCAAGCGGGAGGCCTGCACTATCCGGGCTGCGCCCTTGATTTTGTGGGCAATGTCCTGCAACGCCTGCTTATCCCCGGAGCTGGATAGTGGCAACAGTGTTTGCAGATCCTGGCGGTTGCTACTCACCAACTCGTTGAGCAATCGCCGGTTCAACATCGGGTTGCCTCCGGTCATCAGTTTCAACCCGTGCAGGCTGAACGCCGGGGTTGCATGGGTGGGTTCAATGCCTTCCACCCATTGACTCAAGGCACCGAGGCTGAGGGGTTTGAACAGGCAGTCGTCCATTCCGGCCTGTTTGCAGCGTTGTATTTCTTCCGGTTGGGCGTTGGCGGTAAAGCCGAAAACGGTGCAGGGAGGACGATGGTTTTGTCGTTCATGCTGGCGAATGGCACGGGCCAGCTCGTAACCGTTCATGACCGGCATGTTGCAATCTGCGATCACCAGATCAAACGGTTGGTCTTTCCATGCCTGAAATCCCTCCTGCCCATCGGCCGCGACGGTAAATCGATGTCCAAGAAACTCCAGTTGCTGGCACGTGAGCAAACGATTGGCCGAGTGATCATCGACTACCAGAACATTCAATGGGGTTGTGGCGACGACGATTTGCGCCTCCGCCACCTGGGCTGACTGTTGCAGCGGCAACGTTTCCAGCTGCAGCAACACCTCCACCTGAGTGCCGACGCCCGGCTCGCTGCGCAATTGCAGACTGCCGCCCATCATCTCGCAGAGGTTGTGGCTGATCACCAGTCCCAGCCCTGCGCCCCCCCTGGCCGATTGTATGGCGTTGTCGGCCTGAGCGAAGGGTTCGAACAGGCGTTGTTGATCCTGTTCGCTGATCCCGATACCACTGTCGTGAACCTGCACCCGCATTTGTACGCGCTCAGGTTGCGTTGCCGGGTGCAGGTCGACAATGACCCGGACCTGGCCTTGCTCGGTAAACTTGATGGCATTGCTGACCAGATTGGACAGCACTTGCTTGAAGCGCAATGGGTCCAGCAACACATCGAAGGTCGGGTTGGCCGATGAAAACTCCAGCACCAGCTCGAGTTCTTTCTGTCGGGCCAGGCCTTCGAAAATCCGCACGACCGAGGCCACAAGTTCACCCGGATTAACGCGCTCCGGGCTCAGGCTCAAGCGTCCTGATTCGATTCTGGCAATGTCGAGAATATCGCCGATCAGTTCCAGCAAGCCTTTCGCCGAGTTGTACGCGACATCGATGGCCGGACGCTCCGGGTGCTGATGATCAAGACGCTTGAGTGCCAGTTCAAGCATGCCAATGATTGCATTCATCGGTGTGCGGATCTCATGGCTCATCGTGGCCAGAAACGTGCTTTTGGCCCGATTGGCGTTATCGGCGCGCTCTTTCGCGCAACGCAGATCATCGAGCAGTTGCCGCCGTTCGCTGATGTCGATCCAGCCACCGATAATGCCTTGCACTTTTGCGCTGGAATCCCGATAGGGAAGAATCCAGTGATAGATCGTCAGCCGCCGGCCACCAATGTGCAGCTCGCGATCGACAATCAACGGTCTGCCCTCGGCCACCACACGCTGGTAGTCAGCCTGGTACTCCCGGGCTTCGAACACATTGCTCATCGATCCCTGCATGACGCTTTTGCCAATGACATCTTCACGCCTGGCGCAGAACGCTTGCAGGTAACTGTCGTTGCAACTTTGCAGCAGCCCCTGGCGATCACGTACGTAGATCGGATGGGGCGTGCCATTGACCAGCGATCGCATGAACTCGAACTGATCGTTCAACGCACGCTCGGCGGCCTTGCGCTGCTTGATCTGGCGTCGCATGTAGTCGTTCCACGCAATGGAAATCAGCAATAGCACGCCTGCACCGATGACAATTTGGTAGAACAGCCTTTGATAGTTGCGCCAGGTACTTTGCGAGGACGCCGAATAGCCGCGCCAGCGACTGTTGATGATGCCCAGTTCCTCCGGCGAGATGCTCAATAACGCTTTGTCGAGAATCGCATTCAGCTCTTTGGCGCCCCGAGCGGTGGCAAGGGAAAACGCCGCCTGCTCGGTGCCGATGGTGGTGCTGATTTGCAATGTGTGCTCGAACAGCCGCGAGGAAATGAAGTAATTGGCAATGACCAGTGAGTTCACCGCGCCCTCGGCCTGGCCTTCGGCGAGTGACTCTACGGCGCTGAATGTGTCCGGGGTTTCGATCAACTTGATCCGGGGAAACTCTTTGCGCAGGTAGTCCATGAGTGGATTGCCGCGGGCAATGGCCAGACGCTTGTCCTGTAACTGCGCGAGGTTGGTCGGGCTGTCGGCGGCTTTGCGGGTCAGCAGGACGTAGGAATTTTCCAGAAAGGGGCGGGTAAAGTTCAGTTGGGTTTGACGTTGGGCGCTGGGAAGCAACGCGGCGATCACATCGGCCTTGTTGTCCTTGATCTGTTTGATCATTTCGTCATCGCTTCGACTGCGCCGGATGTCAAAGCGCAAGCCGGTGCGCAGCCTGATCAGCTCAAGCAAATCCGCGGTGACCCCGCGAAAGTTGCCATTGCTATCGAAAAACGTCAGTGGCGCAAAGGCTTCGTTGACGACGACGCGCACAATCGGGTGGTGTGCCAGCCAGCGTTCTTCCCGGTCAGTGAGTTGCAGCTTTTGATCGGTCAGCAGAATGTCGCTACCGGCGCTCCAGCGTTTGGCGATGTTTTCTCGTTCACTGGAAGGGATGGCCGTGATCATCGCGTTGATGATGCCGAGCAGTTCGGGGTTGTTCCTGTTAACGGCGAAGCTGAAACCATAGGCTTCATGTTTGCCGAAGTTGGCCATGCGGATGTTGTTCAAGTACCCCTTGTTGATCATGTAGTGAGTTGAAATGGTGTCACCGAGAAAAACGTCCGCCTGATCGAAAGCAACGGCATTGATCGCATTCTGGTAGGACGGATAGGACGTGATGATCGCCTTCGGGTACAACGCCCTGACTTCCGCCAGCGGCAAGTAGTGATACACCATGCTCAGGCGCAATCCGGCCAAGCCATTGGTGAGGGATCGGGTTTCCCCTTCGCGGGTCACCAATACGGGTTGGTCGACGGCATAGGGTATGGACAGTGCAATGTCGGTATTGTCAGCTTCGAATCCATTGGCGGTGCCAAGCAGATCGACTTCGCCGTTCTTCAGCGCAGCGATCGCGGCCCCTCGGGAATCGAAACGCTGAACCGTGACGGGCAAACCGGTTACTTTTCCCAGGAGACCAGCGTAATCGGCGGTAAACCCTTCATAGTCCTGACCACTGGTGGTCAGGTCGAAAGGGGGATAGTCCGGGGCCGACGTACCGAGCCTTAGTTGATTTTTATTTTTTAGCCATTGTCGCTGGGATTCATCCAGCCGAACCTCCAGTGACCCGGCGTTAGAGCGGCTGAGCAGCGTGTAGTGTTCATTGCCCAGTGCCCCGAACAACGAGGTGCTCACGCATAGACCTGCGGTCACTTGAATCAGATAGACCTTCAAACGGCTGGGCATCGAGGTTCTCACACTAGCGCGTTACGTTTTGCCATCTCGATCAGTTCAACCAGGGATTTGGCTTTGAGTTTCTGCATGAGGCGCTTTTTGTAGGTGCTCACGGTTTTGTTGCTCAGAAACATGCCCTTGGCAATTTCCTTGTTTGTGCGACCTTGGGCAAAAAGTTGCAAGACCATCAGCTCCCGGTCGTTTACCGATTTGAACAGTTCCAGTTCGATACAGCGTGTTTCATCTCCGCGGACGGGGTTCAAAGCCTCGCTCGGGAAATAGTTGTAACCTGCAAATACCGCTTTTATGGCGCTGACCAGTTCACTGATGTCCTCTTGTTTGCAGACATAGCCCGATGCACCGGATTGCATGCAACGAATACCGAAAAGTGTCGGGCATTGTGCTGTCAGTACCAGCGTTTTAAGGGGGGTACTCATTGCGTTGAATCGTGATAGCACTTCCAGGCCATCCAGTTTTGGAATGCTGATGTCGAGAATGACAAGGTCCGGCATGCATTCGCGAACCATCTGCATGGCGTCGACCCCATTGTCAGTTTCGCCGACGACTTTGTAACCTTCATGTTCCAGTAACATTCGAACGGCAAGGCGGATAACCGGGTGATCATCGACAATAAAAACGGAGTTCATAATCAAGTCCCATGCGAGCTCAAATAAAGCGCGCACCATAGCTCAGATACTTGAAGGGACGCATGAACTGACCGAGCTGTAGCGGCAATATAGGAGAAATCCTACAAGTAAAAAAGAATGGGACTACGTGTTAACTAGGTTTCTTATTAGGAAAGCTGAAAAAGCCTAATGCTTTGGTGCACTTTAAAAGGAAGTTTCTTGTAAGTTTTTCGCTGTGTGTTTGTCGGATTTTATATGTGTTTTTTCGATAGTGATGCCGAGGTCAATAAGCCTCTAAATTCAAATTGTTTCAATGGTTTTATCAAGTAACCCAATAATGGCAGCGCGTGTTCAATGGCCGTTTTTTCAAGTTCATCCAGTTCAGAGGTCGTCAGGCTACTCAGAATGATCGCCTGCCTGATCAGCCCTCTCTGGCTGGCGAACCGGACCAGATCGAGTCCCGTCAGATCGGGCAGGCATTGATCGCATAAAAGGATGTCGAACGGTTGATCGGCCCCGAGCATTTGCTGCATGGCGCTTTTGGCGCTGTCGGTGGTAGTCAGTCGGGTGAAGCCATAACTTTCCAGCAGGTATTGAGTGGCTATTAGTTGGAAGGGGTGGTCTTCCACCACGAGGATGCGTAGATCGTCTTCGGCCATGGGGAGCACTTCATCTGTCGAACAGAAGGGAGGGCGATTGTTTCGCGAGAGTACCGGGCAAGCGATCAGTTTGCTCGCCATGTGCTGTAGGGCGATTCGACGAAACTTGAGTGCTGTTGGAAGTTGAAGGGGGGATCAGCCATAACGAATGCCGTAATGGCTGATCAATCGATACACCTCAGTGGCTGGCGCGGCCGGTCATTTCCAAGGCCATGTCACTGGCATAGCTGTCGGTCATGCCGGCGATGAAATCAATCATGCGCAAAAACGAAGTGTGCAATGGGCCGTGTGGATCGGGTGCATTGTTACCCAGCAGGTCAAGGATGCGGCGGCTCTTGAATGACGGGGTCCGACCGTTGTGCTGCTCCAGTGCTGCACCGCAAAAGGCATTGAGCAGGATTTCCAACGTGGTGTAGGCGCCGATCTCGTGCAGGGTCTTGCGCTTGTCCTGGAAGATTTTCTTGCGGGCCATGTCCTTGGCATTCAGCACGCAACGCTTGGCGGGACCGTGCATGTGTTCCACCAGATCGCCGGGCAGTGTACCGGCCAACAGCGCCTCTTGTTGCTCGACGAAGGCGCGGGCCGCGGCATTGGTCAAGTGCTCGATGGCTTTGCCGCGCAGGATCGCCAGTTTGCGTCGACGTGAATCGCCGGGACCGAGCTGGCGGTAGGTCTCCGGCAAGTCATCGCCCACCAGTCCCAGCAGCAGGGACTCGACTTCGGCGTATTCCAGCAACTCCATTTCCAGGCCGTCTTCCAGGTCGATCAGCGCATAGCAGATGTCGTCGGCGGCCTCCATCAGGTACACCAGCGGATGCCGCGCCCAGCGTTGCTCCTCCAGTTGCGGCAGGCCGAGTTTATGGGCGATCTGCTCCAGCAGCGGCAGCTCGCTCTGATAACACCCGAACTTGTGTTTCTTGTATCCCAGCGAGTCGGCGTGCCTGGCCGTCCATGGATACTTCAGGTACGTGCCCAGCGTTGCATAGGTCAGTCGGGTGCCGCCGTCGAACTGGTGATACTCCAGTTGAGTGAGAACCCGAAAGCCTTGGGCATTGCCTTCGAAATTCAGGAAGTCATTGCGCTCGGCTTCACTCATTGCATCCAGCCAGCCACGGCCGGCGGCTTGCTGGAACCAGTGACGGATCGCGTCTTCACCAGAATGGCCGAAAGGCGGGTTGCCGATGTCGTGTGCCAGGCAAGCCGATTGCACCACCATCCCCAGGTCGCCGGGTTCGCACCAGTCGGGCAGGGCGCTGCGGATGGTTTCGCCGACCCGCATGCCCAGTGAGCGACCCACGCAGCTGACTTCCAGTGAGTGGGTCAGGCGCGTATGAATGTGATCATTGCTGGACACCGGATGGACCTGGGTCTTGCGCCCGAGGCGACGGAAAGCCCCCGAGAAAATGATGCGGTCGTGGTCTTTGTGAAAAGGGCTGCGGCCGAGCTCTTCAGGGCTGTGCAGAGGTTTTCCAAGGCGTTCGCGGGTAAGCAGGGTGTGCCAATCCAAGGCGGGGTCTCTCCGTCAGGTGACTGATGGCCTAGCTTCCCGGTTCGCGCCATGACCTGCAAGCGGAACTACAACCTGGCGGCGTCGATATCGAGGCCTCCTTGCAAGATTTTTTTTGGAGGGTGCCTGTTGACCGGGTAGGCGCACAGGATTGCCCCCCTCGATAGAGGGGGGCATCCCGTCGACATGACAAGAATACAGCCAGAAAAAGCTGATCAGTCTTTGCGTGAGGAGCCCTGCATGATCAGTTTGATCAGCGGCCCCAGTGTGGTGCCGAGGCGGATCAGCCGGGTCAGGCTGCTGAGGCCACCACCGTTCTTCGCACCCTTGCCGGTCAGAAAGCCCAGCAAGGTGACAGCGGCCACGCCCCAGAGTGGCGCGTGTTTGATGCCGAAGCCGTCCTGCAGGTTTTGCGTCATCCCGCGCACCCGTTGCAAAGGTTGCAGCAGTTGCGCGGATTCGTGGCGGATTTCCTGACGATGCATTTCCATGCGCAGGCGGATCAGGGCCTTGCGCATTTCCGCGCGCGAGCTGTTGTGTGGCAGTTCAGGCAGGCTCATGGCAGCAGGCGCTCCCGATCGTTGGCCAGCTCTTCCAGGGTGCCATGGAAGGGCGAGGACTCATCGAAAATCGCCGCTCTCAAGCGCATTCCACAGAATATGGCGGCGAGGGAGTAGAACACACAGAGCCCGATGATGGCGGTCAGGCGATACGTGTCCCAGAACAGGATAAGCACCAGCGTCGACAAACCCACCAACAGCAGCAACGCAAACACCAGGGCCAGGCCGGCAAACAGCAACAGGCTGACGGTGCGGGCTTTTTGTTCCTGCAATTCGATGCCGAACAGTTCGACATGGCTGTGCAGCAACCCAAGGAAGGCAGCACCCAGGCGCCGCGATGAGGAGCTTGCTCCCGTTACAGACGGGCCAGATTCACCGATCGCCATATCAGCGCCGGCTGGCCAGCAGGCCGATCAGGAAGCCCACTCCGGCCGCGATCCCGACGGATTGCCAAGGGTTGGCCTGGACATAGTCTTCCGTGGCGGTGACAGCAGCCTTGCCGTGTTCGCGCAGGGAGTCTTCGGTCAGTTTCAGGGTTTCACGGGCACGCAAGAGACTGTCGTGAATCTGCTCGCGTAATTCGTCGGCCTGATCGCCGGCCAGGTTCGCGGTGTGCTCCAGCAAGCGTTCGGTGTCACTGACCAGTGTCTGAAAGTCGTTCATCAGGATTTCTTGAGCAGTCTTTGCCTGGGTGCGGGCCATGGGTGATCTCCATAAGTGGCTTTCTGATGCGTTCGAGTATGAGCCTTCGGCGAAGGTTCAGTACAAATGACTGGTACAACTTTTGCTGGGTCGTGGTGCGCCGGTCCGCACCATTGCGCTATTGCCGGGCATGATTTCAGTAAAACCGTAGGACCAACAATCAAAAACTCGCGTAAACGTCCGGGGCGCGTTTTTCCTGGGCGGCGTCCGTGCGCCAAAGTGGTTCAACGAGATCAGTGCGCTGATGCGTTGAAGCTGCAACTTGGTGCATGGGCAGTCATCGCGAACTGCTTTGGTGCTTTTTTTCTGCCATAAGGTCTGCCCATTCCATGGAAAATCTGCAAAGCGCTGTGGACACCCTGGTCCATAGCTCCAACACGCTGTTCATTCTGATCGGTGCGGTCATGGTTCTGGCCATGCACGCCGGTTTCGCCTTTCTTGAAGTCGGAACCGTGCGACAGAAAAACCAGGTCAATGCCTTGTCGAAAATCCTCAGCGACTTCGCTGTTTCGACACTGGCCTACTTCTTTATAGGCTATTGGATTTCTTATGGCGTGACGTTCATGCAGCCCGCGGCCGTGCTCAATGCCGACCATGGCTATGGACTGGTGAAGTTTTTCTTCCTGCTGACCTTTGCCGCGGCGATCCCGGCGATCATTTCCGGAGGGATCGCCGAGCGTGCCCGGTTTGTTCCCCAGCTGTGTGCAACCGCGTTGATCGTCGCGTTCATCTATCCGTTCTTCGAAGGCATTGTCTGGAACGGCAACCTGGGTTTGCAAGCCTGGTTGCTGGAGCGCTTCGGCGCCGGTTTCCATGATTTCGCAGGCTCAGTGGTGGTGCATGCCATGGGCGGTTGGCTGGCACTGGCGGCGGTGCTGTTGCTCGGGCCGCGTAATGGCCGCTATCGCGACGGTCGGCTGGTCGCGTTCGCGCCATCGAGCATCCCGTTTCTGGCGTTGGGCTCGTGGATCCTGATCGTCGGCTGGTTCGGCTTCAACGTCATGAGCGCGCAAACCCTGCAAGGTGTCAGCGGACTGGTGGCGGTGAACTCGTTGATGGCTATGGTTGGCGGTACGGTGGCGGCACTGATAGTCGGGCGCAATGACCCCGGCTTTCTGCATAACGGCCCGTTGGCGGGGCTCGTGGCAATCTGTGCCGGTTCCGACCTGATGCATCCTGTGGGGGCGCTGGTCACCGGTGCCGTCGCGGGGGCGCTGTTTGTCTGGTGCTTTACCGCGGCCCAAGGCAAATGGCGCATCGACGATGTGTTGGGTGTGTGGCCGCTGCATGGCTTGTGCGGCGTGTGGGGCGGCATCGCCTGCGGCATTTTCGGCCAGAGCGCTTTGGGCGGGCTGGGCGG